>CAZWJJ010000062.1:0-1534 GCA_964634555.1 uncultured Candidatus Saccharibacteria bacterium | reverse complement strand
TCAAAAAATATTTTAATGTTTGTGTTGTTGAAACTTTGCGATGTTGATTTGTTTTCCGGGTTTAATGAGAGGATGGTGGGTACTTTGAAAAACACCTCGTTCCGGTTTTACCCCGCAAAGATCTTATCAATCTCGACAATCATAATTCGTATGTAAAGCTGCTTTCAGGCGGCAGGCCGGTCAAGCCATTTTCGATGCTGACAAACTTTCCTCCGCGCGGAAATAAAATTTTGCTTGATAAAATAAAGCAGTTGTCGTATCTTAAGTACGGCAATGATCGTGCGACTGTTGAGCAGCAAATTTTAGAAAAATATAAGAAGTCCGAATCAACGAATAATCCTAATACTACAAATGTTTACAAATAAAATTATTAGTAGCCATTCGCAGATTCAAAATCATTTGTAGATTTGAACATATATGAAAAACGAAAAAACATTTGTCATTATAAAACCGGATGGTGTCGAACGTTCGCTTGTGGGGGAAGTAATACAGCGATTTGAGCGCATTGGCCTCAAGCTTGCTGGAATGAAAATGCTTGTGCCAACGAAAGATCTTGTGGAAAAGCATTATACAATTGATCCGGAATGGTTTCGAACAAACGGAGAAAAAACAATTGCCGGATATATTAAAAAAGGACTTACACCGCCAATCACTGATCCGATTGCACAAGCAAAAATAACACTTGCGAGCCTCATAAAATATATGTCATCGGGTCCGGTGGTCGCGATGATCTGGGAAGGGGCTCATGCAGTGGCAATTGTCAGAAAATTAATCGGGGGGACAGAGCCGCTTACATCAGATGTCGGCACCATTCGCGGCGATTATGTGCTCGATTCATATCAGATGGCCGACACAGACAAAAGAGCGGTGCGGAATTTGATGCATGCATCTGGTTCTGTACATGAGGCAAAAGCCGAAATCAATCTTTGGTTTAAAGAAGGCGAAGTCATACGATATAAGCATATTCAGGACGCGATACTTTATAGCCCGGATCTTAACGATATTTTAGGGTAAAAATACTGGAAAAAAGCCGATTTTGCGAAGCAAAATCGGCTTTTTTGCTAGAAACTAGAAACTGACCACTAGAAACTGGTTAAAGGACTTGCATTTATTTTAAATTCCTGTATACTCTCTCCTACACAGAATATGTTGATTACTAACCAATTTTTAAAGCGGCTTCGATAGTGGCATTTTAAAATTGTGCCAATGGAAGAGCCGCCTCAAGGCGGTTTTTAAATTTTCTGAACGAACGAAATTTGACAATTGAATTCTGTCGCAGCAACTAGAATTAGCTTTTATTTTTTAAGCTTCTAGCTTTTAGGAATTTCTTAAGAGCTAGAAGCTAACATTTAACAGCTAATTTTCTGGGTCTTTTCGATGCTGTAGACAGGCAGGTAAGTCATACAAATTTTTTGAAGAGATTTGATATGACAAAAACTGTTATACGAATTGATTTCATATAACAGGTTAGAATAAAATTGTGGTTTTTAAATTTCCTAATGGGAAATTTAAGAGCGTATGGTGGATGCCTTGA
>CAZWJJ010000061.1:0-1721 GCA_964634555.1 uncultured Candidatus Saccharibacteria bacterium | reverse complement strand
AAGGAAATATCCTAGTATTTAGATCATGTTAATAAAAAACAAAAATAAAAAAGATAATCGGCCTAGCTGGGATGAATATTTTATGCAGTTAGCACAAGTGGTAGCTGCACGAGCGACTTGCGATCGCGGGCGGAGCGGCTGTGTAATTGTTCGTGGCAAGCATCCGTTGACGATGGGTTATGTCGGTTCGCCAGCAGGCATGGCTCATTGTGATTCTGTCGGACATCAATTTAAGAAGACAGTTCATGAAGATGGCCGCGAGACGACCCATTGCGTTCGCACTATTCATGCCGAGCAAAACGCTATTCTTCAGGCTGCAAAATTAGGGATAGCTCTTGAAGATTCGACTCTCTACTGTAAGATGACTCCGTGTCGGGTTTGCGCCATGCTCATAATTGGCGCTGGTATCAAAAGGGTTGTTGCTGAGAAGAAATATCAGGTGGCTGGCGAATCGGAAAAAATGTTTAAGATAGCGAAAATAAAGCTCGAATATTTTTCGGAGGAGGTGCAAAATTATTTTGCGGACAAGTAGCACACCTTGACCCTGTGTCTATAATATGTAGACTAGGTGAGGTTGTGGTTGTTCGTTTACATTGGCTGGAAACGCCTGACAGGGAGGAGAGAGATGAAAAGAAGTTTTATTGTTGCGTTTTTTATGGCACTTCTGCCGATTGATGTTCACGCTGAACCAAAGTCTGTCTCTCAAACTTTGGTAGTCACAGATCATTTGGAGCTGTCTGAGATCTTCTATCATGGTTTTGATGGGCTGACGATTTACACCTCCTTTACGGAGAAGGGTAGCGATCACTTAGTTCTTGATTCTCCTCGCCCAGTTCCGCATAAAGATATTATTTTTATGGTTGTGCCTGAAAAAGTGAGTGCGAGTAAAATTTCAGCTGGTTGGTCTTTTGATTCCAAAGATACCGAGGTTACATTGATTAGTACGATGGCCCCAATTACTTTTAGTTTTATGGGTTTGTCTGGAAAAGCTACCACAGACTTTTATTTCGATCTTGATGCGAGTTTGCTGTCTCTTCAGGATAAAAAATTGATTTGGCGTTCAGTTATGGATGACAAGCGGATAACTATTAAGTGTTATCTTAGGTCCTTGGACGATGCAACAATTGTTTTAGATGAGTACCGGCAACGCATAACTTGTCATATTAAACTATCTGCCCTTGAAGTTAAATTCTAAGAACTCAAGCTCCGTTTTGCGGAGCTTTTATTTTTTAATGCTCTTAATGTCCCGATCTTTGTGGAGCTTGGGCAACATCATTGACGGATCCCACTCTTTTTTTGTTTGCGATGAATCCGGATTGCTGTGATATTTGCCCTCTTTTCGGTAATCGCTTTTTAGGATCGGTCCAACTTCAAAAAATATTATTTGCGCTATTCGTCGGCCAACGACAAGTGGGATAGTGTAATGTTTGGAGTTGTTTGTGATCTCCATTGTCCAGCGATTGGTGTATCCGACATCTCCCCAGCCGGCGCATTTGCAGACTTCAATGAAGCTTCGGCCCAGCGAAGAGCGTGCCTTCATCATGGTGGTGATGGTATTTTGTCCGCCAATGAACTCTTCAGTGTGTTCCAGGATCGTCTCGCCCGGGCCAATTAAGATAACTTTGTCATTTTAGTTTTTTCCCTCAATTTCGTATCTTGCTAAGACATGCCCGGCTGGCTTCGCTTTATATAAGACCGTACTCCAAACCTCCGTCGATAGT
>CAZWJJ010000060.1:0-2092 GCA_964634555.1 uncultured Candidatus Saccharibacteria bacterium | reverse complement strand
AATAATTTTATGCTTGGAGATTCAAGTTTGGGCGATTTTCGTAATGGAAGTTTACTCGTTGCCGCTGATCAGTTCCATCAGGTTGCCGACGTTCAGAGTTTGCTTAATGCAAACACTTATCAGTTGATTGGTTGCCAAGATAGCACGGTCGGTAAAATTAGCTTATATAATGATGGCGAGATTGATATTACTACTATCAACGGCGATGGTACCGTTCCTCTTCTGAGCGCCAACCATTTTGCTCAAGCAAATAATACTTATTATGCTCTTTATAATCAGCTAAAAGCTGACCATATGGGTTTGATTTCTAATGCGAATTTAATCGGTTTTATTGGCAATATCATCAACGATCAATTTTCTTTGCCTATCGGCGTTTCACAATCGGAGGGAGATTGCCAAACTAATGATGCTAAGTCTTTGATTTTCAGTACCCATAGCCCAGTTATTCCCCAGCTTTATGATAGCGAGAACCGCCATACTGGTCCCAATGCCAATGGCGGCATAGAACTAGGCATTCCCGAGAGCGATTATTTTGTTTTTGGGGATAATCATTTCATTTTGGTTCCGGATGGTGTTTATAGGGTGGTTTTGGATGCTACTAGTACAGGAAATTTTGATTTGAAAATCAAAGGATTGAGTGGTAATCAAGTGGATAAGATTATTAGTTATGTGAACGTGCCGTTACAGAGCGACCAATCCAATGCTAGTTTAGACTTTAATGGTTTTTCGAGTAGCAATCTTCTTAATCTTGATGAAAATGGCGATGGTGTTTTTGAACAAGCCATTCAGCCCAACATAAATTTAGATGGGCCGGCTAGTGCCGATGAAATTCCTCCGACAGTTAATATTCTTTCGCCGGAAAACAAGCAGTATTTGCGTTCAGAGATTGTTCCTTTAAGCGTTGATGCTAGTGATACAGATTCCGGTATTGATTTTCTAAATTTCCAAATGGATGGTTTAGATCTTCCTGCTACCACTTCTCAGTTGGATTTCTTTTTCCAAAAGCTTGGCCATCATGCTTTAGAGGTTTTAGCTTATGATCGAGCCGGTAATCCGGCTGTTCAGCAAGTGGGTTTTGATATAATTGCTACCATTTCTAGCACAATTAGCGATGTTGAACGGGCATTTCAACTTGGTTGGCTAGGTAAGTCTGTAAAAAATGAAATACTTAGGAAGCTTAAAACTACAAAAATGAAAGAACTTCTCAACTCTTTGGAAAGGTATTACAATAATAAAAAGATTAATCAATCAGCTTATAATCTTCTTAAGGAAGACATTGATTGGCTGATAAATCATTAAGGTGAAAAAAATTAATTTATTTTTTGGTTTTATATTTGGATTGTTATCTTTTTTTAGCGATTTTTTTGCGAGTAAATTAATGATAATAGTTTCATTTTTAGTACCTCAGCAATTTATAAATATTTGGTCTTATCCAATAGCTGTTGCGGCTATCGTGTTTTTGTTAGTTTTTTTATTAAACCTATGTTTTTCTTATCAGAGTATGCGAAAAACTATTGTAAATACTGCGTTTTTTGAATTAGGTTTTGTAGGTTCTTATTTGGTGTTTCTTGTTATAGCATTTATGGCATTAGAGAATTTCAAACTCTCCATTTAATTCCAAACAAAAAACTGCCTATATAGGCAGTCGGTTTTAAATATTTAAGCTCTGTATTCTGATTCTATTCCGATGAATTCTTCTTCTTGCTGTTGTTGTCTTTGCTCTTCAAACATTCGGCATTCGCATTCTGATTTGTCACAAACTTGTGTGGCGACGTTCCAAGGATCGTTAGTGTAGATTAGTTCACCGCAAATCTTACAGTTTTTTGGAGCATTGGCGGCAGAATTGGCGTTTTGAGTTGAAGGATTTTCGTTTTCGAACCAGCCATCGACAATTTTTTTCAATTCGCGCATGCGCTGATCCATAAAGATACCGAAACTGAGAGTTCCCGGACATTCCTCGATTAAATTCTTAATTTTGTCGCCAATTTCTGGAATTTTCTTTAAATCCTCAAGCTTGACGCTCATCTTGAAACCTCCTTTTTTGGGATTGAACTGCTCAATAAGATAACAAATTTTAAAAACTTTGTCAAAA
>CAZWJJ010000059.1:0-2163 GCA_964634555.1 uncultured Candidatus Saccharibacteria bacterium | reverse complement strand
ACGCAAAAAGATGCCTTATGGCATCTTTTTTTTTCTTGTTGCGGAGGCTGGTTCCGCCCCAGCTTCCCAAGGTTATGAGCCTTGTGAGATACTATTTCTCCACTCCGCGATATGAACAGCTTGTAGTATATATAACTTAATTCCTGATGGCAAGTCCTACTGCCCACCAACAACACCGGCTGTAACTTCACCCTTTAAATTTAACCCGGAAATGAAAGTTATGGTCGCAATACCCAAAAATATCATTACCATAAATTGAAAACTGTATTTTAAAAAATCCCTATCAAAAAATTTCATCGTGGATATATTATATCCCATCTAAAATGCATCCTCAAGCTTATTCAATATTTTGCGATGTGAATAATCCAAAATATCTCGGACAAATTTATCGCAGACGCTTATCCTATATCTAAAATCTGCGGTCTCAAACACTCCATAAGAAAGCTCTCTGCCTATTTCCGCCTCCATATTTTTAACAATGCGGTCAACGGCACTTTTACGCAATTCATCACCAACAACCAATAGATCGGCACGACTATCCTCATCACCTATAAAAATGCCGGCAGTGATTATAACCTTAATCCTACCTGCTCCTTTTAATCGCCTGATTATCTCCTCCTTCTTAAATAGTTCAGTATTGAAAAGCAACTGCTTTAAAGGATTCAAAAATAAAAAGCCTTGATTCAAAAACCAAGCAGATGTCGAGATCTTCCTACCTCTAACACCCTCGACTCGAATATTTTTATGCTTGACCAGACCGGCATCACGCAGAATATTCAACTCTTTTCTGGCCGATGACTGCGATATCTTACTGCGCTCCAAAACCTCTTTTGTACTGAAAGTCGAAGCAGAATTAAGAATAAAAAGCCGCATGACCTTCACTCGGTCGGCACTGCCAAATAATTTTGATAAAACTTCCATCGTGCATGAATATTAGCATTTTGAAAGCCCGCCAAACAACTGTTTTCTAACAATAAATTTTCCTTTGACTTTTAACAAAAAAATCGTCCCAATTTGGTGACGATCTTTTTGCTTATACTTACTTTTTATATTAACTACTTCAATGCAACCTTACCACCAACTTCCTCAATAGACTTCTTGAGGGCTTCTGCGGCAGCCTTATCCATTCCCTCCTTAATCATAGCTGGCGCCTTATCAACCAGATCTTTTGCTTCCTTCAAACCAAGACCCAAAACATCCTTTACAACCTTTATCACCTGGATCTTCTGATCTCCGGCACTGGTCAACTCAACATTAAATGAAGATTTCTCTTCAGCTGCGGCGGCAGGACCTGCACCACCAGCGGCAACAACAGTAGCCTGAGCGGTTACGCCAAATTTCTCCTCTAATAAATGAACAAGTTCTGAAAGCTCAATAACGCTCATGGCCTCAATTTTGGAAACCAGATCCTTGAACTTTTCAGGAATTACAACATCTTTATTTTCCATATTTTTATAATTTATCTTTCTTAATTAATCGCTTACTAGCTCTTCTTCTTTGCTATCTGATCAAGCGAAACAACAAAACCTCTGATCGGCGAGTTCAACAAATTGAGCAACTGACTCAAAAGAATTTCTCTTGATGGGATCTTTGACAGAGCAACCATTTCTGGCCCACTCACATATTTGCCGGACAAAACTCCTCCCACGATAGAAAGTTTATCCTTGAGCTTCGACTGGAACTGCGCCACCATTCTAGCTGGTGCTATAGGATCACTGCCGTAAGCAACGGCTATCTGACCTTCTAGCTTTGGCAAATCTCCGCTAATTTTATTATCGGCCAAGGCCCTTTTCAACAGAGTCTTCTTAGAGACTGCGTAACCAATGCCGTTGTCGCGCAAATCCTTTCGCATTGCGTTTGAATCCGCGACAGTCAACTTTCCGAAATTTACAAAAACTGTCGATTCAGAAGATCCGATCTTCTCAACCAGAGACTTCGATATTTCCGCCTTTTGTGCTTTTTTTAATGGCATATTTAAACCTTAAATTAAAATACAGCCCGAAGGCTGTTACTGGTTTATCTTAACCGTAATCGACCCTCAATAGGACTTATCTACCTGGCCTGACCATAATGGCCTTCATGGGTATCGCCTATTTTCTTCGGTAATCATTAGTATAAATAAAAAACCCCCGAAGTCAAGTCGAGGTTAAATTGTTACTTCAC
>CAZWJJ010000058.1:0-2271 GCA_964634555.1 uncultured Candidatus Saccharibacteria bacterium | reverse complement strand
CGGGGCATGCGGCTTCCTGACCGCGGAAGGCCGATGCAGCATCCATGAAACGTTCGGCGAGCGCCTGAAGCCGATCGCCTGCCGCCTCTTCCCCTTCAGCTTTCACACGACGGAACACGAAGTGGTTGTGTCTGCGAGCTTCGCGTGTCCGACCGTGATCGCGAACGAGGGCGCCGCGGCCGGCACACAGCGCGGTAATCTTTGGGCAAGACGATAAATGGTTGGGGTAATAAAGAAAGCGCCGATCACGTCAATCGTATAGTGGAGATGCCCCAATAACATCGCCGCGCCTAAAATAATTGAGAGGGCAATGAAGCCGTACCGCAGGCGTCGATTATCCCAAAAAATTAGTCCCAGGAGCAACGGCACGCCGGTGTGACCGGAAAAAAATAGCCCGCCCGTACTTCCGCCGCCGAGAAAATTAAGGAATTCATTTGGGCTCAAGGAGAGCTGAGGGCTAAATTGTCCGAGATGAGTCAGGCTGATAAACCCCGCCCGAATAATAATGAAGGTCCCGAGAGTTTTAAGCGTAAATGGAAAAGCCGTCGGCCGGAGCGCGAGAATAGTCAGCACAGCCGCCAATATAACCAAGGGGCCATAGATCACGACGGCATCAACATCAAAAACCCGTATGTTGCTCAGGATTAAATCGGATACCGGAATGGTGCCATGCAGAGTCGCGTACTGATTCGCCAAATTACTAATGGCAACCGCGGCGAGAAAAAGGATCCCCGCCACAACCCCGGAAACCACAAACGATCTATGCTTCCAGCAGTCGATATGTTTTTTTAATAATTCCCGTATGGTGAGCATGGCCTTAAAAACTTCCCTTGATTATTATATACTATTTGGTGAGAATTAAGAATAAGGTCAATGGATTCCCATATGTACATATCGAGTTTTACCGGACTTACCGGCTGGGCCCTAGCTCACGGATATTGGATTATTTACATAGTCTCGGTTGTCGAGGGCCCGATCCTCAGTGTGGTTTGCGGGCTTTTAATCCGCTTGGGATATTTTCGCTTCTGGCCTATATATCTCATTCTTATCGGAGGTGATCTAACCGGTGATATTATCTGGTATCATGTGGGTCGGTATGGCCTCTCAAGATTCCTGAAGCGTTTTGGTCACTTCTTTAGCCTAGATCCAAAAAACATCGCGATCATAGAAAGAACATTCAGGAAACATGAGACAAAGACGTTGATTATTTCGAAACTCACCGCCGGTTTTGGGTTTTCATTACTCACCCTTATGACCGCCGGCGCGATGAAGGTCTCATTTAAAAAATATATCACGATTAATTTTCTTGGCCAGTTTTTTTGGAGCGGGCTTGTACTCACCATCGGGTATTATTTTGGAGAGTTTTATCAGACCATCGACAAAAGCTTGCGAATTTTTTCAACCGTTGGGCTCATTTTTATCGTCGCGACGATTATTTATGGAATACAAAAATACGCCAAATCAGCCGCGCTTCGAGGCAGCTTATGATTTCAATTATTATTCCAACCCGAGACGAGGGAAAAACAATCGCAAAACATTTGCGAAGCATTAAGGAGGGCATCAAGAACATTGCCTATGAAATTATAATTTCTGACAATCTTAGCCGAGACAACACTATAGAAGAAGTAGCGCCCTATGCGAATCAGGTTGTTCTGAACCCCAGTACCGAAGGAGGCATTTCAGCGGCTCGCAATCGCGGCGCCAAAGCGGCTAAGTATCCTTATCTGGTGTTCATTGATGGCGGAGTTGATATCCCAAATATGGAACATTTCTTTCATAAACTCCTCGATAATTTCAAGAAAATGCCAGACGTGGTAGCCATGACGGTAAACATACGCTTCCTGCCTTCGATTGAGACTCTGCTCGATAAAATAATCCTGATATCATTCGACTGGTGGTTTATTTTTAGTAACAATATCCTGAAGAGCGGCGCGGCGAACGGAAAATTCCAAATGATCAAAGCCGACGCGTTTAAAAAACTTGGCGGCTACAATGAATCGCTCGCCGCTTCGGAGGATTTTGACATGTTCCGGCGCCTGGCAAAAATAGGGGGCGTTTATTCCGATCCCTCCTTGACGGTATATCACGAAGGCCGCCGCGCAAAACAACTCGGCTGGTTCAAGCTCTTGCCGCTCTGGATTATTAACGGCATTTGGGTAGGCCTTTTTAATCGTTCCTGGAGTAAAAAATGGACCCCGGTCCGCTAAATTTGTGAAGCGTATCACCATCATTACCGACACATGGCTTGATCAAAACACTAATTGTGTCACC
>CAZWJJ010000057.1:0-2636 GCA_964634555.1 uncultured Candidatus Saccharibacteria bacterium | reverse complement strand
CATATGGTCTCGAATATATCTCTGTCGAAACAGTTAATGGTTGACCGGATTTGAGTACCGTAGAAAGAACTACTGGATCTGTCTCTCTAGTGCCAACTCTATTTACCGTAGCATCACCGAAAGCTGTGGTTGCCACTATGCTATCATTATTATAAACAGACATTTCAAGATTTGTAATACGATTAATATTATCTATAAAGGCATCATCTAGAGGAAATTCCGCCACTAATACCCCAATTGTCCTACCCGCAATCACTATTGGCGTAGCAGCCTTTATAAAAAATTCTTCGCCCATTTTAGAATCAGTTGTCACCAAGGATTCACCTCTTGATAATGCCTCGGATACCAAACTATCGTTTGAAAAATCTTCTCCGACTAAAGTCGTAAAGGCACCTATCACCGAAATTCCTTCTTTATCCACTAAAGTTAAGGATTTGAGCGAACTATTCGCAGCAATCTGATTAATCACTTCCGGTGTCAAATTATTGTCTGTTTTATTTGATAGTGCTGAAATAATCAGATTATTTCTTGATATAAGCTCTATTTTAGAGAGAAGATTCTCCTTAATATTAGAAATATTGAGGTTAAAAAGTTTAGCATTTGTCGCGAGGTTATCTGCTGTTAATGTTTCAATTCGAGTTGCAGTAATTATAGATGATGCCAAAGTAACTACTGTAGACATAAAGAGCGCAGTCGAAACAAAAATCATAACCAACTCCTCCCTAATTCTCAATTGTAAATACTGCCAAACCCACCAGATTATCAAAGCAAAACCTAGTAATTCAAATATTTGCTGAAAACCCCAAATTGTGTCAATAATGGCGTGGTCATAAAAAAGAGAAACAAATTGAGCAATTGACAAAGACAAGAAACCATATGAAAATCGCAAAATGGCAATTTTGTTTTCATTAAGATACTGTCGGAAAGACATTAAGGTAATTATAAATAACATAACAGCAATTCCAATATCAAAACGAAAGGCATACATAGCGAGCGGCGGCCAAATAACTTTAAACTCAGGCTTACTTACCGGTGCCTCCATAATAAGATTTATTATAACTATAATAAGACCTAATATATAAAAGAGGTAACCAAAATACTGAAGATGTTCATCAGAAAATTGAAAGGCATTAAAAACCTGACTTACTGTTAAAAATAAAAATCCCACTGCGCGTGAAGCTGTTAAAAAGTCTCTTCGTGTTGCAAGCGAATCAAATGCCAGCCATGAAACCATCAAGAATGCTAGCGCACCAAACATTTCGATTGCGAAACGGATATTATTTAATATAAAATATAAAGACATAATCTTAGTTTCTTAATATTATAACACTATTGTTTTAACTCAACTATTTTTTTAAGAAAGCCAGCTGTATCAAGTGATCCAACAAAACTATCTCTGATAATTCCGTACTTATCCACAAAATAGATTACCGGTAAATAATGCGCTCCATACAAATCACTAACGCCACCGTTCATATCTAACGCAATTGGGATCTTATAACCTCCCCTATTTATAAAAGATCTGACCAAATTTTGATCCTCCTGATTATCGATTGCGAGGATTTTAATTTTATTATCGGATGGTCCAACCAAATAATCATCCGCAATTTTCAACTCTTCAACTGAAAGATGGTTCCAACTATTCCAAAAAATAATGACGAACGGCTCACCGATAAAATTCTGACTGCTTATCTTTCCATTTGTCAGATTAGATAATATAAAATCTGGAGCATGAGTACCGGCAGATAAAAAAGCATTCATTTTAGTTTGAGACGGTACAGAAATATAAGAAATTTGGCCTTTAAAAAATGAGGCGGCTAAAATATTAAGGCTAGCAAAAATAGACAATGCTAGAATTGCAATCAGTATTCCAAAATGGCGACTTGGCTTTTTTTTGACATTCAAATCAGTTGTAAATTTTTGCAAACCCTTTTTGCTAATTTTGGTTTTCATATGACATCAAATTATCTATAACATTCTCAATTATACCTCCAACGCCCGACAATTTAGCTAATTTAAATTTTGAGGTTATATAACTTGGGATCTTCACCTCAAACGGAACAGATTTGATTTTCTCATAGCCACTCTTTTGAACCGTCAAATAATATTTACCCGGTGGTAAAAGGAGGCTGTATCGTCCATTATCATCTGCTATCACAGGATTAGATTCCCCAAACTCTGCTGACTCCCACTTAACATAACTTTTAGCATCAGCGTCGAGAACAAAAACTGAAATTTGATCTCCAGAATCCGCTTGACCGACAGGATCAACTTGAATTTGACCGATCTTCTTAGCTGTATAATTAGTACCCAGATCATCAATTGCTGAAAGCAAAATATCATATGTCCCTACGGAGGTTGAATCGAAATCACCTATCCAGAGATTATTTTTATCTTTAGTCAAAGGTAAATTCATATCGCCGATAGACAAAGAAGCATTTTTTGTATCAGATTCTAAGGAGATTTTGAATTTATACTGATCAACTTCAAGTAATCGTATTTTTTGATCATCAGCCGGCACAAGTATTAGACCTTTTTTAGAAATAATATAACTAACGATGCGCGGAGGATTTGTATCCAGAGATAAAATAGATATGAAAGGTAGAGAAATATTAACAACGAAATCAACAGAACGA
>CAZWJJ010000056.1:0-3131 GCA_964634555.1 uncultured Candidatus Saccharibacteria bacterium | reverse complement strand
AGATCATGGTCACCAATAGCATGACATCGGAGTTCATTATGAGCTATATATTCGAAAATCAATCGAATTTTATAATTAATAGTGAAAGAATAGCAACCATTTAACGGGCCGTGCAATCTGTGAATCTTCAGAGCCTTATGTTTTTTTCTTTCTTTTAAAAGCCCTAATTTCCTAACAATCTCATCTTGCAGATCCGAAGGGAGTTTTTGATACTGCCTAATAAAGCTCGGGGTATAACTAATCTCTAGCATTTTAGCGGAATCTTTTTGCAATTTCCCTAAGATCGCCTCTTAATATTTTGCCTTCTTTGGCTTCTTGCTGTGACCGGAGCACAGCGTTTATCGCCTCCTCTTCAGCGAGAAGAACAAGCGCTTTCCTAACCACTTCCGCCTTATTGTGAGCAAAACCATTCTTAACCTGCTCATTAACAAATGTTTCCAGATGAGCGGGGAGCGGGACTGATAGTGTAGTCATATAAATATATTAAAATATAATATGATATCATCATATATTTTCAATGATACCGAGTCAAGACAGCAAATCCACCAATAAAAAAGCCCCTTATTGGAGGGGGCAGAAGATTTTTAACCCAAGAATGGTTTGGTTCCTCGCTTGTAGTAGACAGCCAGATTTTCAAATGTCTTAGGAAAAACTACCCATTCATTCTCTGGAGGGATTTTAGATTTATCAACACGAGTCTCTTCTGGCCATACCAAGTATCCGGAATCAGTATGTTGCATACCCGCAGGAATCCAATCAACAAGAAGAGCACGCTCACCTGACTTACAACCATAACTTGCTGAAACAGAAGGGATACATGCAGGACTAATCATAACAATTTCAACCAACATATCGTCTCCACCTTCAATCTTACCTACCCGATGACTATACTGCTTAATATATTTAATTTCAACTTTATCATCTTTCTTATCGGTCATATTAATTCACCTCCTTTTTATCAAAAAGAACAGCCAGAACTTAAAATATAATAAATCTTATAAAAAATAAAGCCCCTTTAAGCTGGGGGCCTTATTTAGCAATCTCCTTAATTCCCATTCCTACTTACTCTTCGGCTTCAAAATTTCATCCACCAAACCATACTTCTTAGCCTCTTCCGGACCCATGAAAAAGTCGCGATCGACGTCTTTCTCGATCTGGGCAAGCGGCTTACCCGTATGCTTAGCAAGAATTTTATTAAGCTGGCCGCGAAGCTTCAATATCTGCTTAGCGGAAATTTCTATATCTGTGGCCTGACCCTCAGCTCCACCATGTGGCTGATGGATCATCACCTCAGCATTTGGCAGTACAAAACGCTTCCCCTTGGCGCCAGCTGAGAGTAAAACAGAGGCCATCGAAGCGGCGATACCGACGCAAATCGTCGAAACGTCCGGCTTGATGTGCTGAATTGCGTCATAAATTGCCAAACCGGCATAAACACTGCCGCCGCCGGAATTTATATACAAATGAATATCTTTTTTCGGATCGCGAGATTCGAGATAGAGCAACTGCGCGATAATAATATTCGCAGTATTTTCATCAATCGGCCCGGAAAGCATGATTATTCTTTCTTCGAGCAGACGTGAATAGATATCATAAGCCCTCTCTCCAAACTGCGACTTTTCTATAACCGTTGGAATTAACATAATTTTTGTTGATTAAATTTTAGATAATAGGGATGCTTCGTCGCAAGCTTCTCGCAATGACACCCTATCATCATAATCGAGCCTTGCAAAGCAATCTCTCTGCAATTTAAGCCTGCACTCCCTCCAAAAACTGAAACACCTTATTATTTATCAATATATCCTCGACATAAACCCTAGCCGACTCCAGATCCGCCCCCTCATACATTTTCACCAATCGTTCAGCTTCTTTATTTATCTCTTCGTCCGGCACAGTGATAGATTCTTTTCGAGCGATTGTCTTTAAAATAAGATTGTAGCGCACACTTTTTTCAGCTTTCGGCCTTGATTCTGTCTTAATCTCTTCTTCTGTCTTCTTAACAGCCTTCAAATATTCCTCAAACTCCATACCTTCGCGTTCAACTTCCGATTTCATCTGAGCAATTCCCTTGCGAATCTCCTGATCGACCAAGACATCCGGCAGTTCCATGTTGCTTTTTTCATTGATAGCCTCGATTGTTTTGTATCTGGCGGATTCTTTAGCCTGCGCCTCTTTTTCGAGCTTCAGATTTGTCATCATCTTGGCCTTAAAATCAGCGACATCAGCAAACTCTCCGAGAGTTTTAACGAACTCATCGTCAAAAACTGGCAGATCACTCTCTTCAATCTTCATCTCATCCTCGCTATGAACATGCTGTTTGCCTTCCGCCTCTTCCTTTGAAACTTTTTCAACATGAGCCCGCCTTCTGCGAATATCATTTATCAGATCCTCCACCTCTTTATCAGTAACTGCTACTTCGGTCTTTTTCGCCCCAGCGAAGATTTTTTTAGCAATCTCTTTATAATCGGGGAGTGTAATCTCCGGAATTACCGCTGTCACAATCTTGTAACCGAGAGGATTCCCCTTGGCAAGCTTAGTAATAGTTATAAGTGGACGGCCGATAGCATCGATCTTATTATCAATAATTATCTTAGGGTAATGATGCTGTAAGGCCAGCTCCGCGGCTGTATCCAAAACCGCCCCTTCGCCGACATTCTTTACCAGAATCTCCTCCGGTACATGGCCCGGGCGAAAACCGTCGATTTTCACGCTTGTTCCCAAATTCGCTACCGCCTTGCTCCAAAAAGAGGCGAATATTTCTGCCGGAATTTCACCGGTTATCTCCATCTGCGACTTATCTAATTTCTTAATTTCTGCCATTTTTTTAATGATTATTATTTGCTAACTTATATCATATTGCTGAAACTATGTAAAGAAAAACCCGCCTGTTGGCGGGTGGTGATTGAGTGAGAAGATTACTTGAGGAAGTCGATCAGGAGACGAAGAAATTTATCTTGGACCATACACATATTTACGTGGCGAACAATCAAGCCCCTCTCAACGAACCCAGCCAATTGGCTCTCGGCACTCAAAGGCGGCTTACCATAGAAAGCCGCATAGTCCCAAAGGCTAAAAGCCCAGGAAACAGCGTTGCCATGAAACCAGAAACCAACAACGATCCCAGCTATCCA
>CAZWJJ010000055.1:555-3282 GCA_964634555.1 uncultured Candidatus Saccharibacteria bacterium | reverse complement strand
GACTTAATGATGACTATATTAGCCAGGCTCTTAGGCGAAAGATTGACAGACATCCTGCTTTTGCTGAAAAGAAATGTGTCAACACTTTTGAGTATCGGATGGCTAAACTTTTGATTGATAATAAAATCGAATTTGAATATTCAAAGAGCTTTGATACGATCGATAGCCAATGCGAGGAAAATTTTCGAGAAGTTGACTTTTGGCTTCTCGAGCCGATTAGGCCATATCTGGTGTATTATCAAATTTGGGCGCTGGAAGTTAAGGGCGGTGAACTCGATCTCAGATGCCATCTGCAAAAGTCTCAGCTCGGTCGAGCCGGTATTAAAACTTTTCTGGTGTTTCCTCAACATATCGGCTTTTGGGAAAATTACGGTTTTTTGATGAAAAACGGTCTTTATCGAAGATCGGATAAGTTAAGGTAAATAACTTTTATCTGGCCTCATTGAGGCCTTTTTGTTTGCTTAGATTAGTGTGATAAAATCAGAGAGTAATGCTGTCAATTTTAAGTGTTGTTGATCTATTTTTGCATATTGATAAATATCTTGTAGTGATTGCCACAGACTATGGGCCATACATTTATGCTCTTCTTTTTATAATCATTTTTTTTGAAACTGGAATCGTTATAACTCCTTTTTTGCCAGGAGATTCATTACTTTTTGCCGCCGGGGCTCTAGCTGGAGTTAGTGGTGATTTGAATATATGGTTTTTATTTATAATTATCTCGCTGGCGGCAGTGATTGGAGATTCTGTAAACTATTCTATTGGTCGGTATGCTGGCAGAAAGGCATTTGAAAATAAAGATTCTAAAATATTCAAGAAAGAGTATCTTGACCGAACTGAAGCCTTCTATGAAATATATGGTGACAGGGCAATTTTTCTCGGTAGATTTTTCCCGATTATTCGAACTTTTATTCCGTTTGTGGCCGGTATAGGAGAGATGCCTTACCGCAGATTTATTGTTTTTAATATTCTAGGAGGGGTCGTATGGAGTGGAATATTTCTATTTGGCGGTTACTTCTTCGGTAATATACAGGTGGTCAAAGAACATTTCTCTACTGTGGTTTTCGGCATCATAATTTTGTCTCTTGTGCCTGCTATTTATCATATCTTTGCCAGTAGAAACAAAAACATCTCCTGATTGGGAGATGTTTTTAAGATTTTTATCGCTTGCTCCACTGTGGAGATTTTCGAGCTTTTTTGAGACCAAACTTTCGTCTTTCCTTTGCTCGCGGATCCCTTTTGAGCATTTTTGCTTTCTTTAGCGGCTTGCGGAGTTCTTAATCACTAAGTATTAATGCTCGAGCGATTCCGTGCTTCAATGCTTCAGATTGAGAATGTATACCGCCGCCATTTACAACTACCGTTATATCGAATTTTGTCTTAACGGCCTCGCCACCAAGAGGTGAATTCACCACATGCCTCATCTCTTCTGTTGGGAAATAATCTTTCAAATCTTTGCCGTTGATTTTAAAACTATTTTTAGTTCCGCTTGTTGGATAAAGTCTGACGCGAGCGGTAGATGTTTTTCTTCTGCCGACTGCCTCAAAATATTTTGTTTTTGTTTGCTCTTTCATCATTAAAAAATTATTCTGTAACGATCAAATTCTTCATCATATCTTTCCTCATTTTATTTTTAGGCAACATCCCGTAAATGGCATTTCGAAATACCTCTTCATATCCAGATTTTTCGATCATTCTGGCTAATGTTGTACTTTTTCTTCCGCCAGGATAACCTGTGAAGTGGAAATATTCTTTCTCCTCTAATTTTTTAGCCGGAATTTTTGTTTTAGAGGCATTGACGATATTAACTTTCACTTGGGCCAGAATATTTTTGGCGAAATCAGAACTGTTTTTACCCATAATAACAGAAGCAGCCTCGGAAGCGATTCTCCCTATTGTTCTGCCATTTGCATCAATTGTGTATTGCTTGGTCATATAATTATACAAATTCGATTAAAGCCATTGGGCTGGCATCACCTTTTCTTTGACCGAGCTTAACGATCCTTGTATAGCCACCCTTTCTCTCTGTGTATTTTTTAGATATCTCATCAACCATTTTTTTGACAGTTGCGGCGCTGCCAAGTCTAGAAATCAATAGTCTTCGAGAGGCTAATGATTCACTTCTACCCCTTGTTACTAATTTTTCCATAAAAGGGCGAAGTTCTTTGGCTTTGGCTTCAGTTGTAACTATCTTTCCATGAGTAACAAGATTTTCAGCCAGTGAGCGAAGCAGAGCCTTTCTCTGTCCGGACTTTCTTCCAAATTTTCTTACAACATTGTGGTGTCTCATAGAATTTACAGATTATTTTAGATTTATACCATAATTACCAAGGGCACGCTTAATCTCAGCGATCCCCTTATCGCCCAAACCATCAATACTGCGCAGATCCTCTTCTCGCTTTCTTGCCAAACCGCCAATGGTTCGAATACTTGCCTCGGAAAGCGCTCGCAAAGTCCTTGAAGAGAAATTTACATCTTCAATTCTTATCTTTAAAACATCTTCGTGTTTGTCTGAATCGTCGGAAGACTCATCAGTTGTTGAGGGTGAAGTTTCCATTTCGGCACCAACTTCATTTGCCATTTCAACCGGAGTTTCTTCAATGAAACCTACGATCGCCTTTAGCTGGGTAATCATAATGTGTATAGAGGTTTCGAGCGCTTCTCTGGCGGTTAATGTACCGTCGGTCTCAATGAACAATCTTAGGCGGTTGTAATCAGTTCTATCGC
>CAZWJJ010000055.1:0-545 GCA_964634555.1 uncultured Candidatus Saccharibacteria bacterium | reverse complement strand
TTTCAACCTCATAGTTTAATCGTCTGATCGGAGTAAAGATCGCATCAACCGATATTGTACCGATGTCAACCTTATCTTTGTGTATTACCTCCTTAGAAAGAAAACCTAGACCCTTCTCTAGAGTCATTTCTATCTCGAGTTTCGAACTTTTGTCGGTCAATGTTGCAATATGAAGATCCTTACTTAAAACCTCAACTCCAGAAGATACTTCTATATCGCCAGCAGTAACTTTCTTAGCGCCTGAAACATTTAAATAAACCTTCTGAGGATTTTCATCCGGGAGTTTAAATCTAACCTTTTTTAATGAAAGAAGAATTGTAATAACATCTTCTTTAACACCCTCTAGGGTTGAAAATTCATGATCAACTCCGGCAATCTTTAATGATGTGATCGCAGCACCCGGTAAAGACGACAAAATTACCCTTCTCAAGGAATTTCCTAATGTATGGCCGTATCCCGGATAGAGTCAATCGAATTCATAAACGCCCTTTAAATCCGCCCCAGAAACTACACGCGGGTTTTGAGGTGGAAAATGAGCGCGAATG
>CAZWJJ010000054.1:0-3315 GCA_964634555.1 uncultured Candidatus Saccharibacteria bacterium | reverse complement strand
CGAAGAAATAAGAAATTATGATTCCAGCAATTCCACCAAACACGCCACCAGCCCACCAGGATCTTGAGGGACCCAAAATTCTAGCGAACAACCAAATAAATACAAAAATAATATAAAGTATAAGTGTAAAAATACGTCCTAAAATGGCCATATCTGGCGTACCTTGGCTCTGACTAGGAACTATATACTCGCCAACCGTAGCGGAAATTATATCATTAGTTGCCATATCTATTCCGCCAAAATAATCACCCTCTTTAAAGGCAGGCGCCAGATCATTTTTAATAATCGAAGAGCTTTGAATATCCGTCAACGCGCCTTCAAGACCATAACCCACCTCTATTCTCATTTTTCTGTCATTAATCGCCACAAGAAGTAAAACCCCATTATCCTTATCCTTTTTTCCAATTCCCCATTCAGAAAAAAGATCGACGGCATAATTTTCAATCGGCTCGCTCTGCAAACTCTTAATTATTACAACCGAGATCTCATTCGAAGAATTTTTTTCAAATTGAGAAAGTTTTGATTCAAGCGATAACTTTTGATCACTGCTTAAAACGCCGGCAAAATCATTAACAAAGCCAGTCGGTTTTCCCGGCGAGACATAAGCGGAAACAATCACCGGCAAAAACAAAAGTACCGAGATTATTTTTTTGATCATAATTTATAATTTAAAAGGAGACGGTAGGAGCGACAGCTGAACTTGATGCGGATTGAAAATAGTTTCTTTCCGCAAATCCAAAATTAGAAGCAACAACAGATGAAGGAAATGATTTAGTCAAAAGATTGTAACTTCTCACATCGTCATTAAATCTGTTTCTCTCTACACTGATCCTGTTTTCAGTGCCCTCCAATTCAACAGTCAAATCTGTAAAATTCTGTGATGATTTTAAATCTGGATAATTTTCAGCAATAACCAAAAGTCTACCAAGAGATGATTCCACCTGATTAGCTGCATTAACCTTATCATCTACCGATGTGGCTCCGGCATATTTTGTTCTGGCGGCGGCAATATCAGCAAAAACAGCGGACTCGTGAGTTGCAAAACCCTGAACGGTTCTAACGATGTTTGGAATAAGATCAAAACGCCTCTGATATTGGGTTTCTACCTGAGCCCACTGTGCATCAACAGTCTCATTCGCCCCAACGAGCCTGTTATGAGCCATAAATAGATAAAGCGCCAAAATCAAAATTATAGCTCCCCCAATAATTAAATATTTTTTCATTGTATATAATCTAATTTATAATATAGCTAAAAAATTATGGCACGAGATCAAAAATAACACAAGGATTACTCTGCTCGTTTCAAATAGAACGAAAAGGTTGTTCCCTCATTTGGAACAGACGTAAAAGAGATCTCTCCCCCCATCTTTTGAACCAACATTCGCGCGAGAAAAAGCCCGAGTCCTGTACCCAAAATCTGTGCGCTATTTTCACTGTTTGCTCTAAAGAACTTGCCGAAAATTTTGTTCTGCTGATCAAGTGGAATACCATAACCAGTGTCTCTAATTTCAACAAACACTTTATCTGTACCCGGAACAGCAACAATCTGAACAAAAACTAAACCATTATTCTTGTTATATTTTATAGCGTTACTAATAAGGTTTACCAGAATTTCCTTAACTTTCGACTTATCAGCCATAGCCTTTAGGGCATAAAAAGTCCCATTTCTTAACTTTACCTTATTTTTTCTTCCAAGCGGTGCCAGCTCCTTGAGTATCTCATCCACCATCGAATCCAGATCGACAGACTCCATTGATACCTTCATCTGATCCGCCTCAGATCTTGCAATCTCCAAAAGATCGTTCACCAACTGATTCAGGTGATCACTCGCGTACTGTATCTCTTGTAAATTTTCGCTAACATCTTTCGGTACTTTTTTATTGGTGCCGGTTACAAGCTCAAGAAATCCTCTTATGGCAGTGATAGGCGCGCGTAATTCGTGGGCGGCAACGAAAACGAATTCATCTTTAAGCTTAGCCACAGATTTCGCCTTTTCCAACTCTCTTTCCTGGGACTCTTTCAGGTCTTTTGTTCTGGATTCAACACGATTCTCTAGCTCTTTATTAAAAATCTTAATTTCATTGTATGCCTTAGAATTTTGTATAGCTATACCGGCTTCCCTGGCAAAGAGATCCAGAAAATTAACGTCTCGATCAAAATATATATCACCGGATAATTTTCTCCCTAAAAGTAATACGGCAACATCTTTACCATCGACAAATATAGGGAGTGCAAATGAAATATCGAATGTACGTAAAAGATGTTTCATCGGAGATTCTTCCATGTCATCAAAAAGAAAATGTTGAGACTTGAAAGGACTATGAAATATCAAATCAAATTCAACTGACTTAATTTGATCAAGTGAATAACCTATACCGCTAATATCAGTTATCTTGTGCTCATCAAAAACAATAAAGACAGCCTTCATTATACCCATCTCATCGGTAAGTTTTTTAAGAAGTGATTGCGTCAACTCGTTTAGTTCTATAGTTGATGCCATAATTCTAGTCAAACGGTCTAAAAGTTCATCTGGATTATATTCTTTTTTAAAAAATATCTTACCAGAAATAACTATAAGCCAATCTTCAACATATTTAAAGGATAAAATTGCAATAACAAGTACTGATAAACTTGAAATCTCCAATGCTATACCCTGTAAGACAAGAGGTGCATTGGTTATAAACCAATAAACCAGCCCCCCATACATTATGGCAAGCAAAAGATTTACAAATACAAAAGAAACAGTCCTTGCAACTATCAATCTCACATCTAAAAGTCCATCGTGAATTATAGAATAAGCAACCATTATCAAAAAGAATGAGGTAAAAACAGGAGTAAGCGGTACAAGTGATGCATTATTGAAAATTAATACGGGTATAAAGATCGCCGAAATAATCATGCCGAACATCAAGATTATACCAAGCATAACTATCCTAAGATGCTCACGAATCAAGCCTTCTGAATGAAAAAGTCTACGAGCTAAAACATAAACCGCGCCAATATTTTCAAGTATAGAAATAATGCCAAAAAAACCCAATGCAGGACCAGTAATTGGAACGGGAAAACCATTTATGATATCAACTCTTTGGAAAAAGAATGGTGTAAATGATAGAACCATCAAAATGATCGTTATAGTAAATAACGAAACCAAAAACCTTTTACTAATACTCAATTCAGCGCTTGGTAGAGTGTAGGCAAGTAATAGGAATAAAGCATTCATCGGTGCCGCAAAAAAAGTAGATAGACGAGTAATTAGCAAGCTTTGAGAAATAAATTGCGGGGCTTGAGCAAGATACATAGTCATAATCCACACAG
>CAZWJJ010000053.1:0-3486 GCA_964634555.1 uncultured Candidatus Saccharibacteria bacterium | reverse complement strand
TTCTTTTGAATATCTTAACAATCCAATAGACGCACTTTGCATTGGAGAGGCGGCAAATGGTGATGGAGAAGTGCACCATGTTGTCTCATTGGAGACTTGTAGTGGAGATACCAAAAATATCATAAAAGACGGGTGGAGGTACGCTGATTATTCAGATGGAGGGTTTATAGAATATAAAATCTTAGCCAAGCGAGATTCAAACTTCTTGGTAGCTTATACTTGGAGTGGGGGTGGATCGGGAACTTTTTCTGGTATCAGTTGGATAAAAAAAGATTCAAATTCGTTGTATGACCAAGAGGATATCGCATCAGGAGATCGATGTAATGGAGGCCTTTCAAATTATAGGGCAGACAGCAGATATGTATATTATTCACAGAATTTAACTCCCGTTGATATGATTGCGTTAGTAAAAGAAGACAGTAATGTACAACCCTATCATGACTTGGAAGCAAGTGCCGCAAGTTGTTTTGCTTTAGCTAATTATAGATATGACCTTAATCAGAATAAGGAAGAACTCATTTCGGTGAGCTTAGCTGCAAACATAGAAGACCAAGCAGGATGGACCCAAAATTATACCTATCAAAGCTGCTTTAATAAAGTGTACAATTCCTATATTGATACTAAAAAAATAGAACTAAGCATACCAGAGCTAAAAAATTTCGTTCAAGATTTTTATAACCAGTGCGTCAGCTAACATTAGACCAGCTTTTTTCTACTTTTATTATGCGACAACTTCTGCCCGCGTAATTTTATTTGACTTACCATATAAATTTTAATAGAGTTGAGTAATATTCCGCTGTCCTTTTAAAAGGAGAAAGAAATGGAAGAGGTAAGAGCGGTTTTCATTTCTGACCTGCACATAAAATCAGAAAATTTTCAGGCGAGGCGTTTTTTGGAAACAATGGCTAACTATCGCTACGAACAGCTGTTTCTGGTGGGAGATGCCATTGAGGATGATCATACACCTCTCGACGAGGTAAAGATAAACTGGCATCAGTTCCAAGTGGTCGGCTACTTTCGTAGGCAGTTGCGCAAGAAATCTGGAAACGTGGTTTTCCGGCGCATTAAGGGTAATCACGATCCAAGCGGCGACGACTTGCTCAATGAAATTCTTGGGACCAAGAGCTTGTCGAAATATGTGTGGAGGATGGACGGAAAAGTGTTTTGTGTCATCCACGGCCACCAATTTGATAAGTTTCTCTTCCAGAATTCCATCTTGAGCAAAATCGTCTCCACGCTGTTCCTGTATCTCCAAAAGATAGACACCCGCAAACGGCATTTCACCCGGTGGATTGACCGCTGCCACAACCGATGGTTTAGGATGGCGAATCGAGTTGCCAATGGAGCAATCAAGTTTGCAGAGAAACGCAACATCGACGTCATCATCTGCGGACACACTCATCAAAGCGACCACCGCGTCTTTACGCGCGTAGATGGAAGGGAAATCCATTACTGGAACTGCGGGGACTGGACCGGCCACACTTGTTCTTTTATCACTATGCAAAAAGATGGAGAAATGCAAGTCCACGTCATCGAAGAGCCGCAAATGGTGGCATAGATAAACCCTGCTTCCTATAAGCGGGTTTTTTGTTAAAGTAAAGTAGTGCTTTTTTATTTTGTTCCAGGTATAATAAAGACGTGGTATTAAAGGTCGGAATCGAAAATGATAATCTTAAGAATGTGATAATACTCATATGAAAACAATGACATGCAAGCAAATGGGCGGCCCATGCGACGCTAACATCAGTGGCGCTACTTCAGAAGAAATGATGAATAACGGCATGATGCACATAGAGAAAGCTCACCCTGACATGGCAGCTAAAATAAAAGCTATGCCCAAGGATGATCCTAAAATGATGGAGTGGAACGAAAAGTTTATGAAAGATTGGGAAAATACTCCAGAAGATTAAGAAGATAAAACAAAGAAGAGGGCTGTCACCCTCTTTTTTATACGGGATTGTGTATTGACAAATTATAAAATATATTATAATATATATTTATGGAAATGAAGCATCATGACATAGAGCAACGAAGCTTTCAGGGACTGGGAATCAGTCCAGATTTTTTATCTGCGCTACAGAAATCAAATTTCATTGTACCAACCCCCATTCAGCATAAAGCTATTCCAGCTGCTATAGAAGGCAAGGATATTGTTGGCATTGCTCAAACGGGGACAGGAAAGACCTTAGCTTTTGGCATTCCAATGATTCAGAGAATTGCGGCTTCTCAAGGTAGAAACAGGGGACTGATAGTATTGCCAACAAGAGAATTGGCTCTCCAGGTTAATGAAACACTGCAAAAGATTACCCGAGGATTTGGCATGAGAACCGCCGTTCTTATCGGTGGGGAATCGATGTATCACCAAATTAAGGCTCTGAAAAATAATCCTCATATTATTATTGGAACTCCCGGCAGAATTAATGACCACATACGGCAAAGAATACTGAACTTGCATAGCACATCAGTGTTAGTATTGGATGAAGCTGATACGATGTTTGATATGGGTTTTACCCAGCAAATCAAGGAGATTTTGTCGGTGTTACCAAAAGAAAGACAAACCTTGTTATTCTCGGCAACCATGCCAGATCAAATTTTAAAAATTGCCAAGCAATATATGAAACTCCCCTTACAAATTGAAATCGCCAAACAGGGGACTGCCGCCGAAAAGGTTGAACACGAATTATTTATTGTGCAACGAGATCAAAAAATGGCATTGCTTCAAAAATTACTTTCTGAATATAAGGGAAGCGTATTAGTTTTTTCTAGAACAAAACATGGAGCAAGAAAAATTTGCCGAAGCTTGGTATCGATGAATTTTACCGCTGATGAAATTCACTCTAATAGATATTTAGGACAAAGGAAAAAGGCGTTAGATGGTTTTAAATCAGGCAGGTTTAGAATTTTAGTGGCAACCGATATCGCTTCGCGAGGCATTGACGTTAAAGGGATTGAGTTGGTGTTGAATTACGATTTACCAGAAGCAGCTTCAGACTATGTGCATAGGATTGGAAGAACAGGCCGAGCCGGTTTAGCGGGAAAAGCTATTTCTTTTGTGTTGCCTGACCAGAAAAATAAAATTAGAGAAATTGAATATTTAATAAGAACTCCTATTGCAGTTTCCAAGGCACAGCATACGGTACCTGTTTTATCCGAGCAAAACTCTCAACCAATATACAATCATAACCAGCACATGAGGAATAAGAGAAATTTTAAAACCCCTGGATTTAAGAAACGATCCAATCGATCGAGATAATTTTTAGTATCACCGAGTTGTTCGCCAGTTAATACAATATCGTCATAGGTACTTGTATCCATGAAATGATACTGATCACCATCTTGATATTGATAGATGACCGTGCTATGGTCCAAATAGATGCGTTTGAACTTATCACCGGCGTCACATGTGCGATCAATCGTTGAGCCAGTTCGCAAATTACGTAGTTTCATACGAATGATTGCGCCCCCCAGACCAATTTTTACATTTTT
>CAZWJJ010000052.1:0-3637 GCA_964634555.1 uncultured Candidatus Saccharibacteria bacterium | reverse complement strand
TTTACAATAAGTAACCTCCGGATTTACCGCCAGAGCGACGTTACCCGGAAGCGTCCACGGAGTCGTCGTCCACGCCAGAACAAAAGTGCCAGGCTCATCTTCAAGTTCAAATTTGGCAGTCAGGGACAAATCAATTATATCTTTGTACCCTTGATTGACCTCAAAATTTGCCAGGGTCGTTTCACATCGCGGGCACAGATGCATCGGCTTGTAACCTTCATAAATAAATTCCTTATCAAAAAGCGTCTTAAAAATCCACCAGATCGACTCAGTATATTTCCAATCCATTGTCTTGTAATCATTTTCCATATCAACCCAGCGTCCGACTCGCGGAACTATCTTTTTCCAATCGTGAGCATAGCGCAAAACAGCGTCTCTAGCTGCTTCATTAAATTTATCTACACCGATTATCTCAATATCTTTTTTGGTCTTAAGGCCAAGCTCACCCTCGATCAGATTTTCTATAGGCAAACCATGACAATCCCAGCCCCACCTTCTTTCAACGTGATAACCCTTCATGGTTTTATAGCGCGGAATGACATCTTTCATTGTTCCGGCCATCAAATGTCCATAGTGAGGCAGGCCAGTAGCAAATGGCGGGCCATCATAAAAAACATACTCACCAGCCGGAGAATTCTTCATCAGAGATTTTTCGAATATTTTATTCTCCTGCCAAAATTTCAAAATCCTCTCCTCTCTTTCATTGGCGGTTTCATTTTTTTGAACTTTATCTTCCATAATTTATTTGATATTATTTGAAGGAGACGGAGAAATTTACCCGAAACAACAACCGACAAGAATCTTAAATTTATCCGTTCCATAATAAGATTAGCATAATATGAACCTGAATCAAGAACCAAAACAACCGGAATCGATCGAAGAAAAAATAAATAAATTAAGAGGTCGAAAGAGAGAACTACTACAAAAAGACGTGCTTGGTTTCAGCGAAGAGGCAAATGAATTCGCCGCACGAATAATAGATGACTATAAGGCCCGAGGTGAAGACGCGAGAAAATACAAAACTCTACACATGCTGATCGGTAGCACAACAGATGATAATTTCAGCCCCTATTATGATTTTCCCGAACCAGAATATTCAATAGAAAAATTCATTGAGAGAAAAGAGAAAGAAGAAGCCGAGAAAAAATAAAAAATCCGCTCATTATCGAGCGGATCTATTTTAGACCTAAAAAATCTTTCACTATTTTTAGAACTTCGCTACAAACGCGGTCGATGGTCTGAGGAACATCTTCGCCAGGCAAACCATTGGTGTTGATCTTGATGTGATTAATTTTCGCCAACTCCTCTATATAACCGGCATAAACTCTCTTGTGAAAATCAATCTCTTCAAGCTCAATACGATCCAATTCGCGCCCCTGTTTTTTCATTCTCAGAAGCGAGGCTTCAACATCGGCATCAAGAAAAATTGTCAGATCAGGCTGAACAGTTATTATTTCTTTTTCAATGGCACTCAAAAGAGGAATAAGATTAGAACGCTGGCGACCATAAATCTGATAAGCTCGAGTCGAGAGATTAAATCTTTCGCTGATAACATTTTTACCGTCATTCAATACCGGCACGATCAAATTATCAAGATGATCAGCACGAGTTGATGACAAAAGTAAAATCTCTGCAGCAGTCGAAACTTTATAATCTCTGCGAGCCAGAAGAACTTTGCGCGCATCTTCGGCAAAAGTAGTTCCGCCCGGTTCACGAGTCAGAACAATTTTATCGGCAGGCAAGGCGGACGAGAAAAATTTAGCAATCGTCCCCTTGCCGCCAGCTTCGCAGCTTTCAATCACAATAAATTTTCCTCTATTTTTGGCCTCCATGATATTGCCTTTTATTGTAGACTACAAAACTGTAGTCGTAACCATTCTTTGGATCTTTGACATGATAATCTCTGCTAATCTCTTGCCAGATCGACTTATCAATCTTCGGAAAAAAGACTTCAGCTGTTTTAACTTCTGTATCAACTTCAGTCACATAAAGTTTGTCAGCAAGCCCCATCGCCTCTTTATAAATCTCACCGCCGCCGATAATAAAGACCTCATCCGAACCTTCAGAAAAATATGCCATTCCAACCGCATCCACCAAACTCGGAGCAACCAAAACGTCCTGCGCCTTCCAATTAGCATTTCTAGTCACAACTATATTCGTCCGCTTCGGCAATGCACGCCCAATCGAATCAAAAGTCTTTCGACCCATGATGATCGGATGTCCGGATGTTACCTTCTTGAAATAAGCGAAATCTGCGGGCAAATGCCAAAGCATGCCTCCGGTTTGTCCAATGCCATTCTCCCTATCGATAGCTACAATGATCGAGATCATACGGCCACCTCTCCTTTTATTGCCGGATGAGGATCATACTCCTCAAGTTTGAAGTCATCGAATTTAAAATCAGAGATATCTTTTACAGATGGATTGATAATCATCTTTGGCAAAGGTCTCGGCTCACGTGATAACTGCTCTCTCACCTGGTCTTCATGATTAACATAAATATGAGTATCACCAAGAGTATGAATAAATTCTCCAGGCTGATAGTTCGTAACCTGCGCAATCATCATGGTCAACAGAGCATACGACGCGATATTGAATGGCACCCCGAGAAATGTATCCGCACTGCGCTGATAAAGCTGGCAAGAAATTTTTCCGTTGGCAACATAAAACTGAAAGAAGGCATGACAAGGTGGCAACTTCATTTTATCGACATCTGCCACATTCCAGGCGCTAACAATCAAACGCCGATCATCGGGTTTGGATTTTATTCGTTCTATCACCTTACTAATCTGATCGATCTTATGTCCGTCTGCGGCCGGCCATGAACGCCATTGATAGCCATAAACAGGACCGAGCTCGCCATTCTCATCCGCCCATTCGTCCCAAATCCGCACATTATTATCCTTAAGATATTTGATGTTAGTATTGCCTTGAAGAAACCAGAGTAATTCATGAATAATCGATTTCAAATGAACCTTTTTTGTCGTAACCAACGGAAAACCGCGAGATAAATCATATCGCACCTGGCGGCCAAAAACTGAAATAGTATCAATACCAGTGCGGTTTTCTTTCCTCACGCCATTGTCCAAAATATCCTGAAGTAGATTAAGATATTGCCTCATTATCTCCTAATAATAGCCTCCGCTTTTGCAGTTTCAAAGTGCATAATTACTGCACTATAAAATACCACAACCAGGCAAGTGTAACCATAGTGTTTTATAGCAGATCATACTATATACTTATTTCAATAATTAAACTTGAATCTATGGCCCTCTCAGACAAAAGAATTTTAGAAGAGATGAAAAACGGCAATATTATTATCGACTCATTCAAAAAAGATAATCTGGCCACCTCAAGCTATGATGTTTCCCTCGGCGAATTTTATTTCCGTGAGCAAAAAGTCGAAGATGAAATCAGAATCTATAATATTTACAGCAAAAAACATACAGAGAGAGTTTGGGGTACTGTTCCATATAAAGCGAAGCGCGCCAGCGATGTCTTACAAAAATATGAACTTGAGGGAATAAACGAAAATGACAAAGTTATTTTAATTGGCCCGGGCGAGACGATCCTGGCACACACAGAAGAGTTCATTGGCGGACAAAATACCATCACCACCATGATGAAGGCACGCTCT
>CAZWJJ010000051.1:0-3670 GCA_964634555.1 uncultured Candidatus Saccharibacteria bacterium | reverse complement strand
TGATAATATTGACTTATTTTTGTCAGGACCAGTTTCACTACATGGCGGAGAAGATTTCAAGTTACAGGTTGTTATTGGCAATAGAACTAGTACTCCTCTTAAGGCGGCGCGGTTGACGGTCGAATATCCATCAGGATCGAGAGTGCCGCCAAGCGATAGCACAGTTGCTAATAAGTACATAAAAAATCTGGGGGATATTACAAATAATAGTGTCATAAATGAAAGTATTAAAGCTGCCTTGTTCGGTCAAGAGAATAGCGAGCAGGATGTGAATGTTAGTTTGGAATACAGAACAGCTGGTTCTAACGCAACATTTGTAAAAACTAAAAGCTATAAAACTTTCATAAGTTCCTCGCCCATGTCGCTTTCTCTCGATATGCCGACAAATATAAATTCCAATAAGGATATGAGTCTTAACATTAAGGTTAATTCTAATTCGGCAAATGTCGTTAAGGATGTTGTTTTGGCAGTTTCTTATCCGTCCGGTTTTGTATTCAAGAGCGCAAACCCTGCGCCGACTTACAGTAATAACGTATGGGCGTTGGGTGATCTGTTGGCAAAAGGCGAGAGGCCAATACAAATAAATGGAACTATGACTGGACAGGATGGTGAGACCAAAACTTTTCGAGCTAATGTTGGTACGCGTGCCTCAATTGATGACAATAAAATAAGCGTGGTGTATGGATCATCGCTGGGTTCGCTTGTTGTTAAGAAACCGTTTGTCGGTTTAAATATAGCTTTGAATGACGATGCTAATGTGACTGATTTTGTGGCCAATAGTAACGATACAGTTCGTGGGGTTATTTCTTGGACTAACAATTTGCCGGTAAAAATTCTAAATGGCCAGCTCTCATTAAAAATAAATGGTGATATTGTGAATAAATCTTCTGTTTCAGCTAACCAGGGATTTTATCAATCCGCCGACGGGATAATTATTTGGGATAAACTTAACGGTAAATTTCCCCAATCGATCGAGCCTGGTCAAAGTGGGACTCAGAGTTTTTCATTTAGGTTTTTGCCCTTGAGTTCCGTATCTTCGGTGGCGCAAAATCCTACAGTTAGTTTATCGGCTGATTTTAGCGGTACAAGTTTTGCCGAAGGCGGAGGCAGTGGTTCGCAAATTGATAATACGGTAGTCAGAAAGATCAAGCTTCTTTCAAACTTGCAATTGACTGCTCGTGCGGTATATTATGTTGGATCTTTTAAAAATTCCGGTCCGTTGCCGCCGGTGGCCAATAAGGATACAACATACACAATTATGTGGTCGGTTGTTAATTCTTCAAACGATATAAATAATGTAGTTATTAAAGCCATCTTGCCATCATATGTAAAATGGTCTGGTAATATATCACCATCGACCGAAGATATCACCTATGATCCTCAATCTAGGAATATAACATGGAATGTAGGCGACGTACCGGCTGGAAGCGGTATAAATTCCAAAGCAAATGAAGTAGCATTCCAGTTAACTATGACACCAAGTATTAGTCAGATAAATCAGTTTCCAATTTTAGTTTCGGACACATCGATATTGGGTGATGATGCATTTGCTGGAACTCAAGTGTCGAGCAATGTACCCGCTCTGGATAGTGAATTAACGACTGATTCTTCTATTACGTCGGATGAAAATTCACCGGTTAGACAACAATAATTAAATTTATGGAAAAAGAACAAGACCTTATGGAAAAGATAGTTTCGCTTTGCAAAAGGCGCGGCTTTGTTTATCAGGGTTCTGAAATATATGGAGGTTTGGCTGGAACTTGGGATTACGGGCCATTAGGCGTAGCACTTAAAAAAAATATAAAAGATCTCTGGTGGAAAAAGTTTGTTGAATCGCGTGAAGATATGTATGGCATAGATGCCGCGATTTTAATGAATCCAAAAGTGTGGGAAGCTACCGGCCATGTTGCAACTTTTGCCGATCCCTTAGTGGAAGATCTTAAAACAAAAAAGCGTTATCGTGCCGATCATTTGCTGGAAGAGAATGGCATCGATCCGAAGGGGATGACTACGATTCAAATGAATGATGAGATAAAATCTCATGCCATTAAAAGTCCGGATAAAAATCCTTTGGGCGAGGTCCGTCAATTTAATATGATGTTTGCTACTAAGGTTGGGGCGATGGACGACTCATCTTCAACCGTATATTTGCGTCCGGAAACAGCTCAAGGTATGTTTGTTAATTTTAAGAATGTCATAGATAGTTTTCACCCAAGGATTCCGTTTGGTCTCGCACAGATAGGAAAGGCTTTTCGAAATGAAATAACTCCCCGCGATTTTATATTTAGGTTGCGTGAGTTGGAACAGATGGAGATAGAATATTTTATTCGTCCGGAAGAATGGCAAGATCAATTTGCCGCGTGGCTTTCTAATATTAAAATTTTTTTAGTTGATACTCTCGGTCTAAATGAGGCACACATACATGAATACGAGCATAGTGAGGAGGAGCGCTCTTTTTATTCCAAAAGAACTGTTGATCTTGAGTTCGATTATCCCTTTGGCCGCAAAGAGTTGTATGGTCTCGCTTATAGAACAGATTACGACTTAAATAAGCATAGCGGTTCGAGTGGGGCATCACTTGAATATCTGGATGAGGAAGAAAAAAGAAAATTTACGCCTCATGTCATTGAGCCAGCGGTTGGTTTGGATCGTGCTTTTCTCGCAGTTATTTCTGATGCTTACACCGAAGATCAAATGGGGGATGATAAAAGAGTGTTTTTGAAATTCAAGCCGGCAGTTGCTCCTGTTAAAGTGGCGGTTTTTCCATTGCTTAAAAATAAACCCGACCTTGTTTCTAGGGCACGTGAGGTTTACAGCATGTTAAAAAAAGAGTTTTCGGCTGTGATGTTCGATGATAATGGTAATATCGGTAAGCGCTATAGACGACAAGATGAGATTGGGACACCATACTGCATAACGATCGATTTTGATACAATGGTCGATGATACAGTGACATTACGGGATAGGGATTCCGGTCAACAGGAAAGAAAAAAGATTTCTGAACTTGCGGATATCATAAGACTGAATATCTTAAAATAAAAACCGCCTCTTAATGGGCGGTGGGATGGTAGCTACTTTTTCGTTTGGTTGGCTAAACTTTGATCCAATATTTTTGCTTTTAGGCGTGGATCAGGAAAGGCGATGACACTAACATCACCCAGTAGGATCGAGATCAATAGATCTTGACGCATACTCACTTGAATTACCTGGATCGACATATATTTTGAGCTAATTGTCTTGACGATCAGCTCGCTGTCGGAATCAAGGAGACTCTGGTTTGGAATAAAAAGGCGAATACAGAGCTCCGGATACTTAGCATGAAGATCTTTGGCCCGCTTGCGTGCATCGGTTTCTTTGCCAGTGATTACAGCGTTATCTTTGGTGAGTCCTGTTTCTAACCACCCTCTCTTCTGTTCCTCGAATTCGTCGACAATCTCTTTATGAAGATTCAATGCATTTTGAATGATAGCCAGATTGGACTCGGCGCGTAGCTCCCACACATTTTTTTCTTTCACTTGTCTCCTTCTCAGTTCAGCAACCGTGAATGTCTGGTTGTCTTGATTCGAGTTTTATTGCTTCTTCTCTTTTTTTCTTTGCGATCTTCGAGCTTATCTTTATCTTCTTTTTTCTTGAGTTTCAAGATAAACGAACCGTTCTTGGGCAGCTTCGC
>CAZWJJ010000050.1:0-3721 GCA_964634555.1 uncultured Candidatus Saccharibacteria bacterium | reverse complement strand
GCTCCCCTGTCACGGGAGAGGTCGTGGGTTCAAGTCCCATAGACCGCGCAAATAACTCCTTAATAATTAATTAGATATACCCTTCCGAAAACCATATCAGGTAGAAAGTAATGACTGTCAATCGAAAGGATAAAAATGTCTAAGTACGGACATCGGGGTACCGCATGGCTTGAGTCTATAGTAGATAAACTTGGCGGTGAGGAAGCCGCTGAAGCGTTCTTGAGAGATCAAAACTGGGAAATTCTCAGGCCAATATCTGCAGTCATAGTCAATTTCACACCCCGTCTCAATGAGACTGCAAGCAGCTTTTTCGCAACACGAGAAGGACTTGAAGCTAATAGTTTAAAGAGACTTGATGATGATTTATTGGACCACCCCCTACTGAGTATTAGACAGACTCTCACCTATCATGTTCTAATGAAGAAGACCCTGATGGGTGTTGAAGTCAATAAACCACCTACAGACTCTGATATCATAGCAGAGTTCAATAGCAACAAAACCCCCTTTATCTTCGAGAGTCCTATCGTTTTTCTTTCTATTGTTGCAGGCCTCCTGCTTGAGCAATGGGGAGGCAAGCCTGGGACGCTTCTCAATAATGGTTACTCCAATATTTTCTATGTAAAAGTGAATAATGAGGTTATCGTATTTACTATCAAATGGCATACTGACAGACAAACTTGGGAAATCTACCGCCAGATGAGTCAATGTTACCAACGCTGGCACACTACTGGGCATAGAGTGTTCCGTCGTAAGTTATTACACTCAATTCACTTACCCTCGGGTATTTAGTCCTCTCCCGAACTCTAGATTGTTTTTAACAATCTAGAGTTCGGGAGATTTTTTATTTTCGGTGAGATTAAACCATTCCTTAATCCACATATCTAAATTGTCATTGCGAGGAATGATTGTCTAACAACGATAGACCTACCCACCTTTTCATGCTAATATCTCGCCATAATTATGAAAAACAAAAACTTGAAATTTTATCTTTACGCTATATTTTTAGGGCTTATTATAGCCGCCAGCGCGCATTTCCAATTTTTCACTAAATCCGAAAAATTCTTTGAAGATCATCTCGCCAGCCGTAAACCAATAAATCAAAATATTGTCATTGCTGCCATTGATAATGAATCCGTAGCAAAGATTGGTCCCTGGCCATGGCCGAGAAAAGTTTTTGCCAATGCTCTACAAAATCTAAAAAACTATAAGCCAAAAGCGGTCGCCCTCGATCTGATCTTCTCCGAACCCTCACCGCTCGGATCAACCGACGATCAAAATTTTATAGATGCGATGAAATCGATCAAATATCCTTTTGTTTTGCCTGAGAAATTTTCAGATATCAGAATAGATAACCTGCAGGCCTCGGTTAATGCTAGCACGACCGTAATCAAGTCGATAAAAATCTTTGATGAACAGCGCCAAACCGCTCCAGGACATACCAATTTAATTATCGATGATTCTGGTGTGGTGCGTAATGTGCCACTGTGGGTAAATTATGAAAATAGCCAAATCATCGTCAAAGCTCTCGGTTTAAAAAATGCCGAGGAAGCTGGGTTATCTCCCAAATCATCTTATTCTAAAAACAATATCGTTCCGATCATTTTCTCCGGCCCAGCAAAATCCGTGACGCAAGTTCCATTTTGGAAATTAGCCACAGGACAAACTGACCTACCGCTTTCAGATAAAATGATCTTTATTGGTATTACAGATCCCAATCTTAATAGCGATACAATGACACCATTTGGCTGGATGAGTAATGTCGAAATACAAGCGCAAATCGCCAATATGAATATTGAAGATTATCACCTAAAACCGATCGATGAAAAATATCTCCTGCTCTGGATTTTTCTTGCCGCAATAATTCCTACATTTATCTTCATCCAAAGCGAGATACTCTGGAAAGCTGTAGAGATCAACATTCTAATTGGGCTACTTTATAACATTCTACTCAAACACCTTCTCGATTCCGGTTATGTGGTAAATTTTGTTCATATAAATCTAGCCTGGATTCTCGGCACACTCACCGCTTCAACTTACTATTACTTGAAACCCAAAATAGAACTATTTACGAGCCAAGTGCCAAATGATAAAATTGACTAGTAAAATCATGAAAATAGCCAACGAACTGAAAAAATATCTTCTTCATATGACATGGATAATTTCGCTATTTGCCGTTACCTTCAGTCTCTATTTCAGCGAGATTCTGAAACTTCCGCCATGCGTGCTGTGCTGGTGGCAAAGAATAATGATCTATCCTCTTGCCTTAATCATTCCTGTCGGCCTAATAACAAAAGACAAGAATGTCGACCGATATATCCTGACACTTTCTTCTTTTGGTTTTCTCATCGCCGGATATCAATATCTGCTTACCATGGGGATTATCCCCGAAAATTTATCACCCTGCACAAATGGCGTTTCCTGCGCGACAAATCCAATCCTTTGGTTCGGTTTCGTAAATATTCCACTGTTATCCTTCATCGCTTTTTCCATGATCATTTTATTAACAACTATTTATAATCGATCAAAAACAAATGAGTAACGAAAATAAAATTGTAGGAACAATCTGTCTGGTATTTTTTGTAATCATCGCTTTTCTATTCTGGAAAGGTCCGGCTACACCCGCACAAACTCCGGTTAAAAATGCTGAACTGCTTGTTCGACCCACCAGCCACATGACCGGCACTATCGGCGCTAAAGTGACAATGGTAGAGTTTGGCGATTATCAATGTCCAGCATGCGCAACAGTCAACGGTGAAATAGAAAAAGTTATAGAAAAGTACAAAGGCAATCCGGATTTCAATTTTGCATTCAGAAACTTCCCTCTTTCTCAACATCAAAATGCTCTGGCCGCCGCCGAGGCTGCTGAGGCCGCTGGCGCGCAAGGAAAATATTTTGAAATGAATGCAACACTATACAAAAATCAACTTGAGTGGGGTGAGACAGCTGATCCCTCTTCTTTCTTCGTTAAATATGCGACCGTCCTTGGACTCGATATGACAAAATTCAACACCGAAACCAAAGCTGAAAAATTCGCCTCAGTAATCCAAGCAGACACACAAGATGGCAACGGCCTATTGATCGATCACACACCGACAGTCTTTATAAACGGTATCGAACAGGCCGACCTCAGCTCGGTGACAGTCATATCAAAAATTGATGAATTGCTAAAAAAGTAAGCTTTACTTTTTCGCCAAATTATATAGAGTAATTATAGAATATCTCACCAGATCAAGGAGGAATACCTTTGGGACAGATCTTTGACCGCCTAAAGTTTATAGCCAGAACCTATATAAACTCTCTAAAAGAAAAAGCTAAGAAACACCTATCAAAGACTAACGAGCCCGATCATGAGAGCAGCATAAGCTTTGATGATAATTTTAATAGAGAATGGGAGCAGTTTCAGGCCGAACAAGAAGAGTTTGAAAAAAATCAGGAGAAACTTCGGGCCAATTTATCGTGCGGCCGCACAAATCTTGAAAATGCCTACAAAATTCTCGATCTATCATTTGGCTCCGATCTAGAGACAGTAAAGAAAAAATATCGAGATCTCATAAAATGTTGGCATCCGGATGCAACCAGAGAAAACACCTGCAAAGAATCAGAAGATCGATTTCGAAAGATTCATGAGGCCTACATAACCATCACGAACTATCTACAGAAGTAGAAATGATCCCCGCCCATAACGGGGATCTTATTTTAAGATTATTAATTAATCTAAGCA
>CAZWJJ010000049.1:0-3934 GCA_964634555.1 uncultured Candidatus Saccharibacteria bacterium | reverse complement strand
AAATGTCACCCAGTTGTGCGGCCTCGTCCTGGGCCTGCTTGGCCATGTTGACGAAGAAAGGAAATTCCAGCGAAGGGAGGGAGAGGGCGATCTTTAGTTTTTTGTTTTGAGCCTTGACGGAGCCGCTGCTCATCATGGAGGCGGAGAGGACTACGACGAGCAGAGCAAAGAGGGTAACTGTCTTTTTAAGCATCTCGAACTTCTCCTGAAGAGTATAAATCCAATCCTCCTCATTTTCAGCCGACTCGAGTTTGCTTTTCAAAAGCCATTCAAGATAGCCGCGGTCTTTTTTTAATAATTCAAGAATTTCCAACCCTTTATATTTGCCAAAAGTAATCTTTTTAAATTTAGTCGGCACACTGGAAATCTTAATCATCTCCTCAATCGCCTTATCCTTATCGCCGATCTCTTCCATAACTTTCGCCAACAGCCTCTGAAACAAAACATCCAGCACCAAAACATCACCCTCGGCATCGTGAGCATTAGCTTCAACTTCCAACCCTAAATAGTAACGAAGATATTGCAGATTATATTCCGGAATAACACCTTCTGGATCAAGCCTTCTAGCGACTCGCAAAGTACAGATAAACCGCGAAATCTTCACGCCATCATTAGCCAATATCGCAGCGTCGAAGGGTGCGTTGTGCGCAACCATGATGCCATCAGTCAAAAGTTCTATCAGATCCTTTCGCATCTGACTATCAGCAAAAGCCGGTTTGTCGGCAACCATTTTATTGGTCACATGATGAATCGACATGGCCTTAACAGGTATCAGCATGGGCGGCTTAAAAAATTCAGTCCTGACAACATTACCAATCTTATAACACACCTGACACAAGCGATCTTTGGATGGCTGATTGCCGGTCGTTTCAGTATCGAGAAATATTAAATTCATTTTTTTGTTCAAGATTACAACCTCCTTCTACTATCAGCTTAACAAAGATGAGGCAAAAGAGCGAATTAATAAGCAACATGGGATGTCATTGCGAGGAGTCTGCGACGAAGCAATCTCTACGACGGTAACAAGAGAAAGAGATTGCTTCACAAAGCTCGCAATGACACCAAACTACGCTCGTCATACAAAAACACCCTCTTGCTCTACGTCGATAATAAAACCCTACTATTTTTGTATCTGTTTCCAAAGCCAGATGGCAGACAGGGCCAGATTAACAACCACCAGCACCATAAATATTCCACCCAAACCCCAATCCATCATCGACCAACCGCCATCATAACCAAAATTGTATCCATACATCATTTTATTTTTTTATTTACTAGTAAACTATTCGCTAAATTTTTTAATGCCGAGCCAGATCAATGCTACAAGCGCCAAACCAAGAATTACGACGCGCAAATAATCATCCATATCGGACCAGTAACGAATCGAACCGATAATAAATGATAAAACGCCACCAAGAGAAAGTCCTGAAGAAACCGGCGTGCTTGCACCAAGATAAAATCCGGCAAAAAGGGCGATTGTACCCAACACCACCAGTGCAATAAATACATTTCTATTATATATTCTGGAAGAGTCATCAAAATTCTTTCGACAAGTGAACTGTTCGTCACAATATCCCGCCGGCTGATTCATAGTGTCGCCATTCGGTGAAACTATTTTTACCGGCTGGCCATTGTAACTATTTTCATTCCACTGTCCTCCTACATCCAAGCAAGCTTTCTGAGTTGTCGGCGGTACATGAACTTGCTGAACAGCACAGAAGGTCTCATAGATAGGAGCCTTATATATTAGCTTGATCGCAAAATTAAAAAATAGATTAAGCACAATAACAATCGCAATTGCCAAGGTCCATCTGAATACTCTACTTGTTTTAGACATAATTTTAAAAATTATTTACTATATATCATCCATAATAACACAGAATCGAATGTCGAAAAATAATCAGTCTGACAATCAAAAATATTTACAAATACTCTTATTTAAGGGCTTATTTTAACAATATTTGACATTTTTATCTTAACCTGCTATACTTGAGGCACAAAGATTTAAGATTTCAATAAAGTGTCGAGTTATCTATTCTTTTGTATATTAAAAGCAATCGAAACAATCAATGACAGGAACAATCAAAAAGTTGATCTCTGACAAGGGTTTTGGTTTCATCACTGCCGAGGGTTTGTCGAAGGATCTTTTCTTCCATGCGAACTCTCTCAACGGCGTTCAGTTTCCTGAGCTCCGAGAAGGTGATGCTGTATCTTTCGATACAGAGCAAACTCCAAAGGGCCCAGCAGCTGTAAACGTACAGCGAGCCTAAGAGTCAAAAATCCCCCGATGAAAATCGGGGGATTTTTTTATACGATAAATTGCCAATTAAACAATATTGTTCATCTGCTTTCTCGCCTCTTTATAATTAGGAATCGCCACACTTACAAGATCCCAAAATTTTTTTGAGTGATTCATCTGCGCTAAATGACAAATTTCATGGACAATAACATAATCAAGCAGACTATCCGGCAAAAGAGCGATCTTGTAATTAAAACTCAAATTACCTCGACGCGAACAACTTCCCCATCGGCTTTTCTGATTGCGGATAGTAATCCTATTAAACTTCAGGCTGTATATCACATTAAAATATTCCAAACGCTCCTGTGCAATCTTGAGCGCCAGACCGCGATATTTAAAAAATTCCCGCTTCCCGCTCTTAGTTAAAAACTTAATCGGCGACCTTTTGAATTTTTCCAGTCTTTTATATATCCATGCTGAGTGAAAGTCAACGAACCTTCTAACACGATCCTCATTCATACCAGCAGGGGCGACAACAGAAACACGTCCGTCAAAAAATACCGACAATCTCAGCCGACTCGCCCGACTACTAATCTTATATTCGTAATCAATCACTAAATTTTATGAACCTTATTCCAGATCATTGAACCCAAATATCCTAAAATATAACCGGCGACAAAAGCAATCGCCAATAGAGCGAGTGAGTTCGTAGGATTAAATGGTAAGATCGTAAAGATAGGTGTTATTGAATGGATTGTAAAGATGTAATCCAAAAGTGATTGAGCAACGCCTATGTACACTAAAGACAACCAAAATAAGTGATAACCAGCAAGTGATAAACCGAATACTAAACCTATTTTATGGGCACTTAATTTTTTCATATTAAAAATCTTAGCTATTAATCTAAAAATTATATCATAATTAATTATTACGATTGCAAATATCTGAGAATTATTGTAGTTTTACTGAAGCAATATTGATCCTTAACAATAGGGAGAAAAACATGCTAGATGAAGATGAGAGCGAAGATCGATATGAATCAGAAGAATCCAGCGACGAAACTTTTTACGATTTCGGATATCTAATCGACATTGCAATAAAAAGAGAAAAACGCGCACCGATGGAGATTCTAGATTCTGCAGAGATCACAATCGAAAGCGGTATCGTCGGCGATTATCGTGGCCCCAAAAATAAAAACCGCCAGATCACACTCTTATCTGAACAACAGTGGTCTGAAGCCTGCAGAGAACTCGGGCTAAAAGTATTGCCGTGGATTGCGCGTAGAGCCAATCTATTCGTTCGTGGAATATCATTTGGCTCAGAACATCTTGGTCAAATTATTGAGATCGGCGAAGTAATACTCGAAATAACCGGCGAAACCACCCCTTGCGCAAGAATGGACGAGGCTCAAACCGGACTCAAGACAACCTTGGCACAAAAATGGCGCGGCGGCGTCACCTGCAAAGTGATTCGCGGCGGCAAGATCAAAGTCAATGATCTGTTCATCCTTAAGTAACCAAAACCGGACAATTGTCCGGTTTTTTAACACCTATTATTTTTTTGACTTTTTCTTTTTCTTAACCTCTTTTTTGTGGGTCATTCCCTTTGCCATGAGATATTTTTAACTAATAAATCCTATCTAATTTTAGCAAAAAAATCTTCCAAAAGATAAAATTCTGTTGATATTAAAAAAAA
>CAZWJJ010000048.1:0-4007 GCA_964634555.1 uncultured Candidatus Saccharibacteria bacterium | reverse complement strand
ACCGCGCCGCCTTAAGAGGAGTACTAGTTCTATTGCCAATAACAACCTGTAACTGGAAATCTTCTCCGCCATTAACTGAAACTGGTCCTGACAAAGAGAGGTCAATATTATCACTTGAAATAATGTTTGCGCCGCCTATTATAAAATATGTAGCAATACCAAGCACGCTCAAAAAAAATATTGACGCAGCAATAAGCAATGTTTTTAATATTGGAGTTTGTAGATCTTTCTCTTTTTTCATAGTTGATATCTCCTGAGTATCATCGAAGGCTGTCTTAACATCATAGGAAAGCGGGTCCAAGCGCACTCGAGGTGTATCTGCGCTCAACGGCCTATTTTCATACAGCCTTTTCTCCGCCCTTTTTATACTGTCTTCGTTATTGTCGCTATTCATTCACTAATTATTCTATCATCCTGTCGGAAATTAATATAGTAAATAAATTAGTCTTTTGTGGTTCAATGTTTTGTCATTGCGAGCGACAGCGAAGCAATCTATACTATTAATTTAAAGATAGAGATTGCTTCGTCGCAAGCTCCTCGCAATGACAATGTTAGAGTCATTGCGATATTACTTTTCAATCTCTATAAGATTATGGCGGAAAATTAAATGCTCATGACATCACAAGTGACTGTGTGCCAAAGAGCTATTGATCTGCTTAAGTAGTTCCGCCCGGGTTTCATTATTTATCAAAAGTACACCAGGCTCCCATGCAGAAAAATCTGCCAGATAATCAAATCTCTGATCTCTGCCGACATAGCCAAGTTTCTGTAAAATTCTAAACACCAAAACTATCTCGAGCAAAAATAGCTCTTCTCTTGAAAAAATATTGCCGCCCATAAACCCGATCGCTAAATTCAGATCATCAAAAATTATCCTGTCGCCCTCCTCACCCCTTATCAATCTCTTCAACAGACCGAATATTCGACAGACGAGCCTGAAAATATCTTTGTCGCCATAAATCCAATTAAATTGATCTGCACGCTCAGCGTTAATTACTCGCCAAACCTCGCGGCCCTTCACCAAAGATATCTTGCCATAGGAATAATCCTGCAGACCGTAGCGGAGTTTAGAATTTAATTTTCTCACACCCTGTGCCACCCCTCGAACAAGACCGAGTTCGGGTGTAAAGATATCAATATATCTATTTGCCTCGCCGACATTGATACTGCCTAAAATCCAACCGTCTGTTTGATAGATGTGATACAAATTAGTATAAGGGGAAATTAATCGACCAAGAGAGCTATGCGCAAAGTCATGCCGCCAATTTGGATATTTTCACCGTCATTATCAGTTTCAATAATATGACTGACATTAACAATCCTTTTTATTTCATCCCCGAATTTATTAATAAAATTATTCTCAACAACCCCGCCGGAGTAGTTCATTATAACCTTGTGATCCGGCTGAAGTCCCATTTTCTTTCTGACATCCTGAAGGTGTCTGGTCAACTCACGCAGACAACCTTCATCCCTCAACTCTGGTGTTAATTCTATATCGAGCCAGATCTGGTTCTCTATTTTGTCATCAAAATCGACCTTTTTTACATTAACTTCCTCCATAATCAAGACGAGCAAATCTGGCCTATCCCTTAACTCCTGATCCTTAATCTTCAACTCTTTCAGGGGCTGTCTGACTGGCAAGTTCAACCGCTTCCTTTCATCCAAGGCAAGAGACACCATATTGCGAACGCTTCGCATCTCGGCAAATAGTTTTTCTTTGATCTTCGTCTCATCATCAACTATCTCGCCAAAAAATGGCCAAGCCTGAAGATGAACACTCGCCATATTATCGTCTGTCACCCTCTGATAGACATCCTCGGCAACAAACGGAACAAAAGGCGCCAAAATCTTAGACAGCTCAATCAAAACAAATTTCATTGTCAAAACAACCTGACTTCTCTCCTGCTGATCGTCGGATTTAAAACGCTCTCTCGACCGCCTTAAATACCAAGTCGAAAGATCATCAATGAAATCCATGATCGGCCGCGAAGCTTTGTCCAGTTCATAATCTTTCAAATGTTTTTCGACGTCTTCGGCCAAACTCGACAGCCGTGCCATGATCCAAAGATCCAAAATATTTTGGCTCTTAGTACTTGAATCATCTCCTGCTTCATCAGCATAAAGTTCATAAAATGATACGACATTCTGCAAACGCAAGATAAGTTTTTTATAAATCTCATCAACCCCCTTTTCCGAAAATCGCAGATCTTCGGCCCGCATCGCTTGAGATGACAAAAGATAGTATCTAAGCGAATCGGCACCATACTTTTCGACGATATACATTGCGTCCGGATAGTTCTTCAACCTCTTGCTCATCTTCTGTCCGTCTTCGGCTAAAACTAAGCCGTTGACAATAACATTCATAAATGCCGGCTCATCAAAAAGCGCCGTCGACAAAACCATCAAAGAATAGAACCAGCCGCGCGTCTGATCCAGACCTTCAGCAATAAATTGCGCCGGAAAATTCTCTTCAAACTTTTCTTTATTCTCAAAAGGATAATGCACTTGGGCGTAAGGCATGGAACCAGATTCGAACCAGCAATCAAAAACCTCTGTGATTCTCTTAAATTTACCTCCGCATGGACAATCAAAAATGATCTGATCGATATATGGCTTATGAAAATCCAATTCATAATTTTTATTATGCGGGATCGAACTGAAAGATAGTTCTCGAAACTCCCCGGCGCTCAGGTAAACTTCATTTCTGATCGCTACTGATTTTTTAACATCGGCCCCCATTGCACCGGCGCACAAAAGCCACAAAGGATCGCCATGACTGACTATCAGAATATTTTTGCCATAATTTTTCGAATCAACCTCATATAAAAAATCTGTGACCCGATTCTTTATCTCAGTATCATTTTCTCCATTCGGAATATTTTTTGTAAATCTTTCTTCCACCGAGCTAAAAAATCCGCGATAATCCTCCACTGGCCGGCCATCAAAATCACCGGCATTCACTTCGCGAATTCTTGGATCAAAAATGATTTTATCGGTCTCATATCCAATCTCACCAGCCACAATTTCAGCTGTCTGGCGGGTACGTAAAAAATCAGACGAAACTATCAGATCGATATTACTTTCTTTCAAAGCCCGCGCTGATTCTAATGCCTTGCGCCGACCATTTTCGGTCAGACTATTTAAAGAACTTACATTAGTATCCATCTTGCCGACAACCAACATTTCCGACTCGCCATGTCTCATTACAAAAAATCTGTTTCCATGTGTTGTCTTCTTTTTAAGGTCTTCAATGGAACCAAAGACCTCAATATTTTTGCACTCTCCGCAGCGCCATACTGGCAACGGCGCACCCCAATATCTGGCGCGGGAAATCGCCCAATCCCTGGCGCCCTCTAGCCACTTGCCAAATCTACCATCTCTAATATTAGCCGGCACCCAATTGGTCTTCTGATTATTAGCCAGCAATTTATTTTTAAACTCTGAAACTTTTACAAACCAAGAAGAGGCGGCGTAATTTAAAAGTGGCGTATCACATCGCCAACAATGCGGATACGAGTGGACAATATTTTCCTTTGAAAAAAGCAAACCACGGTGAGCCAGATTTTTAACAACCTCCACATCGGTCGCCTGAACATCATCCTTTGGCTTTACCTGCCGGTCAACAAAATCGATAACCTCCGGCTTCATTCGTCCATTGGTACCAACATGCTGTATAAACGGCAAATTTTCTTTATTACCCAGATTCATGTCGTCCTCTCCGAATGCCGGAGCGATATGAACAATGCCAGTCCCGTCCGTTGTTGTCACAAATGAAGCGGCGTAGATCCTCCAGCCGTTGCCTCTATTTTTTAAACTTTCATCATGTTCATAGTAATCAAAAACCGGTTTGTATTTTCTGCCAACAAGATCATAGCCGCCAAACTCATCGAGGATTTCATACTCATCTTTCACGACCGATAATCTTTCTTTTGCCAGAATGTAGCCAGTATCACCGATTTTACATTTACAATATGTAACCTCATGATTTACCACCAATAGACAGTTTC
>CAZWJJ010000047.1:0-4849 GCA_964634555.1 uncultured Candidatus Saccharibacteria bacterium | reverse complement strand
TGAACTTAATGAAAAAAGTATAGCATATCATTATATTTTGTCAAGTTTATTTAGAAATAGACCTAGAAATAAGGCTAAAATAGGTAATATTAGATATTTAAAAAGCTATATAGTTGAATTAGTCGCTATGTTAACCAGGATTAATTTTTTTGGGATCCATATTCTTCGTCGTGGCAGAAATAAACAGTTCATCTATTAACTATTCGGATAATTTTTCTGTTATACTTTGTTCAATCAGAAATGGTGAAGAGATTGTTACAGTTTATAAATAAAGAAATTGGCGGATTGCATCAGGCGGCGTATCTGTTGGGTTTTTTTGCGATCTTATCTCAAGTGATGGGTTTAGTTAGAGATAGATTATTGGCGGCATCATTTGGCGCTGGCCAGGCTCTTGATCTTTATTATGCCGCTTTTAGAATTCCCGATTTTATTTTTATTACGATCGGCTCGATGGTTTCAGTTTCGGTGCTAATTCCTTTTTTGATGAATAAAATGAAAGAGGGGCCAGAGGAGGCAAGGCGGTTTATTGGAAACATTTTTCTTTTTTTCTTTCTTTTGGTTGTGGTGACTTGTGTGGCAGCTTTTTTTTTGGTCCCTTATTTGAGCATATATCTTTTTCCCGGCTTCACTGGTGATCAAATAGTGCAGGTAATCATGTTGACGCGAGTTTTATTGTTATCACCGATCTTTTTGGGCCTATCGAATATTTTTGGAACTCTAACACAAACTTATAAGAGATTTTTTTTGTATGCCTTAAGTCCGATACTCTATAATTTTAGCATTATTTTTGGAATTTTATTTTTGTATCCAAAATTTGGACTGGTTGGACTTGCTTATGGCGTGATAATTGGGGCAATTTTACATTTTGGAATACAGGTGCCGTTTGTGATCGAAAATGGGCTTTTCCCGCGGAAGGAGGATTTGAAATTTAATTTTACACAGATTTGCAAGGTGCTTTTTGTCTCAATACCAAGAACATTTACCCTCGGTTCTGACAATATCTCTTTTATTTTTTTAGTGGCATTTGCAACCTTAATGACCACTGGTTCAATTGCAGTTTTTAATTTTTCTTACAATCTACAATCAGTTCCATTATCTATAATAGGCATAAGTTATTCGCTGGCGGCGTTCCCGATGATGATAAAGTTTTTTGCCGAAGGTGAAATAGATAAATTCAGGGAAGAGGTTGTGCTGACAGCTAAACATATAATTTTTTGGTCGATCCCTTTTGCCACTTTATTTATAGTTTTGCGGGCGCAGATTGTGAGAACAATTTTGGGGTCAGGCAGGTTTAATTGGTATGATACCCGATTGACGGCCGCCGCACTGGCGATATTTGCTGTTTCGATTGTTTTTCAAAATTTGACGCTTCTTTTTGTGCGGGCATATTACGCGGCCGGAAATACGATCAAGCCTTTTGTGGCCAAATTTATGAATGCCGCTACAACGGTGATTCTCGGTTATGTTTTTATGATTATGTGTCAAAATAATCCGGATTTTCAAAATTTTCTGGATGGTTTATTTAAAGTTCAGGGCGTGCCGGGGACGATTGTTTTAGCTCTTCCTCTTGGATGGTCATTAGGAGAGCTGATAAATACGATCGCACTTTGGGTAGTTTTTGAAATGGAGTTTAAAAAATTTACAGGTGCAGTGATGGTGACTTTGGTTGAGGTTTTGACTGGTTCGTTGGTGATGGGTGCAATCTCATATCTATTTTTGAATATTTTGGAAAATGTATTTGATCTTAATACGACTCTCGGTATCTTTGCTCAGGGATTCATTGCTGGTGTGATCGGTATAATAGCTGGTATTTTAGTTTTATTAATATTAAAAAACCAGGAACTATTGGAGGTCTGGCAGACTGCTAAAACTAAGATCTCTCGGGCAAAAATAATTCCACCAAGCCCGCAGGGTTTGTGAGTCGCTTTGTTTAGATTTGGACTGTTGACATAATTATCTAGATTTGCATAATTATGTCAGAGGTCGCTACGCGGCCGCTCGTTTCTTTAAAATAAAAGGAGAGAAGTTTAAGGTGAAAAATAGTAAGCGCGGTTTTACTCTGATCGAATTGTTGGTTTTCTGGTTGTTGGGTTGTTTGGTGGTGTCTCCGGATTCTCGGTTTCCGATGGTAAGCGTGTTGGTACTGTTACCAAATTTTCCAAGAAGGGAATTCTTTGGAAGACTTATGAAGGTGATCTTCTTCTGGGTGGCCAAGGTACAGTTACATCATCCCATTGGAATTTCACTGTTAGTGATTCCACTGTGGCATTGAAGGTTGAGAAGTCTATGGACGAACAAGATCTGATTGAAGCAGAGTACCATCAATGCTTGTTCGTTTTCCCTTGGAATGGTGATACCAACTATTTCGTCACAAATGTAAAGTTGGTTCATAAGCCAGCCTCCACCTCTGCTCCTCCTTCGCAACTCGAGGCAAGGTAATACCTCGACACAGTCCGCCACTTTGGCGGGCTTTTTTGTCGGTTAACTGGCGATGACTAACGAAACTATAAATGTTGTGCCTGCTCCAACTTTTGATGAAACACGTATTGTCCCGCCCATTTTCTCAACCAAATTTTTTACTATATACAAGCCGAGGCCAGTACCCTGGATAGATTTGCCTGTCCCGCTACGAAAGTATGGTGCAAAAAGTTTGCCTATATCTTCTTCCGGAATTCCGACACCTTGGTCAGAGATTGATATTTCAAAAAAATTTCCTTTGATTTCATGTGTGATATTTATTGTACCACCGTCTTTATTATATTTTATTGCATTGTCGATCAGGTTTGAGAAAACCTCAATTAATTTTTCCTTATCTCCCCAAATCATCGGTATATTGGCGTTATCAATATGTAGGATCGTTTCTTGTTTTGATGTTGCGATCGGCCCGAGATTTTTGGTGATTTCTTGTACAACTTCGTGGATGTTAACTTTCTCTTTTTTTATCTCCATTTCGACTTGTTCGCTTTTGCCGATTTTCAAAATATCATTGACTAGATTGAGCATGCGCTGATCGAGGCTCTGGATAATTGATATTGTCTGAGTGGCATCGGTTGAGCATGCATAGGCTTTGGTTTCACCCAATTCTTCAATTGCTAATCGAATGGCTGTTCCTGGTGCACGCAGATCATGAACGGTTTTAAAAAGAAAATCATCTTTAAATTTGCGTAATTCTTCTTCTTGGTCAAGCATCATCTGATCTTCTTTTTTAATTCTGGAAATATAGTACGAAGACTGAAAAGCGATTATCGAGATCATTAAGAGTAACACACTGCCGTTTAGAATTTCTCCCGATTGGATTGAACTATTGTAAAGTTGTAAGGCGCTGATGATATTTGAATGTTCGAGGTAGAAAAGCATTAAATATGAAATCGTTGCAAAAATGCTTGTGAAAATAGTAACAGGTACAGATACAGCAGTTGCTGTAATGCAGGTGGCGATATAGATAAAAATGAATGGTCCGCGAGTACCTCCCGCATAATGTATACCCGCACTTATGGCGATGAGATCGAAGATTAGTTCCAGATATATTTGCGCGGATGTAACCGGACGCATTTTGCGCAATAAAAACCATATGACACTGCACAAAAGATAAAGAGGCGCGATAATATAAACAACAGGGTGCGGATCGAAGCTAAGCAGATTATTTTTATATAAAATAACTATAACAAGAGCAACAAGAGCCACCCCGATAATTCTGGCTACTGTGAACCAGCGTTCGTAGAGTTCTAGGCCGGGATTGCCAGCCATCATTTTTTTATTTTCTTCTGAGATCATTTGTATATTTTATAACGAACATATAAAAGAGGCAAAAGTTGACTCAGATATCTTTCTATGATATAAGTATAAAAGATTTTTAATTTTGCTTTGAAATAAGGAGGTAGGAATGGCAATTAATTGCAGAGATTTTAGTACAAACGCCAAGAAAATATTTGATAAAATCGTCACTTTTTTCCCGGATGATTCATTTGGGGCACCACAGACGAGATTGGGATGGGAAGTTTGTGATAACTCGATATGGTATGATTTACGCCAGAGTGAGCATCGAAGATTTCTCATAGAATCGCGAAAGAATTTTTTGGGACATTTGTTGGGTATTCGGGCAAGAACTTTTCGAGATAAAAATAACGGATCACTCGAAGGTCTTACGGAGCAAAGATATACAAGAACTCTTCAGCACAATGCTGAACTACTGCTTCTTTTTGAGGATCTAGATTTTCAGATTGAAACAGGGGATTTTGTCTAGTAGGAGTTTGTTTTTATCACTCCGCCAGAACGATTGGCGGAGTTTTTTAATTTTAAATTTTTTATAGCCGACTTAGAGCGAGAGAAATAAAAAATGATAATCCACTATTTGTCATTGCGAGAAGCCTGCGACTCGATAATCGATAATTACGTAGATTGCTTCGTTGCCGCTCGCAATGACACTCAGCCGATTCTGCTTTGCTTTATTTCTGAGCTGAGGAGAGCAAGAAGGGGATTAAATACCCCGTGGCTCTACCACGACATTTGTGAGCGAAGCGAACTTCGGGGTCTGGCTTGCCTGAGGGTTAATACCCTCTATAGCGATAATCCAAAAACATCTTTAACCAGTGAACCGACGACATAAGCGCTGGCTGCCGCAAGGCTTCCAATCAAGAGCATCTGAATACCAGATTCAAGCCATTTTGAGCCGGTGACGAAGGTTCTGGTGGCGCCTACGACAAAAAGTGAAACAGCGGTTGCCGCAATAGAAACTAAAAATTGTGAGGATGTTTGCAGGCCGAATAGATACGGTATAAGTGGCAGAAAGCCGGCTAGGATAAAGGCCGCTGTTGTAATCAGTCCATGTCTTTCGGGATAAACAATATTA
>CAZWJJ010000046.1:0-4911 GCA_964634555.1 uncultured Candidatus Saccharibacteria bacterium | reverse complement strand
GCCGGCTTAATGCCGAGGTCGGGAAAATTGAATGAATATATTTTTGAAGATCCTAAGCGCGTTGATTTGATGGCTGAAATGGGTTGTATCTATATCGGCTTCGGTGCCGAGAGTGCGAGTGCTCCAGTCTTGAATGCCATGGAGAAGGGCGGATTTATTCTTAAGAACGGTATTATGACAGTTAATGTCGATGGGCGTGCTTGGGAATTTCCAAAGACAATGATTCACGGAATTACGAATTGTGAAAACGCTGGTATTCATGCCAACTGCACCTGGATCATGGGTTACCCGACTGAGACTTTGAGCGATCTGAAGACTAGCGTCGCTTTCATGAAATGGCAGGAAGATTTTTATTCTTCGCGAGGTAAGAAGCCTGATTCAGTTAATCGCCGGATGTTCACTGCGACATGGTATCCGGGCACGGCAATGCTCAACTATCCAAAGGTTCAGACTCTGTTACGTGATGTTTTTGGCATTACTATTGATCCGGCGACACACGAGCCGGTTTGTGATGAAAGATTTCATGAATATGTTTTGGCTCTTGATGATGCGACGAAAATCTTGCATGATCCTCGAAATGGCACTCCGCTGAATTTTGGCGAATTGCCTATGGATCAATTTTTGCAGGCGAGAGAATATATTGATGCCGGGGAGACTTACAAGATTCTGGAAATGTAAGGAGGGAAAATGTTAGAAAGAAGTCAGCTACTGGAAATGGCTCGAGATATTAAAATAGTTATCTTTGATTCCATTGGCGTCCTCTTTTCTTCAGTAGTTACATACGATGGAAATGGCGAGGCGTTTCGTACACGCAGTCATGTTGATGGTCAAGGAATTTCTATGCTTAGATCAGCTGGAATCCAGATAGTGTTTATGAGTGCCAGCGACGATCCGTTTATTCGTGCTTTGACCGATCGTTTTAATAGTCTGCCTTCTGTGAAGAATGGATCGTGGCCGCCAGTTGAACTTTTTACCGGAATTATAGGTGAGGGGAAATTAAAAATTGCTTCTAGGATTGAGAGAAGATGGGGGTCCTGGAGTTATATTGCTTATATGGGGGACGATATTGGGGATTATGAAGTGATGAGAGAGGTAGGACTTAGAGTGACTCCAGCCAATGGCGAGAAGATCATTAAAGATATTGCAGAATATGTTACTTCTCGAGAGGGGGGTAATGGTGCGGTGCGTGATCTTTGCGACCTTATTCTTGAAGCCCAAGATGTCGATATTACTAAATTAGATCTTAGGTAGTGTCAATAGGCGCGAATGAAAATTCGCGCTTTTTATTTTTGCTCAGTTAAAATAATTTTATCTTGTTTCCGTAACTATTTTGTGTTAACTTTGGTTAATATTTAAATAATTTTGTATTTATATGTTTAAGGATCTGGATTATAAAAAGTGGTGTTTGGAAAATAAAATTGCCGAGATGTTCGGTTTGGATTTAAACGCTTATGGCAAGATCAATCGTAAATTGCCTAAAGGAATTTATGAAACGTCCGATCCTAAAAATACTGTGCCGTTTCCGCCTGAGCTCGATGATTTGACCAGATTGCATTTTTTGGCCAGAAGCAGAAAGGTGACGACAATTTTGGAATTTGGCGTAGGTAAAAGCACTTTAGTTTTTGCTGATGCGATCAGAAAAAATAAAGAAGAGTTTGGGGGGTATGTTAAAGAGAACCTCCGCCGCGCTAATCCTTTTGAAATTCATGCAGTTGAGAATAGCAAGAAGTGGGTTGAAACTGTAAAAAAAGATTTTCCAAAAGACCTGCTCAAGCTCGTTCATTTTCAGGTGACTCCTGTTGAGATGACGACTTTTAATGATCGGGCCTGCACAATGTATAAAAAGTTACCAAATATTTGTCCTGATCTGATTTATCTTGATGGGCCGGATCAGTGGAGCGTGAAGAATGATATTCGAGGGATCTCGACGCGCTCCGTCGATCGTTTGCCGATGTCCGCCGACATACTTCTTTTTGAGCCGTTCCTTCTGCCGGGAACATTGATAATTGTTGATGGCAGGACATCTAACGTGCGATTTTTGAAAAATAATTTGCAGAGAAATTGGGAATATGAACATCACGTTAATGAAGATATTCATACATTCGAGCTTGTAGAAAGTCCGCTCGGCCCGCTGAATGCTAAACAGATAAAGTTTTCTCTTGGCGAAAAAGCAGTTAAATTTAAATAGTATGGCAAAGAAAAAAGAGTTGAAAATTTTGGCATTAATCCCGGCCCGTTCCGGTTCCAAGGGTATTCCCGGAAAAAATGTTCGAGATATAAAAGGACATCCTTTGATGGCTTACTCGATCGGTGTGGCGCAACTCTCGCGTTTCATTAATCGGATTGTAGTGACTACAGACAGCGAAGATTATGCCAAGGTCGCTCGCGATTATGGCGCGGAGACCCCATTTATTCGTCCGGCAAAATTTGCGAAAGATACTTCTGGTGACCTTGATTATCACACTCACGCTATTAATTGGTTGGAGAAAAATGAAAAATATCGGCCGGATCTGATTGTTATTCTTAGGCCGACTGCGCCAGCTAGAGATTTTAGGATTTTGGATAAGGTTATTGAACTGGCTTTAAAAAATAAAAAGGCAAGTTCGGTACGCACTGCGCATCTAGCTGATCGCACGGCGTATAAAATGTTTCGCATCAAGAAAGGACATGCGCATTTTTTCGGTGCCGAGGATTACGGCGAAAATGAAGAGTCAATGAATATGTCACGGCAGTTTGTTCCAAAAACCTACGAGATTAACGGCTATATTGATGTTGCCAAACCGGAAATCTTAAAAAAGTCTGGTATGATTTATGGCAAGAAAGTTGTACCATTCATTATTTCTAAGACAGCCGATATAGATGATTTAAGTGATTGGAATTTTGCCGAGACTCTGCTCGATAAGACCTTGGTTGAATTTCTGGATAAAAAAAAGTCTGGTAACTAATTATTTTATTGATTGTTATATATGGCAGGACGCATGAAGGATAAAGACCGAACTATTTATATAGGAGAGAGGCCGATTAGCCGAGAGCATCCGGCTTTTGTTATTGCTGAGGCAGGTGTGAATCACAATGGCCAGTTTGATCTGGCTAAGAAACTTGTTGATATGGCTGTTAGTGCCGGCGCAGACGCAGTTAAATTTCAGATGCGTCATTTCAATACTCTCTACACGGATGAGGCAATAAATAATACAAAACATGAAGATATCGGTACGCAATATTTTTTGTCTTTGATTCGTGATGGGGAGTTGGAAAGAAGCCATTTTAATCGGCTTGCCGCTTATTGTAAAAAGAAAAAGATAATTTTTTTGTGTACCCCCTGGGATCTTCAGAGTGTTGATGTTTTAGATGAGATTGGTGTGCCAGCTTATAAAATTGCCTCGGCCGATCTTGTGAATTTTGAACTTTTAGAATATGTCGCCTCTAAGGGTAAGCCGATGATTGTTTCAACCGGAATGTCGAGTTTAGAGGAGATTTCGGCGAGTGTGGATTTCTTGAGAAAGTTGGAGGCCGATTTTATTTTGCTTCACTGCAATAGCTCTTATCCGTCGGCGCCGAAGGATTTGAATTTAAGATTTATAAATAAATTAGAGGAGATGTTTGGTTGTGTTGTGGGTTATTCCGGCCATGAGCTCGGTATTGCTACAACTCTCGCTACGATCCCGCTTGGCGCTAAGGTTATAGAGAGGCATATAACCTTGGACCGTACAATGACCGGTCCTGATCATGCGATCAGTCTTGAGGCTCAGGGGATAATTAAACTGGTAAGGGATATACGCCGCATCGAAGAGGCTTTGTCGGGAGATAAAAAATATATAACCGCCGGCGAATTTATCAATAGAAAGATTTTGGGAAAGGGTTTAGTAAGTACGAAGGCAATTAGGAAAGGTGAGATTATCACTAGAGAAATGGTAACAGCCAAAAGTCCAGCTAAGGGTATATCACCGCAAAAATTATTTGAGCTTATCGGTAAGAGGGCGATTAGAGATATTTCGAAAGATGAATATTTCACAGATTCGGATCTGGGAAAGGCAAAGCCTAAAAAAGATTTTAAATCTAAGAATAGATGGTCTATGATTGTGCGTCCGCATGATGCTGAAGAGATGATAAAGGATAATCCTCCGCCAGTTGTGGAATTTCATTTTAGCTCACATGATCTCAATCATCCCATAACATTTTCAAATACTTATAAGGATATTGAAATGGTTGCACACGTGCCGGAACTTTGGGGCGATAAACTTTTTGATCTTTGTTCAGATAACAGCGAGATCACAAATCATTCGATCGATAATTTAAAATTTTTCATCAGCAAGGTTCAGGAGATGAGAAATTTTTTTGGAGCCACACCTAAAAAAATGAGAATCGTTGTGCATCCGGGTGGTATGAGTTACGCTGGTTTTGCTGATGATAAGACCAGAAAACAGATGTATAAAACCCTGGCTAATTCTCTTAGGAAGGTGGATCAGAAAAATGTGGAAATCATGCTGGAAAATCTACCTCCATATCCTTGGTATAAGGGTGGGCAATGGTATTCTAATATGTTTATGGATCCGGATGAGATTGTTGAATTTTGTAAGAAGTATAAATATGGGATTTGTCATGATACTTCTCATGCTCAGCTTTACTGTAATTTTGCCAAGAAAGATCCGATTGAGTTTGCAAAAAAAGTCGGCAAATATGTCAGACATGTCCATATTTCTGATGGCATCGGAACAGACGGCGAGGGTATACAGATCGATGAAGGGGGTGTACCATTTAAGGAGTTGGTGCCGCAGATTTTGAAGACCAAGGCATCAATCAGTCCAGAGATCTGGATGGGCCATCGTAATGATGGTGGGGGGACCTGGACATGGATTGAAAGGCTTAACAAATATGCATTGTAATAGCCAGCCAATTTTTTATACATCTGGT
>CAZWJJ010000045.1:0-5128 GCA_964634555.1 uncultured Candidatus Saccharibacteria bacterium | reverse complement strand
ATATATAAAATATTTAGAAATTAGTTTTTAGAAATAGGTTATTTAAGCAAGGTTGCAATAGAGGAAACAATAAGTCCTAATGAGACAATAATTGTAAGAATGAAAACGGTTTTTTCGGCGCCGCGCTTTGTGCGGAAACTGGAAGCTCCGGATGTACCGCCAGACCATGCGCCTAGGCCGGCTTCGCTTTGCTGTAAAAGCACTAATCCGATAAGAATGGCCGACAGAGCTATTTGTATCCAAGGTAAGAATTGCATAGGTATTTCTGTTAAGAGCAATATAGCATGTGGGGATAAATAAATCAAGTAAAATAAAACCCCTCGGATGAGGGGAACTGTGATTAACTATCTGAATGTCTCGATGCGCATATATTGATCGTCGCTATCGCCGACCAGTTTTGTAAAGATCTTCAGTCCGTGATAGATGACGCCATGAAAATTGATTCCGATAGGAAGTTCTTTTCTTAATCTTATGGCTATGCACGGAAGGTCTTTTTCGTCTTCTCTTGCGTCAGGATCTTCATCGCCTATCTTGGACAAACCACCGCTACTAACTCGGTTTGCGAGAGGTCCATCGATATAAAATTCCAGGACGAACTTTCTCCAGACTTCTTCGGCTTCATGATGTGTCATAATTCAGATGGGATCATCTACTAGCCAACTCTTGCATAAGTAACCTTACCGTCGTCGAGCTCTAGATTGACTCGATCCGTTCGAACTTCCATTGTTCCAGGATATCCTTTTTTGTCTCGCCGTCTGACTCGTGCTCTCATTCCACGAGATTTGATTTCGGAAACTGCTTCAGCTTCGGTCTTTCCAACAAGGTTCTGTGGAAAACTCTCTGCATGGCCGGATGCCATCTTTTCTTGCCTCCTGTTAAGGTGCCTTGATCAAGCTTAGTTATAACCTGATCTCCGTTTTTATTTATATCATAATTAGTAACGGTGTCAATGTGAGCTAATTCCTGTAACTATTCGTATAAGAGATTGCTTCGTCGTAAAAACTCCTCTTAATGATAATACGGTCTAATCTTTGATTGATCTTGACCGGAAAGATTTTGCGGTTATAATGTAGCCAAATTTTTATAAATATTTTATCAGTAAATTTAGGAAATATATGAGTGCAAATAATAAGAAGATTGGTTTGAAGCCACTGGGCGATCGCGTGGTAGTTTTGCCAGTGAGCGAGCATGAGCGTGGCAAGGAGACAAAGAGCGGTATTTTTATTCCAGAGACAACAGAGAAAGAGAGGCCCGAGCAAGGCGTGGTGGTGGCGGTGGGCGGAGGCAAGGTTTCAGATGACGGTAAGATTTTGCCAATGAGTTTAAAGGTAGGCGATAAGGTTTTGTTTACAAAATATGGTCCGGATGAGATAAAGCTCGACGGCAAGGAATATTTTATCTTGAGCGAGTCGAATGTATTAGCAGTGATAACAGAGTAGGTTTAAAATTTTATGTCTAAACAAATAATATATGGCAATGATGCCAGAGAAGCATTAAAGAGGGGCGTTGATAAGGTCGCCGATGCCGTCAAGATAACTATCGGTCCTAAGGGAAGGAATGTAATTATCGATCGCGGTTATGGCGCGCCGATGATTACTAACGACGGTGTGACTATCGCTAAGGAAGTTGCTTTGTCCGACAAAATAGAAAATATGGGCGCGGAGATAGTGAAAGATGTCGCTAGTAAGGCTAACGATATGGCGGGTGATGGAACGACGACAGCTGTTGTTTTAACTCAAGCTATCGTTGAGGGCGGATTTAAAAAAACAGCTCTTGGAGCTAATGCTATGGGGGTGCGCCTGGGAATTGAGCATGCGACAAAGGATGTCGTGGCGGCGTTGGTATCTTCTGCTAAGCCTATAAAAAGCAAACAAGAGGTGGTGCAGGTTGCAACAATCTCCGCTGAATCGGAAGAGTTCGGTAAGATAATCGCCGATGCAATCGATAAGGTTGGCAAGGACGGCGTGGTAACAGTTGAGGAGTCTCAGTCGTTTACAGTTGAGTCAGAAGTGGTTGAGGGGATGCAGTTTGATAAGGGTTATACATCACCTTATATGATCACCAATGCTGATCGCATGGAGGCCGAGTATCAGGATCCGATGATTTTAATCACGGACAAAAAGATTTCTTCTATAAAAGATATTTTGCCTTTGCTGGAGAAAGTTGCCGCTACTGGTAAAAAGGAATTAGTTATAATTGCCGACGATCTGGATGGCGAGGCACAAGCGACATTAATCGTCAATAAGATTAGAGGTTCATTTAATACTTTGGCGGTCAAGGCTCCGGGTTATGGCGATAGAAAGAAGGAGATGCTTGAAGATATTGCAGTCATGACTGGCGCTAAGGTGATTTCTGATGAGATCGGCATTAAGCTTGAAAACGCAACTTTGGACATGCTCGGTAAGGCACGAAAAATTGTTTCAACCAAAGATAATACAACGATTGTTGGCGGCAAGGGCAAAAAGACATCGATTGATGCAAGGATTGCCTCTTTGCGAAATCAGATCTCTAATGTTGATTCAAATTTTGATAAAGAAAAATTACAGGAGAGGCTTGGAAAATTGTCGGGCGGCGTGGCGGTTATTAAGGTTGGTGCGGCGACTGAATCGGAGATGAAGTACAAGAAGCTGAAGATCGAAGATGCGGTTGAAGCGACTAAGGCTGCAATTGAAGAGGGAATTGTTGCTGGTGGCGGGACGGCTTTGATCCGCGCAATGTCGAAGGTTAAAGAGAAGGGGGTGAGGTGCCCATCAGAGGATGTGCGAGATGAATTTTATGCCGGCGTGAATGTTTTGCTTGATGCGTTGAAGGCGCCGTTGAAACAGATTGCCGCTAATTCCGGCAAAGAAGATGGTTCGGTGATTGTCCATCAGGTTCAGATCGGCAAAGAGGGTGAGGGCTACGATGCGAATAAAGATAAGATCGTGAAAGATATGATCGCCGCCGGCATTGTTGATCCGGTGAAAGTTACCAGAACTTCTTTGGAGCACGCCGCTTCTGCCGCCGCCATTTTGTTGACGACCGAAGTTGCGATCGCCGATGAGCCGAAGAAAGAATCTGCTGTTGGCGGTATGCCGGGCGGAATGGGCGGAGGAATGGGGATGGACTACTAAATAGTAGAGGTGAATAAAATTAAAAGGCCTCGATTATGGGGCTTTTTAATTTGTAAATTTCATAATAGCCGATTTTGTTCAGCGGTAGATATCGGCTGGCGAGGATTTTTTTATCAGTTGGATTATTGAGTTCACCCGGATAGGCGACAAGTAGGTCTGGAAAAATGTCAGCGGCAAGTGGATCATTGCCGATGGTTGGCATACCGGTGAGATTGAGGCGGTTAAATCTTTTTTCAGTGTTAAAGAAAGATGAGGCTTCGATGACTTGATAAGTGGCGACGGAAGAGTTGGGGAAATTGTCGTTAATGTAAGTGATGATATTTGGCACATCGACTGAATAGTAAATTTTGGCGATGGTAAAGATCTGAACAGTTTGAATAATAACTAAAGCGCAGACTAAAATTTTGACTGTCAGTATCTTTTTTTCTGAGGGGATTTTTTTAATGTGATCTGCGAGCTTTATTAAAACATCAGGTAGGATAAAAAGTATTAAAAGTTCGGCAATTAGTATATATCGAAGCCAGCCCGGACTTCTCAAATAGTAGATGAAGGCGAATATTGAATAGATGATCGTGAAGTTGTAGAGGTTTTGGGATTGGTCATCACGCTCCATTAAATATCGGGCGGAAATTATCAAAGCAAAAAGTCCCCCAAAATAAATGATTGTTGTGGAGGTTGGTAGGCTCCTGATATTTTGCAAAATATTCGAACCAATATTTGAGCTGTACGGATTTTTGTAAAATTTAGTGATGGCCGACAGTGCTGGCGCTAGTGGCCCGTTTATTACAACCAAAAACCATAATATAGCTGCCGGTAACATTGCCAGGGCTATTTTAGAAAGTTTAGTTATTGAATCTTTGAAGCCCGGCCAGTTTGAAATTTCTAGCAGAGTTAGGGTAATAGAAGGAATTATTAAAATAAAAACCGAGGGTTTGGTGACGACCGCTAGTCCCCAAAAAAGTCCGAGCTTCCAGTACTCTTCCTTTTTCAGCCAATGATATAGGCCGATCATTAGGAAAAAGAATCCTGGTATTTCTCCAACGACAGTGCGCCCGCTATCGTAAAAAGAGGCGAAGGATGCGATGAGTAAAAATGACAGGATGGCTTTTTCTGCGCCGAATATTTTTTGGGAAACATAAAATACGGCTAGAAGCGTAAGAATGATCCAGAGGATCATATACACTCTTGCTTGATGCGGGCCGAAGCCGAATAGTTTAAAAAAGCCAGCCAGGAGAATTGAAACAGGGTAGCCGGTTGATTGCTGAAGTGGTGCGATGTCGGAGAACTGTCCGGGAGCAATTTGAATATCCAGCGTGCGATAGTTTAGAAAATTTCTAGCTAGCTCGACGGTCTTGCCTTCGTCGATCCAGAGCCGCGGTTTAGTGATATCTGTTTGAAGAGAAATTGTAACTACGGAAATTAGGATTAGAGATACAAAAATAAATTTCCGTGTCGCGATAGGTAGTGAAGCGAGGCGGTCTTTAATTGATCGCAAGCTTTTTGGCAGGGTACTATTTATTTTTTCTTTCATTTCGAGATCGCGTGATTTTATTTTTGAGATGGCGAAGGGTTTCTATTACGGTGTGCAGGCCATAGCGGATGCTTCTGCGGAGATTGATTGATGAAGCTTCGGGAAAATATCTGACGGGTACCGGTATCTCGCCGATTTTATATCCGCCTTCGATGATCTTAAAAAGCATTTGAGTATCAAAAACGAAGTCGTCTGAGTTTGACATGAAGTCGACATTTTCTAAAACCTCTCTTGAGTAGGCTCTCATGCCGGTGTGCCACTCAGTTAAATTTTGTCCGCTGGCTAGATTTTCCATCAGCGTTAAGGCTCTGTTGGCGATATATTTATATAAAGGCATTCCGCCTTGTAATGCCTCTTTGCGCGTTCTTACTCGTGAACCAAGCATAACATCAAAATAGCCGTCGCCGATAAAATCAAAAAAATATTTTATTAGCTTAGGATCATATTGATAGTTGGGATGGAGCATTATTATTATTGATGTGCC
>CAZWJJ010000044.1:0-5132 GCA_964634555.1 uncultured Candidatus Saccharibacteria bacterium | reverse complement strand
CTGTGTCCGACTCTCCATATTCCTTTCTTTCATTTTTGTATTATATATTAGGTGGAGATCAAGTTAAAGGGCTATGACTTGGAGATCTGACCTCCAAGTGGTTTTCTGGGTTTGATTGTGATGTTGAGCTGGAGATAAAACCGTGCTAGATTCTAAAAGGATCTATTTTTGGAAACCAAGGAGGTTGTATTGAATAAGGAAAACACCAAATATCTTTTTGATAATTTTGATTTCTTTCATCCTGAAAAACCGCTGACTGAATCACTCATGGGTTTTGGCTTCGAATGCGGAGACGGCTGGTTTGAACTCATCAAAGAACTGTGTGAAAAAATCAAAACACTTGATTGTCCAAATCTTGTCGTAACTCAAGTTAAAAAAAAATTCGGATCACTTTGTTTTTATTTTAATCGTCAAAGTATAGATAAGGCAAAACTTGAACCTCTAAAAATTCTAATAGATGAGGCTGTAGAAAAAAGCATCCAGACCTGCGATCAATGCGGCGGCAGTGGAACAAGGAAAAAAAGCAAGGGACTTGTCGCGGTTCGCTGTAAAAATTGCGAAAATAGTTGAGAATAGGTGTCGACAAACTATCGACTCGCCCGCAAACTTTTGCGGGTTTTTAATTACCAAAGATTCGAAGGATCTTTATTCACGCCGTTGTTAGAAAAAATAATATTCGAAGCTTTTAAGACGGGTGAGGATTGCGCCGATACGGCAGTAGTGTTAGTCGAAAATATTACATTCTCAAGTGAGATTGGCGATGAAATATATTTAATCCCGATCAAACCATTGCTAATAGTGGCACCCTTAATCTTCGATGATGAGCCAGGATTCATATATATACCCTGCCAACCAGAACGACCAGATGCTGGATTATCCGCCAAAAACATCACTCCACTTGTTGTCGAAGTATCAATATTTAATTTTCCAAAAACATTCAGAAGCGATGGCGAACTCAGGGTAGATGTCTTAAAGATCGTCCCCTCGCGCAGATCCACAATAGCACCGACTGGAATACTGACATTGCCATAAATAAAATACGGCAATGGATTTGCGACAATCGTGGTCGTCGCACCAACGACACCGAGCGAACTAGATAAAGTAATTTTGTCGCTAGATCCGCCACTATTGCCAGTAAGCTGTCCGCCCAAAAGTCCAGAGATCCACAAAGATGAAGAGTTACCGGAGAAACTATTATTAATAATATTGGCGTTTGATGAGATCAGATATGCGCCGGTTGAATTTTGAATAAAACTGTTGCTATCGATAATCGGTGCACCCTGATACGCATACAGTCCGTTAGAATAAGGATCGCCGGAATTATATCGGAATATATTATTAGTGGTTGTCGAGTTTGATCCGTCGAGATAAACTCCGTAGGCCTTAGAATATTCGAAGATGGAATTTTTAATCACTGGTGATGTTTTTCCGACGTACAACATAGCTTTAGTATATGCACCCTGGCCATAATTCCCGCCGTATCTAAAAATATTATTTACAAACGATGATCCTATACTTTTATTTGACAGCTCAATTCCATACCATGATCCCTTAATCGGTGTCGCAGAAGCATTATCGAGATCGCCTCCATAATTGTCATCAGTGAAGGCTGTAAAAATTATCGGATCGGCAACTGTGCCATTGGCAATAATATTTCCATCCGCCGAAAGCCAAGCGTTTCTAAATTTAATTACAACGCCGGGCTCAATCGTTAGACTGCCACCGTCATTTATCTTCTGCATAATGCCATCGATAAAATACGGACTCCCCGACTTTTTCAAAACTATATTCTTATTCGCGGCTATAGCCTGACCGCGATTGATCATATAGTTCAAACTATTTCGAGCGCGTGGCGTTCCGATAATCGACCCGCCATTGGCGTCCTGACCATTAACAATGACAGCAGTATTTGCCGACCAATTAAATTGATCATTCCCCGAACTATCAGGATCAAATCTCTCTGTTGTGCGCGTCGCTGGCACACCGCACCAATTATAACAATACGGTATCTCATCAACAGTCGTCGAAGCGAAAGACAAAATGACATCTTCTCCTGTATTAGATAACCGCGCGCCAAAACTTGTCCAAAGATCAGCGACAATATTTTTTACCGAACTTTCAGTTGCTTCATTTGTTTCCCCAGTATTCTTAGCTTCGATCAAAAAATATCCGCGTGATGGAATTATACCGACCAACTGAATATATGGACTCATATCAGTCTTTGAATAAAGAGTGAAGCCACTAAGATCAACTGCCTGCGAAGATCGGTTATAAAGTTCTATCCATTCATCATCAGCATGCGCCGCTGTTCCGCCCCAAGCCAGCTCGTTTATAACAACCGGTGTTTGCGAAACATAAACTGTCTTCGTGGAAATCGGCGACTTATTACCAGTATGATCAACGGCGAATATTGAAACCGTGTATGAGGAATCATTTAAAATAACAATGCTTGTCGATGTCGCGGTAGTTACACTTTCGACACCGTTTTGATTCAAAATAAAATGATCAAGATCATCGGCCGACGAATTCCAAGAAATATGTAAGTTCGGAGACATGACCAGGCAGCTATTCGGTGAAATCGTTTTCTGACATTCAGCAATGGATAGAGAAATATCAGGCGAAGCGGTGTCTATCAAAATATCCCGACTCGTCACGTTTGAAATATTACCGCTACCATCTTCGGCAAAAAAATCCAAATGATTAGCGCCGTCGGGCAGATCTATTTTTAACGACCAGTTGCCAGCACTATCAGCTACAGACAAGACAACCCTCAGCCGATCACCAAGATTAACAAATATCGTACTTGAGGCCTCAGCAGTTCCAGAAAAAATAATCTCAGTAGTTGCAAAAATAGTTGCAACTGGCGATACAATTATCGGGGCACCAGGTGCGATGGTATCCGAATGATCGGCGAGTGAAGGGTCAACATTAGATGATTGATCATCTGTCGAGGTGGCCGAGTTATCATCCTGCGACGATGTTGCAGTCGTCGTCGAACTATCATCCGAAGTTGATGTCGATGAATTGTTGTCAATCAAGGATGAAAGATCCGAATGATCCTGATTTTGAGAAACTGTCGTAGGAACCTGAATGTCGACACCCATATCGCCGCCAATGACACTTGGTATTGGATGCGAATCAGCAATCGGTGTTGCGAGATAGACTAGCGGTACGGCTTGATAACCACTCAAATCTATCGCCACAACCTGATCATTTTTAATAATATTTGCAGAGGTCGTTGATGAACTATTATTTGTAGCAACTAGATCTTTCACTGATATCGGAGAGTCTATAATAGTACGGGCAGTCGAAGTTACGGTAGCAGTAGCGCCTGAAGTTGCGACAATCGAAAGATCGGCAACAGCCGACGAAGTGATTGTGGGCTGAATAGTTTGCGCCGGAATATTTTGAAAAGTAGGTTTAGAGGTAGTCGGGAAAATATCGGCAGTGGTGATCACCGGCGCTGTTGCGAGAGATACAATCTGATAGACAGAAGGCAAAGCAGTACTTGAAAGAGGCATTTGATTTAAGGTATTAACAACAGCCGAGCCGACGGAAGCAAGAGTATTGCTGGCAGTATTTACAACCAACGATCCTGCATTATAAATAGCACTTACACTGCCAACCAAAAGGTTGCCACCAAAGCCAGATACCGGATCGGTAACAAGCAAAATCGCGCCTTCGATATTATGCACAAGACCAGCCGGTGCGGCTGTGATACATGACTGATTCCGATCCTGTATCTCGTTAGATTTTAATTTTTGCAAAGATGATCTGATCGCGGAAACAATTTCCGGCCCGCGATATTTTAAATAGATAGAGGAAAAATCATGTCCAAGAGTACTGTCATCAGGACCCAAAACAATGTGAGTATTAGGCGGCATAATCTTCCGGCCAGGCACATCACTAACCAATCCAGCGATTACCTTGTCAGTATCAGATGTCAGCCATGATCCATTGCCGGCGATGCGCGAAGCCGGAGTCGCAACAGCAAAAATACCTAAAGATTGAGCCGGGATTCCACCGGCCTTATCTGCCACCGAATCATAAAAACTGTTAGCATAAAAATTGCCCTGTGAATGGGCGACGAGTAAGAGTTTTTGTGTATTAACTTTTATGGCAGCTGATTTAATCATCTCTATCAAGTCATAATCAGTAACTGTCTCATTCTCAAAATATTTCTGGTAAGCAGAGTCGGCCAAATCACCCAAGCCAGCTAAATGAGTGGGATTATATAAATATTGAAAATTGATCGGCTCGCCATTAAATGATTGATCAAAGACATACATTAACACCTCCATATTATTTCGAGCGTCATTTTCAGTAGAAAATATACCGTTGACTGTAGCGATAGTGTATCCGACCGACGAACATTGAGCCGCGTCAGCCCAAAACGGTAGGAAGAAAAAGACGACCATCAAAATAGAATAAATTTTTTTCATCTTAACTATCTAAACTAGCAATATTCAGATCACATCCTTCATTCGGTGAGTTGTAAGTTCGCAAATATTCGTAAAAATCCACCTGATACTTTTTTCTCTCTAATGTATTAAGCTGTTTATTTTTGACAAACCCCTGAACAGTACCCGTAATCTTGAGAAAATTCTGCATATCATCTCGTGAGACAATACTCCAAACACATTTCAATGCCCTATCGCCATCTTCCGCCACGGCCGTTACCACATCAGTATTGAGAAACGGCTGGGTCATCTCCATCTGCAAAGCCAGAGCGTATTGCAACATCACGGCGCGAGTCTTGGCCGAATTCGGATAAGATCTGAAAATCGCCAACTCGACATCGTCGCGTATGCCATTTTTATTGGCATCAATACCTTGAATAGTCTTATCAGCCTCGGCGCCTGGATCAGGTGGAAGATCTTTACCCATGACATCATCTAAAGTTAATTTTGTTGCATGTATCTTGGCCACCTGGTCATCGGTCTTATGTTTATCCAAAAAATAAAAAAGCCGCACAATGACAATTACAACATAAGCGGCAAACAAAACCTGCAGGGTTCTTAAAATTATTATTTTGAAATTAATTTTCACGATTATCCGCACTCTACCACCGCAGCGGATAAAGTTAAAGATTGACGGCGGTATTTATTCGATCGGCATTGCTGACTTTTTTT
>CAZWJJ010000043.1:0-5322 GCA_964634555.1 uncultured Candidatus Saccharibacteria bacterium | reverse complement strand
TATTTGAAATAGTAGAATGGCGTTTTTTCTTCAATGCTTTCTGTCTCGAGTTCAGAGAGAGAGGTCTGATGTTTTGGGCACCAGTTGACCGTGCGCTGGCCTCGATAAACTAGGCCATCATCGTAGAGTTTTTGGAATGTGCCGTAGACGATTTTTATAACATCTGGATCGAGGGTGAATTTTTCGCGGCTCCAATCGCACGAAGCGCCGAGTTGACGCAATTGACCTTCCATGAAACTTTTATTGTGCAGAGTGAACTCCATGATCTCTTGTCGCAACTGATCAGGATCCATACCGAAACGCGAACGGCCTTCTTTCTCTAGTTTTTTTTCATAGACGACTTGGGTTTCAAAACCGGCATGATCGGCTCCGGGTAGCCAGAGGGCCTTATTGCCCTTCATGCGATGATATCGGATTAAAAGATCTTCGATCGCCACGAAGACGGCATGTCCAGCATGAAGCGAGCCGTTGGCGTTTGGCGGTGGCATAATGATTGTATACGGCTTCTGATGTCTGGCCGGTAAATTGTCGGGATTAAAATAGCCGGATTCTTCCCACTTTTTATAAATTCTCGCCTCAGTTTCACTTGGATTGTAGGGTTTTGCTAGCTTGTCTTCCATAGGGATACTTTACCAAATTTTTCAGCTTTTGAAAAATTATTGTATCCGTCCACTACATTAGATTGCTTCGTCGCAAACTCCTCGCAATGACGGTTTTGGTAAGGGGGCGATATCATTGCGAACTTTGCAAAGTATTTCTAATGATAAGAAAAAAGCCCCAGAGTATGGGGCGTCGTAAATTAGATCTTTTTTAAGCTCTCTATAAATTCTTCTTCTATTTTTCTTTGCGGCGCTTCTTGGCGTTTAATTTCTTCATCTTATATTTCTTTAAGAGTTCGAAGATTGATTTTTGCTTTGAGTAGTTGACATGCATGATCGGGGCAAAATTTTAATACCTTGCCATTTTTGACTATTGCTATTCGTACATTTGGTATCTCGCAATAATCCTCACCACACCCCGGAAAATTGCAATCGAATGCAGAATTGTGCTTGGTGAAATTGCCACCCATTTGTTCCTCCTTGGGTTATAGGATACTACCATTGAGATGGGGACAAGATGTTTCCTTTAGTTGAGAATCCTTGCTGCATCCATAACAGTGGGTCATGTGGTAAAAAATGTGCAGTTTTGATATGTCCGGTCCGTAATTATACGGGAATATATTGCGCCAGACATTCCAGTGTCCGCAATGATCGCAATGCAAGGACCATAATTGTTTGGTCCAATAGATATACAATACGAGCAGTATCAATTTTCCGATTTTAACAGCCGGATCAAAGAAAGGACTGAAGAGACATTCTTGAGGCGGTGAAAAAAGATTGCCGATCTTTTCCAAACCAGTCAGGGTTGCGCAAAGAGCCGCAGTCATAATTAGGGAAGCTGCCAATTTTCTCATTTTTCTCCTTTTTGAGATTACAAAGTCCAACAATGGCCGAGATCAAATTAGCACAGCAAAATCAGCTAGTCAAGAAAATTAAACTACCTTAAGATCAGGTTTCCTTGTGCCTTTAAACTATTTTTTGGTCGAGATTTTTTGCCTTTATTTTTAAGCCAGCGAAGATAGCCGGCGATGGCGATCATTGTGGCATTGTCGGTTGAAAGCGAGTGGTGAGGGATGAAGAGTTTGATTTTTGGAAATTCCGCGGAGATTAAATTTTGAAATGCCGTTCGGATTTTTTTGTTCGCAACGACTCCGCCGCCGATGAGCAGACCTTTTACTTTGTGTTTTTTTAGAGCAGTTCTAATTTTGTGAGTCAGAACTTCGATAACTGATTCCTCAAATTCGTGCGCAAATTCTGCCTTGGTTTTCTCAGAGAGTTCTCCCAATTCTTTAATTTTGTATAGAACCGAAGTTTTTAAACCTGAAAAAGAAAAATCCAGATCGCCAGAGTTAATCATCGGGCGGGGGAGTTTAAGTTTTTTTTCTCCTGAGAATTTTTCCGCTAGTTTAGAGATGTGTGGTCCGCCGGGGTAGGGAAGTCCGAGCATTCTAGCGACTTTATCGAACGCTTCGCCCACGGCATCGTCTCTAGTTTGGCCTATGACTTTATATTTCAAAATATCTTCTATCAGAACTATTTCCGTATGCCCACCGCTTATTAAAAGTGCCATCGCCGGTGTTTGAATTTTGGTTTTTGTTTTAACCCCAAGAGCTGCATCAGGCAGAATTGCCGACAGGGCGTGTCCCTCCATGTGATTGATTGGCAAGATATTTATTTTCCAAAACAAAGATAAAGCCTTGGCGAAATTTATTCCGGTCCAGAGTGCCGGTTCAAGACCAGGGCCATAAGTAACTGCTATAGCATCGATCTGGGGAGTTTTTATTGTCGGTACGAAATCCAGGAATTTATCCGCTAGCCCGGGTTCTTTTTCTAAAATCTTTTTTGTCTTTTGTATTATTTTTTTATCGGTTATTTTAGTTTCTATTTTTTTTAATTGGCCAGCTTCTTCCAATGCACGATTTAGTATTGGCACTAGATTTGCTGCATGTTCACGTTTGGCTATGTTTGGAACAACACCTAGCCATTTGGCATGCAGGTCGGCTTGAGAATGTACGACAGCAGAGAGAATTTTAAAGACCGGCGATTTCATTGTTTCGGTGGCCTCAAGAATGCTTATGGCTGTTTCATCACAGCTAGTCTCTATGCTTAAAATTTTCATTGGTTTAATATAATAGATCACAAAGTGTCTTTTGGCAAATCGTAAAACTAAAGGGCCGTCCAGAATTTCTGAACGGCCGCGACTTTTTAAATAACCTTTCGGGAGACAATATAGCACATTGATAGATTGAAGATCATGCTTCCAATGGGTGTTGCTATGCTAAGAATTGTTCCATCTGATCCGGCAAGAGTTAGCATACAGGCAATAGCAGTGATCGACCAGATGTAGAGTGTCTTAGGATCGGGATTTTTCCACATCTCTATAACTAGGGGCGTACCCGCGATTATGAGAGATGAAGTACCGGCGATCATTCCGATCCCTGCACCTTGATTTTGCCAGATAAAAGTAGCTATAGATACGCAGATGGCAGATATTGTTTCGCGCCAAGTCCATTTCCATGTACCACGCCAAAATAGAGACAAAACAATTATCCAGCATCCGACTGTCCATCCTAGTGGCAACCAGATCGGTTTGTTCGCTTGCCAGGTTGTAGCCAGCAGAAGTGAATCTATTAACGCCCACATTAGCCACGAAGCGACACTTTCTGCCTTTGCTCGTCCCATGACGACATTTATCGCATAATAGAGCAAAACTGATGATGCTACCGCGCCTCCTGCATAACGTAGATATTCTTGCATTGGCGGCTCCTCCTTATGGCTTTGGTTAGTTCGGGATTTTTCCTACCGTCAGTGCAAAATTGTAGATATTATACATGGTTTCATTGCCTCCACATTCACAGAAAATAATTTTAGCCCTGTCGAAACCATATCCTCGAATCAATTCCAATTTATCCATTTTGTTACAAGCGCAAAGTACAAAAATTATCCGATTAGGTTCTAGGCCGTGTTTGGCCGCAAGAGTGATAAAATGTTCAGCACCTTCTCTTCCTACGTAAAGTACTACTTTATCGATTATTGCGAGTTCGTTTTGTAATTTTTTCCATAGTGGATCAATTGTCTCTACCATTTCATCATAAATTTCCCTTGGGATTATTTTGCTGGGATCTCTACCTCTACCAAGTTGTTTTTCATTCTGAATCAGAAGAACGCTATTATCTCCATTATTTTTCCATCCGTTGGTCTCTCTTTGTACAAAGTTATTGTACGAAATTATCGCGATCTTCATTTTTTTTGTGCCTCCTTTGGGTTTTAAATGTACTGATATTGAGCATGTTGGCTCAATATTTGCCTGTTTGATAATAGATAATTCTTGTGTTTATGTCAATAGGATGAAAGGTTTGTCTTATTCAATTGGTGCGCATGCCTGGACTCGAACCAGGGGCCTTTACAATGTCAATGTAACGCTCTAACCACCTGAGCTACACGCGCATTTTTTTGTTTTTTTCAAAATTTCACCCCTTATACTTTTCCCTCATACTTATACTTGCCACTTATACTAATTTTGTTAGATCAATTTTTGTACTTTCTCTGCCGTTTATTTCACCTTCATAGATAATGAAGTCTACATCATTTTTGATTGTTTCGTCCAGGTCTTCGATATTTTTCATATATGGCATACCACTGATATTGACAGAGGTTGTAATGAATGGAACTCCAGCTTCGGCGATAATTTCTGTGAACCAATGTTTCGGTATTCTAATTCCAATCGTGCTATTTTCCAGCGGATTGATTATTTCCGAAACTGTTCGATCATTCCTAATATTTAAGAAAAAAGTATATGGGCCAGGGAGCTTACTTTTTAGCTCGGTTGAGATTTTTTTATCAACTCGGCAAAGATTTTCGATCCATTCAAATGACGGCGCGATGATCGAAAAAGGTTTAAGTTCACGTTGTTTTAAAAGACGGATCTTGTTTACAGCTGATTCATTTTCAGCGTTACAACCGATGCCGTAGATTGTATCTGTCGGGTAGATAAAAATTTTACCGGCTTTTATAGCATTGATCGTTTCATTGCGATTTTCTAAAAAATATTTTTTATCGATTATCATTTTGACATTCAGTACCGCAATATATACCGTTGCTTTCGATGCAATTTGTGCAACAGATGAAATGGCGATGACATTCGGGTTTTGCGCAATTGATATAGTTTTCGCTTGGGCTCTCGCACTTTTCGCATCTACCGATGATCTCATGCTCTGGACTATTGGTTTCAAAACCCATTGTCATTCGGGAGTCGAAGACGTACAACTTCCCCTTGAAATATTTATTTGGAAATTTTTCCATAAATGAAACGATTCCGCCGTCGAGCTGACTGACATTATTGAATCCTTTTTTTATTAAATATCCAGAGGCTTTTTCACATCGTACGCCACCCGTGCAGACTGTTACCACTTTTTTATTTTTTAGATGTTCGAGTTCTGGCAGTATCTTTGGTAGATCGCGAAAGTTATTTAGCGCCGGCAGGATTGAATTTTCAAAATGCCCTGATCGGTGTTCGTACTCATTTCGCATATCTACGATATAAAGTTCTTGGCCGTCATTGAGCAGATTAAAAAGCTCTTCGGGTTTTAGGCGGTGACCTGTTATCTGTGATGGATCTATGTCGTCGCTATTCAGATGTGCGCTGACGATTTCTGTTCGAACCTTAATCGATAGATCCGGAAAGGTTTTTTCTGTGCCCCGACTTTTTTTGAAATGGATATCA
>CAZWJJ010000042.1:0-5565 GCA_964634555.1 uncultured Candidatus Saccharibacteria bacterium | reverse complement strand
GCGATTGCCGTTTCTTTAAATAAAATTTCTCACGAAGATGCTGACATAAAAAAACTAACACCGATGATTTCTCGACATACAGATCGGAATAAATATTCCGATAGGAGATTGCCTGATAAATTTATTGAACAGGTTAGGTCATTCAGCTCGGCAAATTTTAGGGTTTATGTTGTGAGTGAGAAAAAACTGAAAAATAAGATCGCTGATCTGGTCTGTAATTCGACAATTGAGGCTATGGATGATCGGGGTTTTAGAAAAGAGCTTTCAATGTATATTAGGTCAAACATCACAGGTGAAAAAACCGGCATGCCGATGTTTGGCTTCGGTATGCCGACACCTCTATCATTTTTTGCCTCATTTTTGTTGAAGCGATTTAATCTGAATCGTTTAAGTAGGAGGGATGATGAGGCCTTGCTTAAGCAATATACTCCACATTTTATTATAATCAGTTCTCTTAATGACGATAAAGAAGCTTGGATCAGGTCGGGGCAGATTTATGAATCAATCGCTTTAATGGCGGATAGTGAAAATATTAAGACTGCGCCTTTGGCAGCTGTTGTTCAGATCGGTGATAATTATAAAAAACTTCAGAATATTTTAGGAATGAAGTTTCGACCGCAGGTATTTTTTCGTATAGGTTACAGTGATGGTATTGCACGTCATACTCCAAGATTAAATTTAGAAGATGTATTAGAAAAAAATGATTAAAGAACTGGACAGGGCAGAAATTAGCAGGTTGGGATTTTTAGACCACGAAAGAGTTGTGAGTTTTGGTGATGAGCGCGTGGGTTTGCGGGGTTTTGTTGCTATTCATAATACAAATTTGGGTCCGGCCACCGGAGGAACTCGTTTTAAGATCTATGATAGGGATGAAGACGCACTATATGATGCCCTTAATCTCTCTCGCGCTATGACTTATAAATGCGCCATGTCCGGTGTGCCATTTGGTGGCGGCAAGGCTGTGATTATAAATAATGGTAGAAAAGATAGAGAATTTTTTGAATCATACGCAAGAATTATTAATTCTTTTAATGGCAGTTTTACAACCGGGAAAGATGTTGGTATAGGTGATGAAGAGATCGGCCATATGTCTAAGATTTCCAAATTTATAAACGGACATTCAGGAGATGAAGATCCCAGTCTTTATGCGGCGCTAGGAGTTTTTATCGGAATAAAATCAGCGTTGAAGAGTTTGTACGGTTCGGCAAGTTTGGAAAATCGAAAAGTCGCGATAAAGGGGCTTGGCCAGGTTGGGTTTGAATTGGCGAGATTAATTAAAAGAGCTGGTGGTCGGCTTGTTTTGGCTGATATTGATGAAGGTAGGGTTCGGCTGGCGAAAAATAAATTTAGCGGCGCAAAGTTCGTGGCGCCAGCGGAAATTCACAAAACCAAATGCGATGTTTATGCGCCGTGCGCGCTTGGTGGCGAATTTACCAATCAAACTATCTCTGAAATTCAGTGTCGAGTAATATGCGGCGCTGCCAATAATCAGCTTGCTTCATCTGAGGTCGATGAAAAGATTGTAGGTAGGAGAATTATTTATGTGCCAGATTATATCGCTAATGCCGGTGGGTTGATTGCTGTAGTTGATGGACTTAGATTTAAGAAGTTTAGAGACGAGCGGGTACGAAAAAATCTGCTAGTTATCCGAGATAATGTCACTAAGATTATAGAGCTGTCTAAAAAAGATAAAAGGCCGCCGCAGGAGATTGCCAACGATATGGCGGAAAAAAGATTTATGAAGGCCGTTTGATCCGTTTAAATGGAACTATTTTTAAAATATAAAAAGTCGGCGGCTGATAAATATAAGTTGAAGCTATTTCATCAGATGGCGAAGACAGTTCCGGCCTACAAGGATTTTTTGAAAAAGAATAGAGTTAAAGTTTTGGCGGTAAAATCTCCAGCTGATTTTAAGATTGTGCCATCTGTTTCAAAAAAAAACTATTTGAGAACTTACTCGCTCTTTAAGCTTTGCTTCGGTGGAACTTTGAAAGATAAGGGCGCGGTGTATACGGCGACATCTGGCTCGACCGGCAAGCCTTTTTATTTTCCAAGAAATGATGCTATCGATACGCAGTCGTCGATTTGGCATGAACTGTTTTTAAATAATATATCAAGGAAGAAAAAGATCTCGACTCTGGTTATTGATGGTTTTGGTATGGGGGTTTGGATTGGAGGAGTTTTAACTTATCAAGCGTTTAAGAAGCTTTCTAATCGCGGCTATCCAGTTTCTGTGATCACACCCGGTTCGAACAAGCAGGAAATATTCCATGCGCTGAAAAATATCGCTGCTAATTACGAACAGATAATTATTTGCGGCTATCCGCCGTTTGTGAAGGATCTTTTGGATGAATCAGAGGCGGAAGGGATCGATATTAAGAGGATGAATATTAAGCTATTGTTCGCGGCAGAAGGATTTAGCGAGCGCTTTAGAGAATATGTTTCAGCAAAAGTTGGGATAAAAAATTTATATACTGATACGACTAATATTTACGGGAGTGCTGATCTTGGAACTATGGCAATGGAGACTCCCTTATCGATCTTAATTCGTCGGGAAGCCTTAAAAAACAAAGAGATTTTTTCAGCATTGTTTTCAAATATTTCTAAGACGCCAACATTGGCGCAATTTTATCCGCAGTTTACTGATTTTGAGATTGAAGATGGCAACGTTCTTTGCACTGGTTCGAACATTTTGCCTTTATTTAAATATTCAATCGGCGATCACGGCGGAGTTTTAGAATTTGAAAAGATTGTCGCAATATTTAAAATAGCCGGTATTGATCTAAAAAAGTTAGCGGCTAAGGCTGGTATCAAGCAGATATTGCCATTGCCTTTTGTTTATGTCTATGAAAGGGCAGATTTCTCAACTAAACTTTATGGCGCTATAATTTATCCAGAGCATATTAAAAAAGCGTTGGAACATGAGTCAATCAGCGGGACTTTAACAGGAAAATTTACCATCGAGACTGTCCATGATAAAGACGAGAATCAAAATCTGCAGATACATATCGAATGTAAGCCGGATAAAAAAGTTGATGAACCGTCTGTTGCAAATATCGGAAAATTGATCGTCGATTCATTGCTAGCTAATAATGCTGAGTATGCATATTTGACTGGCATGATGCCTGGGAGAGTTACGCCCAAGTTGACCTTCTGGCCGTACGAACATTCGGAGTATTTTAAAAAAGGCGGAAAACAAAAGTGGGTTAAATAGTTTAGGATTAACAGATTATTAAAAAACAGAATGGAAAAATTATTGAAAAAAATCAAGAGTCAGAATGAAGTTTATAAGCCGGTTATATTTGATCCAGCAAAATCCTCGGATTTGAAAAAGTTTGAAAAGTTGATCAAGGACAAAATCATTCACCGCATTTCAGATGATTATATGGAAGAGTTGCGGGAGTATTTTGGAGTCATGAATCCATCAGAAGTTTATAAGCCGACATTTGAGAATAAATTTAAAGAATATGTTTTAGAAATTCAGAAGAAGAATCCGTTGACGCGTGAAGGACTTTGGGTTTTTTATCCATGGCTTTCAACGGCAGTTCATGTGCTTGCTGAAGATCGATTCCAGCTTGTTAGAACAGCGAGAAATAGGAATTTGATCAATGCTGATGAACAGGAGAAATTTTACAACGCTTCAATCGGTATTGCTGGCTTAAGCGTTGGCAATAGTGTGGCGCTGGCTATTGCTTTGCAGGGAGGCGGAAAGCATATTAAACTCGCGGATCAGGATAGTTTGGCGCTTTCTAATACCAATCGTGTCCGGGCCGGTGTTCAAAATCTCGGACTTTTAAAGGTGGTTGTTACTGCGCGGCAAATCTATGAAATAAATCCATTTGCCGAGGTGGAAATTTTCCCCGAGGGTGTGACTGAGAAAAATATCGCAGACTTTTTTGATGGATTGAATCTGATCATTGATGAGATTGATAATTTAGCAGTTAAATTTTTACTTCGCGAACATGCAAGAGATAAGAAAATCGGTCTGGTGATGGCTGCCGATAATGGTGATAATGCGGTTGTCGATATAGAAAGATATGATTTGCGTCCGGAGACAAAATTTTTCCACGGAAGAATGGGGCCAGTTACTTATGAAGAGTTGAAATCGCTTGATAAGTTTGGTATCGGTAGAATGATCACCAAGCATGTCGGCGCTGAAAATGTAACTCAGAGAATGAAAGAATCATTGCTTGAAATGGGAAAGACCATCGTATCGTGGCCTCAGCTTGGGGGTGCGGCTTTGCTTAATGGCTCAGCGGTCGCATATTGCGCCCGAAAAATTTTGAATGGAGAGCCGCTTGAGGGTAATCGATCTTTATTGTCCTTGGATGAAAAATTGATTCCAACATACAACTCCAAGAAAGAGATCGCCAAAAGAAAAAAGTCCGCAGATGAGTTTAAGAAAATTTTTAAACTTTAGATAAGTGAAATTCGACGAAAAATTAAAGTCGAAAATTAAAGGTTTGAGTTCCGGTATTTGCCGACTGGGAGAATATGCGATTCATTATGTTGAGGCGGGTGCGGGCCAGCCGGTGATCTTGCTTCATGGCGCGAATATCGGTTGGGCAGAGTGGTACAAAAATATTGAAGCGTTAGCTAAGAATTTTAAGATTTTTGCGATCGATCTGCCTGGTGCAGGGCTTTCAACGCGGGTTGATTTTTCCACCATTGATGCAGATAAAACCTTTGTCGATGTTGTAGAAAATTTTATTAAATTCAAGAGATTAGAAAAGGTTGACCTGGTTGGCCACTCAGTTGGCGGATGGGTGGTAATGAAATTAGCGATAAACAGGCCGGAATTAGTGCGTAAACTCGTTTTGGTTAATTCGCTTGGTTTTAGTGATTATGTACCTTGGGGATATCGCCCCATCTCGTTTCGATTTGGCGCGAATTTACTCTCTAAAACCGTAATGTCCCCAACTCGGGATAACATGCGCAAATTTTTAGCTGATGTGTTGTATAATAAAAGTGAGCTTTCGGAAGATCTTGTCGACTACTATTTTGAAGCGGTAAATTTTTCCCATCCGAGCTCTGCCGGACAAATTTCTCATCCATTTATGATGATCAACAGATTATTTAAACCTCTCAAGATTAGAGATGAGTTTGTCCTGAAAGATGAATTGGGAAAGATTGCTGCACCAACACAAGTTATTGTTTCTGATAAAGATCCACTTTTGCTCATGTCGAAGCAGCGGGCCGGTTATTCGTTAATTCCGAATGCGGAGTTAAAAGTTTTTAATGATGTAGGCCATGTTCCGCCGATTGAAAGAAGTATTGAGTTTAACGAAGTCGTGATTAATTTTTTAAATAAAGAATGGGCGCGATAAATTTGCAACTTATCTTTCTTTCACTAGTAACGATAGTTAATATTGTTCTTGCTATTTGGGTTTACAAAAATAATCCGCGCAGTGCCACAAATAGAATATTTGGTTTTTTGGGCGCATCTGTTGCTGTGTGGATTATGACTATGTATCTTGCTCAAGCCCCGCAATTTATTTCTCAAACATTGCTAATTACTTGTATATCTACTTTTTTTTAGTCCCTGTTTAATTCTTTATTCCTATT
>CAZWJJ010000041.1:2218-6042 GCA_964634555.1 uncultured Candidatus Saccharibacteria bacterium | reverse complement strand
AGGTGTTGGAGGCTGGACAGATTTTGTTTAATCATCGTTTGATTATTACCTCAGCAGTTGCCACGATTCTTTCTAATGGATTAAAGATTTGTCATGCCGAAGCGCCAGAGGTGATATGATTGTTAGTATAAGAAATTTTTAAAATGGCCAATAGTTCAGATTTTGTCTTGTATCGAAAATACAGACCTAAGAGTTTTAAGGAGGTTCTGGGGCAGGAAAATATAGTTAAGACACTCAGTGGTTCTATCACACAAGGCAGACTTTCTCATGCTTATTTATTTTCTGGTCCTCGCGGCACGGGCAAGACTTCTATTGCCAGAATTTTGGCAGGTGAGATGGGGACTGCTGCCTCTGATGTTTATGAGCTTGATGCGGCTTCCAACGGCAGTGTTGAAGAGATAAGAGAGATTTGCGATGGTGCCAGAACAATGCCCTTTGAGTCAGAAAAGAAAGTTTATATCATTGATGAGGTTCACATGCTCTCAAAAGGTGCTTTTAATGCACTCTTAAAAACTCTAGAAGAGCCACCGTCGCATGTGGTTTTTATATTAGCTACAACGGAGATGAATAAACTGCCCGAGACTATTATATCTAGGTGTCAGGTATTTTATTTTAAAAAACCTTCGCATGATATTTTGCGAGAGATGGTGATTCGGGTTGCTAAAAAAGAAGGTTTTTCTATTGATGAAGGCGCCGCCGAGCTAGTTGCGCTTTCGGGTGACGGATCATTTCGTGATACTCATGGAACTTTGCAAAAAGTTAAAAGAGCTTCGACCAGTAAAAAAAAAGATCTGGTTAAAGTTGAAGAGATCACTGGTGCGCCAAGGATTGCTGCCGTTCAAGGGATGGTTTCGGCTATCTTGAGTAAAAATATTGCTGAGGCGCTAGTTTTGCTTAGAAAAATATCTAAAGATAATGTTGAGTATCGTTTGTTTATAAAGATGATTATGCATAATTTGCGCATGATACTTTTGCTGAAATTTGCGCCCGAAATTAAAAACGATATTTTGTCTGAGTCATCTGTGAGTGAAAGTAAATTTTTTGTGGAATGTGGCAATCATAAGAATGTTGTTACAATCCCCTCAGTTTTGCGTGAGTTGTTGACCGCGTATGAAGAGACTCGCTGGTCTTACATAGGCGAATTGCCTTTGGAGTTGGCTCTTTTGCGGATTATTGGTCAATAATATTCAATGATTGTTCTTGTAGGTCAACTGTATCCTTGCAGTTTTTTGTGCAATCATATGAACAGAATAGGTGTTTGGTCATTGAAATAATATATCTACTTAACCACCACAGGAGGTGGCAAAATGGATGACAGAGATAAGAAAAACTGGGTGCATGTTGATACCGAAACGGCGGGTGCCGCCTCGGTGAGTTTCTATGAACGCATGAAGTTAAAGATTATAGGTCAGGACAGAGCATTGAAGCGTTTTGCTGACGCTGTCGAAATTAGTGAGGCCAAATTTCGTCGTTTGGACAAGCCGATCTATTCAGTAATGTTCGCCGGTCCGAGCGGTGTTGGGAAAACCGAAATTCTTAGAGGTTTGGCAGAGCTTTGGTTTAATGACAGAAATGCTCTAACTATACTTGAGGGTCAAACTATGTCCGAACCACACTCTATTTCGCGTTTGATTGGATCCCCGCCGGGTTATATTGGTTTCGGCGAACATGGCCTAACTCAGGATAATATTGATAAACCAGCAAAGACCCATGATACAGCTAATGCGCAGGTTATTGAGATGCTTAATGAGGCGGAGAACGATGTAAATTATATCGAGCAGCATATTTTTCGAATCATTAAAAAAAGATATTCGGGCAATGATTTTAGGTCGAACGATGTTTTAGATAAGAGTATTAAATTGGCACTTGAGACTCATGCAAAATTGAAAAATCGTCTTCAGGCATTGAGAAATAAGGTTGATCAGGCCCCATCTTCAGATCTCAAATCTATAATTCTATTCGATGAATTGGAAAAGGCTAGTTCAAAGCATTATGAGGTCTGCATGAATATTATTGATACTGCACGCATTACACTAGCAAATGGTCAAATAACCAAATTTAATAATTCTGTTATTGCTTTTACCACAAATGTTAATGAGGCTGTCATAGCAAAATATTTGTCTCGCGATAAGGGTATTGGATTTCAAGATCTTGTTAGTGAAGATGATGATACAAAGAAGGATGAAATTATTTATGAGGCATCTATGAGAGAGATCAGAAGATTTTTCAATAATACTTTTCTGGCTCGATTGGATGATATTATTGTATTTCGACATCTATCAAATGAGTCGCTTTATAAGATCTTTGAATTAGAGTTGAATAAATTTTCTAATCTGCACATTAGACCGCTCGGTATAACCTTGGATATGTCGGAAGAGGTTAAGAGATTTATTGTTACCGAGGCTACAGATAAGCGTGAATGGGGCGCCAGGCTTTTGGCGAAGAAGATCGATCAATATCTTATTAAGCCCATGGCACGTCTAAAAAATCGCAATGAGCTTGCTCCCGGCGATATTCTTCACGTTGTTTTGCATAGAGATAGTTCAATAAATAAGTCTGAAGTCAGATTTTTTAAAGAATCTCTATCTGATATGGAAACTGTTGCAGAATCAAAACCAGCATCTGAACCGCAAGAATAGTTTAATCAAAACTCCCATAATGTGGGAGTTTTTTAATAAAATTATAACAGTAATGGATCAAGTATTTAATTCTTTTTTGCTTTAGATTGGCAATAAAAAAGCCCCATTTTAGTGGGGCAATTTTATCTATATCCGTTTAGTTTGCTGGCGCAGGTTCAGTTGAGCTTGCGGCGGCTGGTGCCGGAAGTTTGAAAGCTTTATATGCTTTATGGATTTTTTCCATATCTTTGCGGGCTGCAATTATATCGATTGTGGCAACCTTTATATCGGCTCGAGCTTTTTTAAGGGCCGCTAAGTTTGAATCCATCACGGTTTTGTCGCCCTGATCAGGTGCTAAATTAGCTACGCCTGATTGCGCAGCTTGATATTGTGTTGTGGCATCGGCTAATTTGGCCGTAAGGTCTGTTAGGGCTGATTGTAGGACTGTAACATCTTTTCCAGCAGCCTGAGCTGTCGAGATCTCTGTTTGAATTTTTGGAACAACTGCATTCATTGTATCAATTAAGGTGCCGATTCTATCCGCAGCTGCATAGATTTGAGATTGAGGCATAACTAAGGCAAAAACTCGATAGGAATCGACTATTGATTTAATATCAGTGCGTAATGTAGCTATATCTGTATCAGCATCGATTTTTGTTTTAAGGCTATTCATTGCGTCCACAAAAGACTGTAACTTTCCGGTAACGTTAGCTTTCTGTGCATCGCTTAATTTCTGCATCTGGCCGATTCGGGCTATTAGATTGTTAAGAGCCTCTAGACGTCGACTAATCTCCTTATCACCGTTGGCGATTATTTTTGGGATTTGTGCTGCTAGTTTTGCTTCTTCAGCTATTTTTTTATCAGCCATAGGCTCCTTGGTTGCAGCATTTACCGTGCCCGCTAGTAACAAAGAGGCTGTGATTATGCTCAGGGCAGAGGAGGATAGGAGATTATTAAGATTTTTTTTGATCATTTTTATATGTTTATGTTTATAAGTTACCAGATATATTAGAAATTTGATTGGGTAACTGGCTTGTCAGAGAGGGCACCGTCAGCATTATTTGAGTCTGTATTCAGTGAGTTTATTTGATTGTCTATATTAGCGCCATCTTGATCAATCGAGGTTCAAGAATTTACCCCAGCTTGTGCGGCAACAGCATCTGATGCCGGCACAATAGCGCTTGCACCTGTAGGGGGACCTGGGGT
>CAZWJJ010000041.1:0-2208 GCA_964634555.1 uncultured Candidatus Saccharibacteria bacterium | reverse complement strand
ATTGTGGGACGGAAAAATTGAGGTTGGACCTGGGGGTGGAACTTGGGCTGCGGGGGCTACTGGTGCGACAGGAACAGTAGGATTATTATTCGATGAACCAGATGCAAGCCAGATAATTATAATAAAGACTACGACTATTCCTAGAGCCAGCCATGTTTTTGAACCATTTGACATAGATATTTTAGAAAAATTAACTAATAACTAATTCGATTTTCCTATTATATACCTATGTGCGGAAAAGTCATCTGTTAATAAATTTCAGCATAACTGCTTGTTTTTTGTAAGATTATATAAGCGCCCCATCTATTATTTCTTGATGTTTTTCAGGTGTTATTAAAAGGGTCCAAACATGAAGTTCAGACCCGTAAAAATTAAAGCCATTCAATTGGGTAATCTTCAACAATAAGTCCAAGCTTTATTGTTAATTCTCGTTCCCAACTTGCACCCACCGAACCTTCCCACCCCGGTAGAAAAAGAACTCGATGCACATGACCCGACTCGAATATTTTTCTATAAAAAATCTCGAGAATCTCATAGTTGTATTTGCCCTGCCCTTCTTTGAAAGAACAAATTTGAATAATTTTGTTCTGAAATGGAGTCTGATCAAACACCATAATGCCATTTTCAGTAGCCTTATTAATTGCTAAACTAAAACGCATCATATTATCTCTAAGATTACCGAGACCGCCAGTGCTCATTGGTCCGCAGATCTGCACTATCTCTTTACCAGTTACACTCATGCGAGTGACAATAGATATGGCAATTTCAGCTAATTCTTCAAGGGTTGATATTCCCTTCAAAATATTAACTTCTTTTTCTGTCCAATGTTCACTCACTAACGAGGCCTCCTTCTGGTATAGATGTTATTAGATTGATTAAAAAAGTAAAGATATGCACAATTGAAGGATTGTTGTCTGGGTTCCTTATTAGATGATGAATAAATTGACTGGCCGTCTCGGGTTAGAACCGTGGTCGGTTAAACCCTGCTTTACGGAATAACTCTATTTTACACTTCCTAAACGACGCGTCTCGAGCGCATCAAAAAGTGACAGTGGTACGAAAATTACTCTTGACCTAGCTTGTCCAATTCGTCGCGCAAAGCGACTACACTGTCTGCAAGCTCAGGATGCACATTTGTACCACTCAATGTTCGTATCTCATCTATGTAACGGGTAGAGAGGCGTAAATGGAAAAGAATGGCGAACATCAGCGCCTGGCGAAGATAGAAATCTGACGAGCCTTCGCCTTCTTCTGGTCCCATGTATTTATGCACTACGAACGGACTTACGTGATTGAGGCGACAACCCCAGATGTATGCCTGACTCAGTCGGGAGAAGTCAAAATCTTTCATGTGTCCTGCGGTGTGCATAGCCTCCATCATCTTCTCGATTGAGAGTCCGGCCCAACTCTTGCGACTCCTTTCTTTTGAATTCAATGCGGCATATTCCTTTTCGGCATCTTCAACGCCAACTTTCAACTCTTCACTCTGGGCCGCAACATCCTGACCGATTGATTTCAGGAATTCAAGCTCATGATGAATTTCAGTCCACTCATGCTTTTGGAATTGTTCGGCCGACTCCTCCGTACCCTTCCAAATCATGTACTCTACGGTAATTCCGTATTCAATGATTTTGCGCGCCAGATCCAAAGCACTCGCTCCAGTGTCTTCGTTTTGGGAGAGATAATAAATATCTCTAAGCGTAGTGAAAGAAACCCGGTAAATGCCAAGCAGGACGTTGAGAAACTTAGTGTCGTGAGTTGCCGCCGCCTGAGCAAGCGGCGTTGTGACCTGCAACGTTCGTTCTATGAGATCTCGTAGCTTTGCATCCATAATTTATTTCTTTTTCTTGCGTGCGTATCTTGTCTCGCGCTTCTATTGTATCGCTTTTGAACGCGTAGATATACTACGCTCCTCGGGCGGGATAACCTAGCACGAGCTGGCTGCGAGACTTGGAATCGAACCAAGATTCACGGCTTCAAAGGCCGCTGTCCTACCATTAGACGATCTCGCAAAAAGTTATTTCAGCTGTGAAATCTTAATGTAAAGAGTCTCAAATTAACGAGAACTTTTACTTGTCAATTCTGCCTGAAAAAAATCAAAATATCAAGAATATTACCGGATGATGTAATTTAAAATTTTTTTCTGTTCAAAAATAAGATTTGTGTCGATGTTATCCACAACTTTTGATATGAATGAGAAATAGTTTG
>CAZWJJ010000040.1:5618-6143 GCA_964634555.1 uncultured Candidatus Saccharibacteria bacterium | reverse complement strand
CCAGATCAAAACTTTCCCACACTGGAAATAGATCTTTTACCAACGACTCTTTAATTGATTCAACCAAAGAACTTCTATCCCGGTCAGCCATTCTCTTCGCATTCACAAAATCCGCCCTACATCTTTGCCAACCCGAAAGGTACTCTTCCTTATCTTTCAACGCCTGCTTGAGCTTTGTCTTCAGTCTATTAATCTTACCTGAAACATCCTCAGTACTGTCATCTAGCCTAAACTCCTCATCATCGGCATCTAAGATCACATCTTCTTCAAAATTGCCATTATTTTCAATAGTTTTTTCGTCTGACATATTATTTGTACTAGCATTATAAACTATTCTTTTCTTCAGTCAAGCTAATAATTTTCTGTAAAAAAAACGCCCGACCATTCATTTGATCGGGCTCAATTCTACTCATTTACCCTTATTTTTTTCACTCCTCTATTCCTTCTTTTTTTCCTCCTGTCCTTTAATTGTTTTTCTTTTTTTCTTTCTTGTTCATTCCTCCCTCCTTCCCTTCCTCCTCTCTC
>CAZWJJ010000040.1:0-5608 GCA_964634555.1 uncultured Candidatus Saccharibacteria bacterium | reverse complement strand
TCTGTTCCTTCATTTTTTCCTGCTGTCTCTTAATAGTGTCCCTTTTCTTCCTCTCTTCCACCTCAGCCTCGTGCGCAAGCTGTTCATTCCTGGCCTCCTCAAGCGCCCGCAAAGATTTTTCACGCCTTCTTTCTTTTTCTGCCTGACGCTCAAGCTCGCGTTTCTTTTCGAGGTCACCTGAACTATCGTCTTTCCGATCTTCATCCATTTCTACCTCCCTGTTTAGAAAAACAAAGATTCTATTGATAATCTAAATTATACGCGAAAATTTTACAAGCCCTTGAATATATTTTATTGAGGTATAATATGAGTTCAGTAACTGAACATTTCAAATTAATGGGGAGGTGGTTATGTTGAGTAACATAAATAAAAAATATTATCCGGGCCGCGATATAACAATTGACCATAGTCAAAAAAGCAGGCTTCGATTTTATAATCTCCATGGCCACACCATCATGACACTATTTCCTCATTTTATATATCTACTGCCTAAACATATTGAGTGTTGTTTTGGAGCAAACGGTGTCAGAGTCGTCTTACTGGATACACGAGTAAAAGTAAGAGATGTTACCACAACTATGCCCTTAGAAAAATGGCTTAATTCTGATGTTTGTGAAAATCAAAAGCTAATCGGCTTTCAAGGTCCAGACGGAACAACACTATATATAATTATAAAAAAAGAAGTCACATTATAGCCGCCGTAATACATTCGGCGGTTTTTTAAACCTCAACGACACTAAAAATCTTATTTGGACTGTGATGTCCGGATATCAGACGAATTTTATTTTCCGGTAAATTAAAATGCCTTGCGAGCAGATATTTTACTCTTACATTAGCAAGATTCCTCTCGGCCTTTTCTTTTACTTTAATCTTGAAACTATCGCCGATAATTTTCTCAAAACTCTCAGTCTTAGAACCGGCCTGAACCTTAACTTTTATATACATAACTATCTTTTCAGCCACTCTTCTTCCTGCCGCCCAACTAGTTTAAAACGTTCATCCGGCTTAGCCATCAATTTCACTACAACACGCTCCATTCTCATCCCTTGTGACCCCTTAACCAATAGTAGATCACCAGAAACTATGCTACCGGCCAGATAATCGGCGGCATCTATCGAACTATTAAAACTTTTTATCTTTTTTTTATTCATACCAGCGGCAATTGCACCTTTTGCAAAATTTTCTGAACGTGGGCCGACTGTAATCAGCTGATCAAAAACACTCGGGATGATTTGACCAATGGCGTAATGAACCGAAGCCGTTTGAATGCCAAGCTCCAACATATCGCCCAAAACAGCAATCTTTCGACCATTAGTTTTTAAATCGTCTGATGATTCGATTGCAAGACGCAGAGCGGCCGGAGATGAATTATATGTGTCATCGAGTATAAGCGAGTCTTTTATACCATTAATCAAATGCAATCTACCGGCCGGCCTTTCGTACGTTGAAATAGCATTAAGTATCAAATTAGGTTTAATCTTCAGCACTATTCCGACGGTAAAAGCGATTAATGCAGAATAGATATTTTGTCGACCGATCACTCCCGGGATCTTTATATCAAATTTATCTTTACCATACTCGATGAAAAAGTTAATCCCTTCCGGCTTTTCTTCTCGATCATTAGTGTAAACTATCCCATAGTTTAGAGCGCGAATATCGCCACTCTCTCCAAATCCGTATTTAATCACTCTGGCTGTTTTTACCAATCTTTCCATCGAAGCCACATCCGAATCATCAGCGTTTAAAATCAAAATGCCATCAGCCTTCAACGACTTAACTAATTTTTCTTTTTCCCTAATTAATTCCTCACGCGAAGAAAAATTTTCAACATGTACCGGAGTCTCTCCAATCCTAGTAACTATGACGATATCCGGATGCAGCCATTTTGCAAATTTTCCTATGTCATCCGGCTTATCCGCTCCAACCTCCAAAATCAGCCATTTAGGATATTTATGAGGCAAAATTATCAGCACCAACCCCTCGATAATATTCTTAAGCCATAAAACCGGATTAGACCAAGCATTTTTACAATGTAAAATCGTCAGGGGAATTCCGATATCACTATTATAACTCTTCTCATTTCTCCAAGTAAAATATTCGGTTTCTAAAACCGAAAAAACAGCGTCCTTAGCACTGGTCTTACCGGCATTACCAGTTATAGCAACTATTTTTGGCTTGTATTTCCATAAAACTAAGCGCGACTCCAAAGTCAGCGCAGTTATAACGATCTTTTTAAAAAATGACCTTATCATAAACTAACGGTCCGGCGGAACGTCATAATAATTTAACAAGAATTTGGTTAAATTTACAAATGGCGTCGGTAGGGTATCAGAAGAAAATCTAGCGCCATTTTTAGGATTAACCATATAAAGCAAAATAGAAAATCTGGGATTGTAAGCCGGAAAATATCCAAAAAATGAATGCAGATTTTTATTCCCATAACCCCCGCCCGGCTCCGGGATCTGAGCGGTGCCAGTTTTAGCCGCGACGCTATACTGATTAATCTTATATTTTCCTCCCAGCAAACCATTATCAAAAGCATGCACAAGCATTCCGGTGATTTGTTCGGCGGTCTTTTGTTTCAAAACCCTACCGACGGTAACCGTATCTACATTTCTTGAAATGCCGATATTCGAATCTACTCTATCAACAATACGTGGCTTCATCATGATTCCACCATTCGCCAGCGATGAAAGAGCAGTCAAAATTCCAATTGGCGTCAGCGCTATTCCCTGACCAAATGAAGCAGTCGCATAATCAATATCGTATTTACTACTTAGATTTTTCGTCAATCCAGTAGTCTCATCCGGCAAATCTATGCCAGTTTTTTTACCCAATCCAAAATCATCCATATAGGCACGGAATTTTTCCCGTCCAAGCTTTTGCATTACAAATACAGCACCCGTATTCAAAGAATTATCCAAAACCGCCTGCATATTAACCTTACCCATAGCTAAATGATCGTGATTTTCAATCCTTTTTCCGTTAAGCAATACAAATCCCTTATCATCATATAACGTACTTGGAGTGATTACGCCCGCATCGATGCCAGCAGACAGTGTCAAGGGTTTCATTATTGAACCAAATTCAAAAACATTTTCAACCAAAGGATCTGAAAGGACGGAAATATTTTTTTCAATGGAAAAATTTCCAGGATCAAAGTCAGGTAAAAAAGAAGCTGCAATAATTCTTCCTGTCTTAGGCTCCATAATAATTCCACCGACGGAATCCGGATTCCATTTTTCCTGAAGAGCAACCAGCTCCTTACTCAAAGAAAGCTCTACATTAGGTTCAATAGATGTAAAAATGTCACCAGAAAGCGTACTTTGACCACTATTTGAAACTGTTTTTTTGACATTTGAAAACATCTCGGCAAAAAAATTAACCGAAAGCGATTGATTATCCCGGGCCAGCACCGGCTCGTAATATTTTTCTAATCCATATCTTCCCGCAAAATGATCTCCATCGTCTTTGGATTGAGCCACTATACCTAAAACATGCGAAGCCAACTTTCCACCGGGATAAAATCTCTCATTTTCTTTATAGATCGAAATACCCGGAATATTCAGTATTTTGATCTTATCCGCCAGATCTTTGTCATCAAGTTTTGTGACGACTTCGTATGGGTCATTTTTAAGGGATGCTTTTTTGGAAAAATCAGTTTTGTCAATCGCCGCTACACTGTTTATTTTAAAATATGCATCATCGGAATTAGCTAGAATATTGGGATTCATGGCTACAATATAGACTGTCTTTAGGCTTGCAGCCGAAACAGAATTACCGGTTTTTTCCTGAAAATAGATAGTGCCGCGCGATAAAATATCAGACTGCGGTTTAACATATTGACTATTCGCCCGCCTACTATAATCATCACCGTTAATGATTTGGATATTAAAAAGACGAACGATAACTATCGCCGAAAATAAAAGCGCGACTAAAGAAAGAATATAAATTCGTTTTTTTGAATTAATGCTCATTACCTACAAGGGAAAGATTGCCGGAAGTAATTGTCTTTTCATTGCTAAAATGTACCTTGTCAAAATCATCCTGAAAGCCAAGCGAATAGGCCATTTCAATATTAATATCGCTTTTTTTGGCCATATAACTATTTTCCAATCCGCTTATTTTCGACGTCATCTGTGCAATCTGCGCGTCGTCTTGCTGACGGGCCACCGTATTCAAAACCGACAAATATATAAAATAAAAATAAGAAAAACAGAGCGCCACAACGCTTATGATCAAAAAGATCGAGATATATTCTCGTTTCTTCTCCATATCATATTGCTCTACATAACTTTCCATCTTATTAATTTTTTTCTCCTATTCTTAATTTTGCACTCCTTGATCGTGGATTATTTTTAATCTCTTCATCATCCGGAACCATTGGCTTTTTTGTTATAATCTCCGCCTCATTTTCCTTCTTTTTATCTCGCAAAAAATTTTTAACGATCCGATCTTCAAGCTCATGGAATGAAATAACCGCCAATCTTCCGCCCGGTCTTATTACTTTCCAAACTTTTGCCAGTGCTTCTTTCAAGGCTCCCATTTCATCATTAACGGTAATACGGAGAGCTTGAAATGTTTTCGTCGCGGGATGAATCTTTCTTTTTTTATAAAATTCCGGCACGGATTCTTCAATGATCTTCACAAGCTCGAGGGTCGACTTGATCGGCTTGATCTGTCTTGCCTCAATAATCCCATGCGCTATCCTTCGCGAAAACTGCTCACCACCATAACCATAAATAATATCGGCTATATTCTCCTCATCCCAATGATTGACGATCTCATCAGTGGTCAAACTATCCGTTCCAACACCCGATCCGAAAGTCATTTTAAGCGGCTGATCCTTTTGAAAAGTAAAACCCTTCTCTGAAATATCGAGTTGAAATGAACTTAATCCGAGATCAAACAATGCGGCATCTAATTCTGTAATATCCCGCTCCCCGAGCACTTTGTCCAACTGGCGAAAATTAGCTGTTACCAATTCAAATCGACAAGCCTTCATCTCAGCAGAAATCCGATTACGCGCCTCTTCATCGGCATCAATTGCTATCAAGGCTCCTTTTTCTCCGACAATCTTGCAAATCTCTCTAGAGTGGCCGCCGCCGCCAAAGGTGGCATCAAGTACCGTATCCCCCTTTTTTATTGCGAGACCATTGACGGCCTCTTTTAAAAGAACTGAAATATGCGCCATAACTATATTGCGGACATTCCACCCAACTTTTCCGCTAAAGCATCGGCCTGTTTTTCATTCTGTGTTTTATACTCCTTCCACTTGTCTAAATCCCAAATTTCCAAGCGTGTATACATACCAATTATCACAACTTTCTCTTTTAATCCCGCAAACTCTTTCAAAACTTCTGGTATTAAAACTCTGCCGATTGAATCGATCTCAGATGATGTCGCGCCGGCCAGTAAAAATCTATTAATACTGCGACTATCAGCCTGAAGCATATTCATCTTTGAAAACTGCTCCGCAACTTTCGCCCACTCGTTAATTGTGTAAATGAACAAACATCCGTCGAGGCCACGGGTTATTACAACCTCACCCCCCATCTCCTTTCGAAATCTTGCGGGCAAGGAAACTCTTTTTTTAGAGTCCAATATA
>CAZWJJ010000039.1:0-6901 GCA_964634555.1 uncultured Candidatus Saccharibacteria bacterium | reverse complement strand
CGTTGGGTGGGAGTGAAGTGGGTGGGGTGAAGGTGGCGAGGGAGAGGAGGGGGAGGGAAAATGTGAGCGCTGTAAAAAATATTAAATTGTAAAATCTATTGAGCATTCTTAAATATTGAACTAGCTTCGAATGTTGTTTTATTCAGAATATTGACAACCGATCCGACACTAACCTGATCCCCAACTTTCAATGAACTGAAATTTGTCTTAGTGTTGGTCACAATAAATGGACTGAACGGTTCGTTAGCTTTTGGCTTTGCAGTATTTTGCACTACGCTTCTAATTGTAATCTCTGTTGCGGGCGTAACTAAAACAGTTCTAGTAACCATCTGCTTCTGTGCGCTGTCCGGTAGTGTTGGATCGTACGGTATTTGCGAATCAAGAACGAATTGATTATTTGCGATTGATTTTATTGTACCGGAGATCGACAAAAGTTGTTTTGGGATAGCCTGAACCACGCCCTTATCAACCAAACGAGTCGATATTTCGCCTCTGGCTGTTTCATATCCCGAAGTATATCCTTGATTCGAACCAAAATAGTACCCGCCAATAATCCCTACGATTAGTGCGACAATTATAAGGACTGCAGATTTAAAATTATTATCCATATTTTTATTTTTAAATTCTATTAAAACTTAAACTACTTCGGCTGCGGCACAGACATCAACTTCAGAATTGAATCTCTCTGTGTCTTGGTGATATTAGCAGTAGCTTGAGTTGAGGTTGTGGCCGCGACAGTGCCAAGTTTTATTAATTTTTGAACTTCCGATTTAGTTAAATTTTCATTAACCGGCTTGGGAGCGGTACCCAAACGAATAAGATTATCGAGTCCGGTTTGATCAATATTATTAGTGGTCGAATTTCTGAAAAAAAATAGGTAAGTCGCTATCAAAAAAACAGCAACACAAAAAATAATCACCCACTGTTTTTTAGTCAGGCTTTTTAAAAAATCCATAATCTAATTATAGTATGGATCAGTTGACCGACAAAAGTATTAATGTGGACAACAAAAAGCTACAGCAAGCTTAGCGAATGAGAAGATAGTATAAGATATTGACCATCGGGGCGATCAAGATATTTAGGAAAAATATTACAAAAAGAATCAAAAGAAGCTGGTACTGCTCCATGAACTCAATGATATAATTATATCTATAGGGAATGAGAGAAAATACCACCTTCGATCCGTCGATCGGCGGAACCGGTATCATGTTGAAGACAAACAAAAAAATGTTGATCATTATTGCGCCAGCGATCAAAGATGCGACTGGATCGGTCAGGAAAGTTTGAAAAAAACTCGCATGAAGCAAAAAAGAAAAGAAGATCGCCAAAAATAGATTGGCTAACGGGCCGGCGGCGGCAACAATTGCTGGACCCCATTTGCCGCCCTTTAAATTGTACGGATTGTAAGGTACGGGTTTAGCCCAACCAAAAGTCACGCCACCCATGATATAGGTCAGGATTGGCACAATGAAAGAACCCATCAAATCGAGATGTTTTAATGGGTTAAGGGTCAGCCGACCGGCATATTTGGCTGTAGGATCGCCCAAAATTGCCGCCGTGTAGCCGTGGGATACTTCATGTAGCACAACGGACATCATCAGTATTATTATAGACAAAATAATATCTAGGCCTTGCATAATTAGACCGATCTATGATAGCATATCGACTACTTAAATCACAACGACAAAACAGATATTATGGCAACAAAAACCTGTCCAATTTGTAATAGAGGCAAACTTTCAGTCGGCGGTTACAGCAACCGTGTTCGAGCAACCAAATTTAATCCAACAGGCACCAGAACAGCTCGAGTCAATCTACAGTGGACAGTCTCCCCTAATGGCGGAAGAATTAAAGTCTGCACTCGCTGCCTAAAGGCAAATAAACAGCTTACATTAAAAAAGTAAATTCCGCCCAAAGCGGAATTTTTGTTAGTCTACTGAAATTATACCTTAATAAAAAGCCCTCCGAATATCGGAGGGTGAACGATGAGAATGATAATTACTTATCTTTATCATCTGGCATATAGTCCTTGGGAGATTTATCCATTAGAAGATTATCATCTTTGGGCGGACCAAGAAGAGGATTTCTTTCACCAGTAAGCACACCCCAAAATATTCCCCAGCCCAGAACTACTGGCCAAAAAGCGTAGGTCAGAAGAGCCGCCGGCCTAATATGACCGAGCCGAAGTCGCTGAACACTCATAAGGCCAATAGCACCGGTAACCCAGACACCACCAAGACTACCAAGAATGGTCGGAAGCCAGGCCCAGAGCCAAATCAACCAATTATAAATTTGAGGATAGTTTGCAGACCAATAAGACCAATCCATCGCACTCAGCCTCCCCTTTTTTTGATTTTAAGTTTCAAACTATTCTTACTTAAAACTAGCATCTGACTATTTGGGAGTCAAGATGCCAATGTTTGTCATTGCGAGCGACCGCAGGGAGCGTGGCAATCTACGTCAATTAACTATATAGAGATTGCTTCGTCGCAAGCTCCTCGCAATGACAATTGGAGTTGCAATCATTCCAAATTTCATAGTATATTATCTCTGAAAATGACACTTGCAACACACATATTGGTCGCCGGCGCTATTACCAAGCCCTTCCTGGGTCGCGTGAATGATCTGGTAATTTTTGTAATCGCCATCTTCAGCCACTATTTATCCGATGCGATCACGCATTATGATTACAATCTTTTATCAATCAATGGGAGCAAAGAGAATGCTGCCGACAGAAGCTTAAAAGCAGATCCGCAAAAGATCGCTGTTGATTTATTAAATATCGCTATCGACATTTCAGTTGGTATCGCGGTGTTAGTAATTATAGTAAGGCCGGCCGCCACTCTCGCCAATCTTATAACTTATGGATTAATCATCCTGGGTGGAATATTGCCCGATGCACTCCAACCGCTTTATATCATCTGGAAAAAATTTCCTATGACCTTAATTCAGGAATTACATGACTTTTGGCACAGCAAAAATAAAATAGTTTTTAATCCTAAAGATCTTTTATCGGAACAGTTCAGAAGAAATTTAAATAAGAGAATCTTCCTAACTCAAATCTTTATCTTCATTATCGCGGCATATATAAATTCAATTCATTAAAAAAGCTTCTTATGAGTTTCTCCCTCGTCCATAGCTACATTTGATAATCTGTCTGCCTCCTTATTTTGCTCGCGTGGAATATGGGTGAATTTTAAATTAGGAAAATCTTTCACACGCATATTCCAGATCTTTATAAACTGCGGAAACAAAGTCTCCTCTTTTATCTGATATTCGCCGTAAAGCTGTTTCTTAACCAGCTCGCTGTCCATTTTTATTTCCACATCGTAATTTTTCAAATTCTCCGCGCCAATAATTCTTTTCAAATTTTCCAAACCCAAAATAACCGCCTGATATTCGGCATAATTATTCGTCTGAATCCCCAGCGGCTGGCTGCACTGTTTCAAAACTCTTCCTTCATCATCAACAATGTATGCGCCAGAGCCGGCATTGCCCGGATTACCGCGTGAACCGCCATCGGTAAAAATCGTAATCTTTTTTTTCATAAAATAAATGTTATCACTTTCGCCTTATATCGAGCAACCGCAATCGTGCCTTCGGACGATAGCCGAATGTATCAACTTCCATATTTGCCAATATATCGATCCGATCGCCGGACAAAAAATCCTGATCAATTTTGCCGCGAAAATTAAACAAGATTGCCGAAACAGTATCTCCCCAACTATTTTTAAAATCCAAACGCAGATGATCCTTCTGACCACCGAATAGATTAACAGCAAAAATCTCCTGATCTTCCAGCATAAAAACTGGCCGATGATTACCAATTCCAAACGGCGCCATTTTGGCGATTAAATTGCAGGTGTTCAAATTAACATCATCAATAGAAATTTTTTTATCAGCGAAAATATCTTCGACAACCGGTGGGGAATTTTCTTTGACCAAATGATCATATGCTTCGCTCAACTTCTTGTCCAATCCCTCGAGCATCTCTTCGCTTATGGAAAATCCGCCCGCCAGAGCGTGTCCGCCCATTCCCAGAAAAACTCCTTCCCCAGCCGCGACCATCAAATCCACCAGATTAACCCGGCCATCCGACCGGCACGACCCCTTGATCTCCTTTGCCCCCTCCAATCCCCAGACGAACGCCGGCCTTTTGTAACGCTCGACAATTTTACTAGCGGCTAAGCCGACAACTCCCGGCGGCCAGCTTTTATCACCGACAACAATCACCGATAAGCCCTGATCACGTTCCATAATTTTTTCGACATCACGCATCATTCCGGCAACGGCTCTTTTTCTTTGATTATTTTTGCTCTCTAGATAATCCGCCATAACACCAGCCTCAGTCTCATCATAAGTTGAAAGCAGATTAAAGGCGTTTATCGGCACGCCCATCCTGCTAGCGGCATTTATCCGTGGGGCTATAGTAAAACCAATATCCTCTTCGGAAAGATTTCTCAGATCGACTCTGGCCTTATTAAAAAGTTTCATCAATCCCGGCCGCGGTGTTCTTTGCAAAACTTTTAAACCATAGTAAGCCAGAGCTCGATTCTCTCCCTGCAAAGGAACCATGTCGGCAATCGTAGAGATACCGGCGACATCCAGAAGCCATTTTTCCCAGCCATCTTTTATCTGCCAAAGCTCCCTGCCTTTTTTCAAAAGTGCCTGAACTAATTTAAAAGCCACACCCGCACCACACAACATATCAAACGGATAATCGTCCTCTTCCTGCTTAGAATTTAAGATGGCATAAGCCTTAGGAACATCAACCTGTGGCAAATGATGATCGGTAATTATAACATCGATCCCCGACTTATTAGCCAGATCAACCTCTTCAACATTTGTAATGCCATTATCGACAGTTATCAGAAGTTTAACGCCTTCCTCTGCGAATTTTTTCACCGCCGGAATATTCAAACCATAACCCTCAAGATGACGGTGCGGAATGTATACAGAAAAATTTTCATAACCGATCTTTTTAAAAAAATCGTGTAGCACGACACTGCCTGGAATTCCATCGCAATCATAATCGCCATAGATCATAATTTTTTCCTTCTCTGAAATTGCGGCGAGAATTCTATCTACAGCAAGATCCATGTTCAACATCAAGAATGGATCGTGCAAATCTCTATCGTAATTCGGATTCAAAAATTTTTCCGCCTCGCTTCTGTTTTTTATGCCGCGATGAAAAAGCAAGTGGCCGAGCAACTCTCCATACGGAGCAAAAATCTCCTGATCTTCCCTGGACAACTCCTGCCTTGAAAGCCAATTTTGCATACGCCGGATTATATCATATACTTGTCGGTATGAACGATTGCATATTTTGCAAAATTGTTGAGGGAAAAATCCCAGCCAATAAAATTTATGAGACTGATGATGTCTTAGCTTTTTTAGACATCACACCAGTAAATGAAGGCCACACTTTGGTGATTCCAAAAAAGCATTACGAAAATCTCTTCGAAATTCCAGACGATCTACTAGCTAAAATTATCCTCACGATCAAAGATCTGTCAGTCGCAATCCAAAACGCTGTGAATTCAGGCGGAATAAATTTAGCGATGAATAATCGGGAGGCGGCCGGACAGATCGTTCCTCACGCACATTTTCATATTATACCTCGCTACATGTCTGATGGACACCAGCTTATGCACGGCAGAAAATACGCCCCAGGAAGAATTGAGATAGTCGCTGATGAAATTAAAAACCAATTAAAAGACTAACAACAACAAAATGGGAATAAGTATCGAAGGAAAATCACTGGACAAATTAGGTAATAAGGATCGCGCAGAAGTTGAAAATAAACTGGGGGGGGGTAGTAAATAAACCTGAAGTTGCCGGCCGGCTTGAAGTGATTAAGCCAACAAAAGTTAAATATATAAAAACACCTGAAGAAATAAACCTTGAAGCCTGCGAGATCGATTCATCAAATTTAGAGCCGCTGGAGGGCGATGAAGAAGAGACTGGTACGAATATAAATTTCATAGCAGACTTAGACAACGACTCAAAAGCATTTCTAAAAATCTTTGACCCGGATCGATCGAATGTAGTTCATCATGAACCGGAACAGATAGAGAGAGCAAGTTACGTGGTAAGCCAAGTTATGGGCTTTGATCTAGTGCCGACCACTGTTGTCAGGCAAATATCAACACGTCGGCTTAAACACCCAAAACTAGAAGAAGATGGACGAACTTTTTCCGAAATTTTCGGAAAATCCGCAATCGGTATCTTACAAGAATTTATAGAACATGCTGAAACATTAGAGTCTGTCGGTGAGGAAGCTGTCAACAAAGATGATCTTATGAAACTCTATATCTTCGACTATGTAACCGCCAATTGGGACAGACATTCTAAAAATGTTTTAAAACAGGGCAAAAATATTTTTGCTATCGACAACGAAGGCTCATTCTTCGAGCTCGATCTAGAATCTTATAATAATCTGATCAATAATCTTAAAAAAGTTGCAGGCGAACCTATCCCGCTAAAAATTCGAGAAATATTTAATGATTTTCAAAACAATAAAGACAAAAGAGAGATCCTGAAAAATGAACTGTCTGAATTGCTGCCGGAAGAATATGTCAATGCCACCTTCTCAAGAATCAACCAGATATCAAAACTGCTAACAGAAAACCAGCAACTTGAAGAATCGGCAATCGAAAAGCTTGGTGCCGGAACAAGATAAAGATAAGACGTGTGCTGAATTAACCTGTAAACCATGTTGCTTTTAGAGTGAAAATCAGGCCAGGACTATTGATTTGAATTGTTTTATCTGTTATATTCTCTTCATTAACAAGGGCGATTAGCTCAGTTGGTAGAGCAATCCGTTTACACCGGAAAGGTCGGGGGTTCGAGTCCCTCATCGCCCACAAATGAGCGTAGCGAATTGTTGCGATAGTAAAGC
>CAZWJJ010000038.1:0-7363 GCA_964634555.1 uncultured Candidatus Saccharibacteria bacterium | reverse complement strand
AAAAAAGGGTCAAATTTTGCCTTGATACAGCTCACATGTTTGCCGCTGGTTATGATCTGTCGACGGCGAAGGGGATTAAAGAAACTTTTGAAGAGATTAATAAGTTTATCGGGGTGGAAAATATTGCTTGCGTTCATTTGAATGATTCCAAGAAGCCAGTCGGATCACATGTTGATCGACATGAAGATATTGGCCGCGGACAGATAGGTGAAGAGGGGTTAAAAAATTTTGTGCATGGACTTAGAAAATTAGGCGGAGAAAATATTCCACTTATACTTGAAACGCCAGAGGGTTTTGATACTTACGAACAGCAGATAAGGAAGGTTAAGAGCTGGATGTAGTTTATTGCCGATATAGAGCGAGGGAAATGGAAAATAACCAGTTGTCATTGCGAGCCTTGCAAAGCAATCTCACCAAACCACCATTGTCATTGCGAGAAGTTTATGAACCCATTATTTGTCATTGCGAGGAGCCTGCGACGAAGCAATCTCTAATAGTTAATTAACGTAGATTGCTTCGCTACCGCTCGCAATGACAGCTAAAAACCTGGCTGACTTGATTTTTTATAGGGTCTATGCTAGTATATCCCCGAGTGCATCTTCATTGTAAAACATTATTTTGAAGAGCTTTCCAAAACAAATATCGCACAAATCCCGCTTCGGCGGGATTTGTGTTTTTTGAGTTTTGAGAATATACTATGTATGTCTTTGTCGTTTCTGAGCAAGATCGACAGAGCACTCAAACGATATTTGATTTGGAGTAAGCGGCTGTCGATCCTACTCCGAAATGAAAAAAAAAATCCGATCGCAAGATCGGATTTTTTATTCCGGCGTAGAGCGAGAGAAATGAAAAATAACCAGTTGCCATTGCGATCCTTGCAAAGCAATCTCACCAAACCACCACTGTCATTGCGAGGAGCTTGCGACGAAGCAATCTCTAATAATTAATTGATAGAGATTGCCACGCTCCCTACGGTCATTCGCAATGACACCATATTACTTAAATTGATAATTTTTATTTTCGGAAGGTCATATATATTTTTAAAAAATATATGCGAAATTTTTTTTGAATGATGATTATTTTTATCGCGGAGAAAATTTTTTTCATTTATTTTTTTAAGTTATCCACAAATTTCTTAAAAAAATATTTGTTGTTTGATTTTTTTTGAGAGATAATTAAAACATTAGCGGCAACATTTTCAGGAAAAATTTTTTTGAATAAAAAAATTAAAGGTCGAGTGTTGTCGTCGTTTACTCAATAAGAAAAAAATGAAAAAGAAAACAGCAAAGAAAGCGTCGAAGAAGAAGTCATCATCAAAAAAGAAGAAGCGATAGTTTCTTCATTCTCAAAATCCCTCGAAATATTTCGGGGGATTTTTTTTGTTAAATCTGCTATACTACTGAAGCATAAATATGTTTTTAATAGACAAAATATTTGGTACGCCGGGTGAACGCGCCGTCGCAAAATTAAAGCCGATTTTGGCTAAAGTATCCGCTCTGGAGCCATCTTTTGAGGCTTTGAGTGATGACGGCCTGAAAGACAAGACACGTGTTTTTAAAGAGAGATTGAAGAGTGGCGAAAGCCTTGATGATATTTTACCAGAGGCTTTTGCTCTTGTGCGCGAGGCCGCCAAGAGAACTTTAAATCAAAGGCATTATGACGTCCAGATTATGGGCGGAATTTTTCTGCATCAAGGTAAGATCACCGAAATGCGCACCGGCGAAGGTAAGACTCAGGTTGCAACTCTCCCAGCATATCTAAATGCTCTTGCCGGCAAGGGTGTTCATGTTGTTACAGTGAACGATTATTTGGCAAGGCGAGATACTGTTTGGATGGGCCAGATTTACGATCTTCTCGGGCTTAGGGTGGCGGTGATAAATCATCAGTCATCTTTTATATATGATCCGAAACATAAAGAGGACGATAAGGAGCGCGACGCGCTAGGATCTTTTAGAGTTGTTTACGATTTTTTGAAGCCATGTACAAGACAAGAGGCATATATGGCTGACATTACATACGGCACAAATCATGAATTTGGTTTTGATTATCTGCGCGATAATATTTGTTAAAACACTGGAGATATTGTTCAGAGGTTGGATGAGAGTGGAAATTCTACTCACAATTTTGCGATCGTTGATGAAGTCGATTCTATTTTAATTGATGAAGCTAGAACACCGCTTATTATTTCTTCGGCCACATCGGAGTCGGAAGATTTGTATAAAGTTTTTGCGAGGTTGGTTTCAAAATTAAATAAAGATGAGGATTACACTGTAGATGAAAAATTTAAAACAGTCGCGATTAAAGATTCGGGAATAAATAAGGCAGAGAAAATTTTGGGTGTGGAAAATATTTATACCGAGGGCGGTATTAAGTATGTTCATCATCTTGAGACAGCAGTGAGAGCTAAAGCGCTTTATAGACGAGATAAAGAGTATGTAGTAAAGGATGGCGAGGTTGTGATCGTCGATGAATCAACTGGACGATTGCAGCCTGGCAGAAGATGGTCCGAGGGTCTGCATCAGGCGGTTGAAGCCAAGGAAGATGTTGCAATACAGAAAGAATCAAGAACTATGGCTAGCATTACATTGCAAAACTATTTTAGATTGTATAAAAAACTTGCCGGAATGACTGGTACGGCGGCGACGTCAGCTGAAGAGTTTACCAAAGTTTATGGCTTGGATACTATTGTTGTGCCGACGCATCGCGGAACACAAAGACAAGATCTTGATGACCTTGTTTTTCAAACTGAGACAGGTAAATTTAAGGCAATTGCGGCTAAGATAAAAGAGCTTAATCAAAAAGGCCAACCGGTCTTGGTTGGAACAGTTTCGATTGAGAAGAATGAAATGCTCTCACGTTATCTGAAGCAAGAAGGTGTTGCTCATGAGATATTGAATGCTAAGAATCATGAGCGCGAGGGAGAAATAATCGCCGGCGCAGGCCAAAAAGGCGGAGTGGTTATCGCCACAAACATGGCCGGCAGAGGAGTGGATATTAAGCTTGGAGGAATTTTGGCTAAGCCGGCGGATTACGATATGGTCAAAGATATGGGTGGGCTGTTTGTTTTGGGAACAGAAAGGCATGAGGCCAGAAGGATAGATAATCAGCTTCGAGGCAGGTCTGGCCGCCAGGGTGATCCGGGTGAGACGCAGTTTTTTGTTTCTCTTGAAGACAGTTTGATGAGGATCTTCGCATCGGATATGGTTAAAAAAATGATGAGCCGGGCGGGTATTCCGGAAGATGAGCCAATTCAAAATCGCTTTGTGTCCCGATCGATCGAGGCGGCGCAATCTAAAATAGAGGGCTTAAATTTTGACGCGCGAAAGCATTTGCTGGAATATGATGATGTTATGTCGCATCAGAGAATGATAATTTACGAGCGACGTAGGAAGATTCTGATGGGAGATAATTTATATGTGGAGGAATTAATAAACCGCCAGATCGATCAGCTCGGACAGTCTATCGATATTCATGGAAATCCTATTTCCGAAATGCAGGGTGATGTAGTGAGAAATTTGCTTGATGAAAAGAAAAAATTGCTTGGTGATGAGGAATTTTACCGCTCGCTTCGCATGCTTGCGATTCAGGTTATTGATATGCTTTGGATTGATCATCTTGAATATATGGATTATATGCGCTCGTCTGTCCGCTTGCGGGCTTACGGCCAGCGCGATCCATTGATAGAGTATAAACGCGAAGGATTAAAACTATTCAGAGATATGGAGGGTTCGATCGGTAATACTTTGATTAAACTTTTGCCGTCTATAGGTGGTAATGTAGTCGCTGAGAAGAAAATTGAGGTCAAAGAGATTCACGAGAATTCAGAGTCAATTGATGGTTCAGAGACAGAAAAACAGGATCATCCCGATAATGCTGATAAACCTGAAGCGTCACGCAATGATCCGTGTCCATGCGGCTCGGGGAAGAAGTACAAGAAGTGTCATGGAAAATAATATGACCGAAGAACAACGACAGGGTGCAAAAGAGGAGGCGGTTTTGCTGGCGCTCCAGCATGATATGGCATTGATACGGCGAGATATTGAAATCTATGGGATGAAAAAAGACGGATCAACAATTTTCATCTCAAAAAGCCAAGATTACGATCATCTCTGGGAAGACGCTCTAACCGCACTGAGGCAAAAATTCATGCGGGGTGTGCAATAAATTTAAGAAGTGTCATGGAAAATAAAATCAAGATAAATATCGGATCTACAAACAGGGCGAAGGTTGAAGCATTACAGGAAATTTTATTGGAGTATCCGCATTTAAATAATTCAATTATTCAGACTCTAAATGTCTCTTCCGATATTGCCGATCAACCTAAATCTTTGGAAGAAACAATGCAGGGTGCTATGAATCGTGCGAAAAATGCTTTTAAGGATTGTAGGTATAGTTTTGGTATTGAATCAGGTTTGATGGCTGTGCCCAAAATCAAGACGGGATTTATGGATGTTTGCGTGTGTGCGATTTTTGATGGTGAAGAATATTATTTTGGCTTATCGTCTGCATGGGAGGTTCCACAAAAAGTTGTTGAACATATTAATAATGGAATGAATATGACAGATGCGTCTGTTAAGGCTGGATTTAGTGATAACGCTAATTTGGGTGCAGCTGAAGGTTTAATCGGCATTATGACCAAGGGGAGATTGACTAGGAAAGGATATACCAAAGAAGCTATAAGAACGGCCTTGATACATTTGGAGGAAAAATAAAAAGGAACCCATATGGGTTCCGGAATTAGCAATCATCATAATCTCCAACATCTTTTTCTTCTCCGCAGTTGCATTTTATACGGACACTGTTACCCATGCCACTTGGTGTAAAGATATAATTTACTGGACTTCCGATATGGTTTTGGGTTTGCTGTCCAAAATGCGGACATTTTTCAGCGTGAGATTTTAGCCAGTTAGTAATATTTTCTACTTCAGTATCGTTGAGAGTAAAAGTTCGAGGGATCGCCATTTTGCCTCCTTCAGCCATGAGGGTGGTTTTACAGGAACTATTTCCATAACCACCATAGATCGAAACACAAAGCGATAAAACTGAGGATGTATAGCGCTGAAAAAGTTTCCCTCAATCCACCTGTGAATGTCGGTAATCCTCCTTTGTTATAGCGGATTGATGCGGCGATTATATTAATTGTTCCCATTACGAAAAATACCCATGCAAGATACTGGAGCATTTCTATACCTCCTTGGTAATGAACATCAACTATCTGAGTATTAGTTTATTTTTTTATATAGAATAGTCAATAGTAATAGAGCTGAATCAAGATTTACTCAGATAAAATATTGGTTTAGAATAGATTAATGAAGATAATTAGAAAGAAGATCTGGCCGGATTATTTTGATGCCGTCGCCTCTGGGAAAAAGAGGTATGAATTGAGGTTAAATGATTTTGATGTTTCGGAGGGAGATATTTTGATTCTCGAGGAGTGGAATCCAGAGAATAAAGAATATACTGGTCGAAAAGTTGAAAAGAAAGTTAACTATGTCGGCAGATTTAAGATAGATCAGCTATTTTGGCCGGAGGAAGAGATAAAAGAAAAAGGAATACAGGTTATTTCATTGGAATAGGAGATAGAATAAAATTGAATTGGCGTCATTGCGAGCCTGCGAAGCAATCTACGTTATTATTGCTATAGAAAAAAAGAGATTGCTTCGTCGTAAAAACTCCTCGCAATGACAAACTTTCTAGGTAAATAAAAGACCCGATTTTTCGGGTCGTCAGGTCTTAGCTGAAATCTACAAGGATTCTTTTGCCGCAGTTCCGGCATTTGTAGGGAACAAGGTCGCCATCGCAGTCGGGATCTGCCTCTTCGACATCAACATGTTCCCAGACTTCATCAGGCACTAATTCTCCGCCGGGGAATGGATTATCTTTTGTGCAGAATTTTCTACTTATCACTTCATGTCCAGGGGTTGTCTCTTCATCTGGTGACCAGTTGTAGCGTTTGAATTTTTCTCCGCACTCAGCACATTGCATATTTTTTAAAAGCACGTCACATTTTGGGCAATAAAAATAGATCATTATACTCTGCATATCCGGAAGTAGATTACAGTTGTTGCAAAATCCTTCATCTAATCTGGCATTGCACGGAGGATCATCGTGGAACTGCACAATTCGAGCTTTTCTCATCTTTCCTCCTTTGTTGCTAAAGCACCCAATATTCTTCCATGAATTTAAGAATAGTCTCTTCGCTTAGTGTGCCATATTTATGAAGTACTTTTAAAAGAAACGTTTCCATCGGCATGCCTCTGAGATAGATACCATCGCGGATAAACTCGTATGTCTGCTCGGAAACTTCAACAGATGTATCGATCTGCAAGACTATTTGTACCATGACGGCCTCCTTGTTTAAAAGATCAGCACCAGCTATTATCTATCCGGATAATAATATATTGTTCTTTAGATGGCAATGAATGGTGTAAGATGATCAACAGGGATTGCTTCGCTACTGCTAGCAATGACACCAAAACACCACCCCCCAACAATTAAGTTGTCATTCTTTTAATTTCTTGTGGGTTTTGATATATAATGGAAAGATGGATAGAAAATTATGGTTTAGGGCTAAGCGATATGGCTGGGGCTGGACACCGATGACATGGCAGGGTTGGCTCACTATATTGATTTATGTGATTTCGGTTGTCGCAATATTACCGAATAGAACTTCGTTGTCCGATTATAATGATCTATTTTTTATTTTTGAATTGATTAGTATCACGTTAATTTTATTAGCGGTTTGCTATAAGAAGGGTGAGAAGCCGCGGTGGCGTTGGGGTGGAAAGGATTAAATTTTAATTTATATTAGCGCGGTGGTAAAATTATAATATGATTCCTCTGGAAGAGATAAAGAAGGTTGTGAAAGGGGATATTGGTTTGGATGAATCTACTCGCGCAGAGTTTAGCAATGATGCCAGTTTGTTTCAGATCAGGCCGGAGGTGGTGATTGCGCCGAGGGATTCTGAGGATGTTAAAAATCTCGTTAGATTAGTTTCTTTAGAAAAAAGGCAGAATCCGAATTTGTCTTTGACCGGGCGATCTGCTGGCACAGATATGTCGGGCGGGCCGCTTTCGGATTCTATAGTCTTAAATTTTTTGAAATATTTTAATCACCTTGGTCCGATGAATGATGATGGTACGATAACCTCAGGCCCGGGCGTTTATTACCGTGATTTTGAGAAAGTTACACTGACTAAAAATTACATCTTACCGTCCTATCCGGCTTCACGTGAAATTTGCGCGATGGGCGGTATTGTTAATAACAATTCTGGTGGTGAGCAGTCTTTGGTTTACGGTAAGACTCAAAGATATGTGAAAGAGTTGAAGGTTGTTTTGTCTGATGCGAAAGAGGATGTGATCA
>CAZWJJ010000037.1:0-7728 GCA_964634555.1 uncultured Candidatus Saccharibacteria bacterium | reverse complement strand
GGGTCGGCTAGTAATCCGGAATATGATCAACCACATCAAAGAACAGTACGCCATCAAAGGTCTGTGTTGGCACAAAATCAATTATATCAGCCGAAAGATAAGAGATATTTTGGCTCACGATGCTTTTCTTTTTGGCGATCTCGATCATCTCGGGAGAAATATCTAAGCCCAAGCCTATCTGTGGATCCAACTCGCGTAGAATAGTTCCCGTCCCACAACCGATATCAAGAATTTTTTTGCGATCGCCGACAAAATCTTTAGCGATCTTTTTTAACTGATCGTAATAAAACCAATTCTTATTTTTCCAGTAATCATAATTATCTGCCACGACATCAAAATGCTCTTCAATATCTTTATTGGTGGCGACTGCCGAAGACTTTTTTTTCCAGCTTATGAATTTAAACTTACTCGACGCAAAAACAACCATCTGCAAAAGAAGCCGGCCGTGCCGGAAGCGCTGGATCTGAGTCGTACCATAAGTGCGGTCTCTATATCGCACAGGCAAATCGATAATTTTCATATTCAATTTAGCTGCACCAAAAATCAGATCAAAATCCCCAAAGGGATCGAAGTCGCCAAAGAATGATCTGTTGGCGACAATCTTCTCATAATCTTTTTTTAGCAAAACTTTCGTACCACAAAGAGTATCTTTAATCCTCTGTGACAAAATCCACGAAAAGGCTCCGGCAAAAAATTTGTTACCTATAATATTCAAGAATCTCATCGCCTGCTTTTCCATAGGATAAATCATGCGGGAACCGTTTATAAAATCTCCTCTACCTTCCGCCAAAGCCAAATAAAATTTCGCTAAATCCTCTGGCATAACCGTCATGTCTGCATCAAGGATCATTAACAATTCGCCCTTAGCCAGACTAAATCCCTTGCGCACGGCATCACCCTTACCAATGCCGTCCTGCTGAACTGCCACTATATTTTTCTGGCCTTTATATTTTTCGACGACCCGCAATATCTCCTGCCAGGTCTCATCTTTGGAATGGCCTTCGACAAAAATAATCTCTGTCCAAGATCCGAGCTCAGGAGTCTTTTCAACAAGTTTCTCAATATTACCTGCCTCATTTCTAGCTGGCACAATCACCGAAACCGAGTAATCTCTCTTTGCTAAATTAGCCACTGGCCTGGCGACAACATACTCTGTAATACATAAAGATGAAAATATAGGCAAAGGAGCTATAAATCTATTCACGAGTACTGAAAATATTGGAATATAAAAAGGCAAAAGCAACCGCCGCCCCGATCTTACGCTTTCAAATCCGCAGAGATATAAAAAATTCTCAACGTCCGCCCGCGATAGCCAATTTGGCCTTTCCGGCTTATGCTTTAGTCCAAAAAATTCTAGAATATTAAAAATCGGCTCCCAAAGATAGTTATGAAAAATAAGAACAAGCCTACCGTGCTCATCAAGATTATTACGCAATTCAGACACACTGCCTTGAATATCTCGCATCGATCCGATGCAGTTGTTAAGAACAATATATTCAAAACGCTGATCAAAAAATTTTACCTTTTCGCCATCAGAAAATTCAATCTTAGATGTATTATCAGGCACCAAAAAAGAGATCAAATTATCCACATCATTATGATAATACCAATTCTTTTTTCTCCAATATTCGCTATTTTGCATGACTGTATTTTGATCTTAAGAAATAATAAGTATAAAAGAATAGAGGAAACAAAAACGGCGTTACTGGCACACGATATCTGGCCTGGGCGGCAATCCCCGTCACGACGGCGAAGTAGAGCATAATAATTATAAAAATATAAACAGCACCGCGCGTCAAAGCATTATTTTCCCGAAGGTAAGCTACAAAAAAAGAACCGAAGGCAAGCAAAGAGATCATTAACCAAAACAAACTACCGAAAATCAGTGATGCCGCATATATACCGCCTTGACTAATATATCGCAAAAGCCCAGAGAGATCGCCACTAAAAACCAATTTGGTTATATTCGGCAAAGGCGCTGAACCGATCCCGAAGTGCTGAAATATCAGACGATAGCCATCTGAACCAAAGAAAGTTACAAAAGAAAGCGCGTGCATTCTGAATAATACTCCGGGCGATTGGAGCATTATGGAGACCGATCTATTAGTCAAATAAGATGAGTAGCGCGGATTGTTTAGGTCTGACATTGTTTTTAATTCCGGGTAATCGGCCCGCGCCATCTCCTCGATCTGTTTACCGGCTTGCGTCTCATTTATTTTATCTCTATAAATCATAAACTGCGGCAAATCAGTGCCAAAGAGGGTAACCGGACCCTTATTAGAAAATATCGGTACGCCAAAAATGTCATAATTACGAATTGTCCAGGGTAAAACTAAACTTGCGAATCCAACAAGAAACGAGATGCTCAAAAATAATCCGCGTTTTTTATCTTTGAAGTACGCGGCAAAAATTATGACCGCCAGAATTGGTGCCAAGTAGATCACTATCGGCCTGACTATTGCCGCAAAACTAAATAAAATCCCTGAGCCCAACCAATATAGCCTGCTGTTTTTATCCCAAGCCCGGCGAGCTAAATATAATGACCAAACAAAGAAGAACATAAAAACCGCCTCGCTCAAAATAAAATTTGTTGCGAACGCATTCCACGGCTCGATCGCGTAAAGTAAGGCGGCGGAATAGCGAACCCTTTCCTCAAAAATTCCCTGTAAAATTCTATAAAGCCAAACCGCTGAAATAGAAACTAAAACTATCTGTAGTAAAACTATAATTTTAAAACTCGAAAATATCGACAGCAGAATGGATAAAAATAACGGATAGCCCGGGACGCTTGTCACTTCATAGATCAATGGATCCCAACTAGCGGCAAAAGCTCCATGATCAGTCAGATTTTTTGCCAAATTAACATACTCATAGGAGTCGCCAGAAGAAAAAAATCCTTTGTCACCCATAAAATAAACCATTAGTAAAAACATCGCCAGTTTAACTATAAACGACGCCAAAAAAATTATTTTTTCCTTACTGCTGATCTTCATCGGACCTTCTTTAAATATATTTCACCCTCATCAAATAAATTCACTGGTACTTCATAACCAGAAACAAAAGGAATATTCAGGGTGCTATTTTTGAAAAGTTTCCTAAAAAGATACAGTGGAGAAAAATAATGTCCGTAATAATTAATCTTAACAATCTCAAATCCGCGCGGTTCAAAAAAAAGTTTAAGGGCATTTTTTGAAAAATAGTTTAAATGCGATGGTATCAAGGCGTGCCATCGTTTGTTCATTATTTTGGCACCGGGAAAATCAATAATCGGCAAAGTCAAAACCAGATAACCTCCCCTCTTTAATTTTCCGTCAACAATACCGATTGCCTTGGAAGGATCCGCTACATGTTCTAAAACATCGAACATTGTAATCACATCGAAGCTATTTTCTGGAAAACTATTGGTTATCTCCTCCACCCTCATCTGAAAGACATTCTTCAAGCCAAACTTTCGACGTGCAAACTCTATCGAATTAGTTGACAGATCAACCCCCCATGCATCAAACCCCCGTCTGTCAGCCTCCGAAAGAAATATACCTGGGCCACAGCCTATATCCAAAATCTTGCCCTGTTTCTTACCAGTGAAAAAACTCTTTATTCTCTCAATAATCCTGCCAAAAGCTCGACGTCGCCCGCGCTCTTCACTCAAATAAACCAGATCAAGCGGCTGGTCGCGATAATAGTTCACCAATTGATCATCTTGATCGATTCTTTTTGTAAAGGCCCCTCCGCATTTCAAGCAAGAAAAAATATCAGAATGCATACCTTGAGAGTTATCGGTGATTGAATAACTGTCGGCTAAACTGGATGCCAACTCCTGTGTGGCAGTGAACAAAACAGTGTTTTTATCATGTCCGCAAAAGACACATCTTAATCCCGAATCAGCCAATAACTCATTTAACATTGATAGAATATATCATAATATTTATGAATTTAGTAGATTAACTGACGGCAAAAAATCAGCCGAATCAATATTTCAATCAATGTTGATCTAATAGATTTTTCTAATCTTCCAAAAAAGTCTGCGGCTTAAATTTATATGGTAAATATGCCTCTGCATCTCCAACGTGAACGGCATCCTGTTGCCAGAACAAAAAAATAAATTCCTGAAAAATCTGAAGGCATACAAAATTGATATCTTAAAATTCTCCGCACAGATCTGAAGCCACTGCCACAAAGAGAGGTCATTGCGCCTCGCCCCTTCGAGATCAATGTAATAATCCCACTTTTTTCTAATAGTCGAAATATCGGTTGTCATCGGTATCAACATAAAATTCCTGAGAGAAGAAACAGTTGCAATCTCCTTAACCTCAATCCTTTCATGAATGGTCTTGATAAATCGACCCACGACATCAAGATGAAAAAGCCTCATCTGTTTGCTTGGATATGTTGTAGCGCAATCTATAATCAGATCATTAATCACATATTTCCGCGGTATCCAAAAAGCTGCCGGCTTGCTCTGAATCACAACCTCAGAAATCTCTTTTATCAGTTCCAAAGATAAAAGTTCATCAGAATCAATGTAAAAAAACCATCTATGTGAAGCCGCATCAAGAGTCTGATTTCGGACACCAGCAAAATCTTTGATCTTACCGTCATCGCGCTTAAATTTTTGATCTTGAAAAATTATTTTACAGCCAAAACCTTTGGCAATATTTAAAGTTTCATCCGCACTGCCGCCATCGCAAACAATTATCTCGGCAAAATCTTTCACCGCATTAAGAGTGCGCTCCAAGGTACCGGCGGAATTATAAGTCAATATCCCAACCGAACATTGAATCTTTCCCATAATTTTATTTTTTTAGGGAGTTAATTATTGTCTTAGCAAAAACCGGCAAGCTGTGCTTTTGAACAATTATTTCACGGAGATCTTGTCCGATCTTTTCTAGCATTGGATATGGCGAAATGGCAATCCTCTGCATACGGTCAGCAAAAGTCTCAAAATCTCTTTTTGGATACATCATGGCATCTGAATAATCACCGAGAACCTCAGCAAAGGCCTCATTGCAAGTCAATATCGGCAATCCAGTGGACATAGCTTCCAAAACCGCCTTATCCAAACTACCAGTCTGCCCCATGTTCACAAAAAGATCAGCCCGATGAAGATAAGGAAGTATATTTTCATTCGGAATAGGTCCAACAAAAGTTATAAATCTCCCCAGTTCCTTGACTACAACCAGATGATCCAACTTTTGAAAATATGATCCTTGATTTGTCAGACCGAGGCCTCCAACTATATCGATCTTAAATTTTATTCCCCGATCGCGCAAGATATCCGCCGCCATTATCAATGTCTCATAATCTTTCGACGGTGAGATCCTGCCGATTGTAACTATGCGAAAAGGAGTATCAGGATCATTCGGCTTAATTCTTTCATCATTAAACTTTTCAATGTCTATTCCCTGCCCAATCACTTTTATCTTTCGACTATTTATGCGACAGCCGCTTTTAGTGGAAGTAAAGATATTATTTACAAAAATTCTTGCAATCTGAAGAGTCCATGGCACATAACCATGAGCATACCAAAGCCCGATCTTCTTACCCCATAATCTCCAAAATAATCCGCCTAAAACCACGTACTCAGGATTCATGTGCACAAAAACGGCGTCGTAACTATTTCTCTCTAACCAGATATATTTATAAAAATTCGAGATATATTTTTCCCTATCAGCCTGATCCTCTTTGCCAAGAGATAAAACCTTAACATTTTTCGGCAGATCATGATCACCCTCTTCAAGACAGATAACAATCAGAGATTCACAATGTTTTGAAAATTCAGTTATCCAGCCATGCATAAAACCCAGCACGTCGTCATTTTTGTCGACTTTTTGAGTTAAAATCAATAACCTCATGATTCGTTTTTTATAAAAATAAAATATTTATAAACAAAAAAACTCCAGACAGCAATTATCAAACTTGCCAATATCTGCGCCATAATATACCACAAAGAAATTTTCTCAACGAACATCCAAACAAGAATAGAATTAAGCAGAAGATTAAATAATGAGACTGCAAAATAGCTAACTAACTGTTTTTGAGTTTTTGTATTTGCCCCATCCTGGAATGTCCAATATTTCATCATCAGAAAACTTACGACAAAAGCGATCAAAAAAGCGATGATGGCCGCCGACAAATAAAAAACCTGAAAATACTCTTTTAAAATATAAAGAGCGATCAGATCTGTCCCGACCGACGTCGCACCCGAAATCAGATAACGAACCATGATAGCGTATACGCCAAAAACCTTTTCAATGAATTGCGACAACTGTTGCATCGTTTATATTATAACCGATGATCCGCATTCATTACAGCAGATTGACAATCGCCTTGGCAAGTTGATCAGGATCATGGCGAATTAATGTTCTGGCCATCGGATCACCCTTGGCACGTTTCGGTATTTTTCCGCTCAATAAATTAACTCCGACAAAATTATGTTGCGAACCAGCTGGCTTTTCATGTAGGACAACCGGCTGACCCTCATCAATATATTTTTTCAACAACTTTTCTGACGGCAACTGTGTATTGTGGATCACAAAATCAAAAGCATTCGGCTGAATAAACTTTTCTATACCGGCGACAAAATCTCCGACAAGATAATTATCTGTCTGACCGTACTGATTCATCAAATTACAGACAAAAACTTTCTTTGCCTTCGACTCAACCAAGGCATCAGCTACATCTTCAACAAGGAAATTCGGTATCAACGAAGAATAAAAACTACCGGGACCGACAATAATAATATCCGCCTCCCCGATCGCGGCCAAAACTTGCGGATTTGCCCTTGCCTTTTTATCGAAGCGTATCGACCGCACGCCAAATCGCGACACAAGATGATTATTGGCGATCTCATTTTGACCAACGATAATTTTTCCATTATTCAATTTTGCCACCAGCCTGACCTTATCCAAAGTTACAGGCAAAACTAACCCTTTCACCTTCAGTACCTTGCTTATCATTCGCAGAGCATCATTAAAATTGCCGGTCATCTTTTCCATTGCCGAAATAAAAATATTTCCGAAATTGTGGCCGGTAAAACTTCCGCCGCTAAATCTGAAACTAAACAGCTCGCGCATCAGATCATCGGTTTCAGAAAGAGCAACCAGACATTGACGAACATCACCCGGCGGCAAAACGCCATATTCATCCCGCAAACGCCCAGTCGAACCTCCGTCATCGGCCATCGAAACAACTGCCGTCAAATCCAAATGATCATATTTCTTCAGGCCAGACAAGACAGTAAATGAGCCGGTACCACCCCCTATTACAACCGCCTTTTTTCTTTTCATTGCAAATATATTATACTACCCAAAAGAGCCTATTGTTACATAAATAATATATGAATCAGCATACTAACAGCAAAAAACAGAAAGTGATAGTCGTCCTACCGGCCTACAATGCCGAACAAACACTGACAAGAACCATCAACGATATTCCCCTAAATTCGATCAGTGAGATCATTTTAGTCGATGACAATAGCCGAGATAGGACAATCGAAACAGCCAAAAAATTAGCGATCTCCGATGATCGCTTCGTGCTTTTAAATGAAAATGATCTTTCAGAACGTGGAAATAAAATCCCTATCATTATTTCCGCACACCTCAAAAATACCGGCTACGGCGGTAATCAAAAAACCTGCTACAACTTAGCTCTAAAACGTGGCGCATCAATAATAATCATGCTCCAACCCGACTATCAATATGAACCTAAGCTAAAAAAATATTTCTTTGT
>CAZWJJ010000036.1:0-8409 GCA_964634555.1 uncultured Candidatus Saccharibacteria bacterium | reverse complement strand
AAGATTAGTCTTGACAAAAATCATCTTATTTGTATAATACTGCTAGATTCAGAATTTTGATTAGTTCGCAGAAGCTTCAAACTCCGACGAAAGGTCGGGAAGGGTGGGAGAGTATGACCACTGAAATGGTGGAAGCGAAGCCCATGACAGAGGGCTACCTGAGGAAAAGCTCGGCCGACCAGCTGTTGGTCGAATATGAGACAAAGCTTCAGGAGTTCCTCAATAGTCCCTCAGATGGCACGCGTTACATGGCTTTGGAAGCCAGACGTGATTTGATGGGGCCAATACCGTATCTGATCGCTATTTTGAAGAGGCTGAAGAGAGATGGTCAGGTCGTCACTAACGATCTGCGCCAAGAGCTTTCAAGAACTATGAGGTTCTATAATGAATCGACGTTCAAGGAAGCGATGATGACCCTCTCCAAACGCCTGCTGATCAAGAAGTAAGTAAAAAAGTCTCCCCTCCATTTGGAGGGGATTTTTCTTATCTCTTATTTCGCACAATTGGTTTTTTGGGATAATAATGTGGATAAGATATTTTTTGTTTTTGTTGTAATTGGACATATAATTAGCTATATAGTTTGAGTCGTAAGAGAGATGGTAAAATTCAAGTCGTTTGCCTATGAGTTTATTTCCAATTTTAAAAAAGACAGAACGTAATTTTTTAATAGTTTTTTTATTTTTACTTTTTCTTGTTATTTTTTTGCGAAAGGATTTAGGTAATTTTGCTGGAGCCGCTGGTGGAAATAGTTCTACTCAATACCTGTCCGGCTATGCTTGGAGCAGTAATATTGGCTGGATCAGTTTGAATTGCAATAATGATAATTCATGCGGAGCCTCGAACTATTATGTTACTAAAAATTCCGATGGAACCCTTACTGGTTATGCTTGGAGCAATAATGTTGGCTGGATAAATTTCGGCTGTGGCCAGGGTGGAGCTTGTAGTGAAAATGGTGGTGTACCAAGTTACCCAACTGGCGGAGGCACCACAGCTTCAGGAGCCTACCTGGACACAACAGGTGCGTCGCCCAAATTAATTGGCTTTGTTAGAGCCTGCTCTGTTTTTGTTAGTGGTTGTAGTGGCTCTTTGACTGATTTGTTGAGCAATGGTGGTTGGGATGGTTGGATCAGTTTGAATGGAGATAACTATTCTATAACTTTTGATGGTTCGAATTCGGCTCTGCAAAGTAGTTATGCCTGGGGTGGGGGAAACGATGTAGCGATTGGCGGTCTTACGAATAGTTCGCCACAGGTGCCAGGCTGGATAAGTTTCGCTGGTTCGACAAGTGACGGTCGAAATTATGGCGTCAAAATGTGTGATGCTGTTGATTGTGGTACGGCTGGTGCCGCTTTGACACAATGCACTGTGACACCATATCCGGCTGTTGGTGTTGATGTTGTTTGGGATGTTGCAAACAAAAATCCGGCCTACACTTATAAGTGGACGATTACTCCGCCTTCTGACATAACGATTAATGATTACTTAACAACACCGGTCGGCACTGTAACTCCTCCAAATAGTAATATAACTGTGGTGAATAGTTCGCCGATGACAGTCAGATACAGTAAACCTGGAACGGGCGGACCTTGGACGACAGACGTAACTGTTACAGATGGTTCTGGAACAGTTGTTGGTCACTGTGAAAATGCTCTCGGTCAGCCGGACACTAATACGACACAATATGTTCCCGGTGATAAGGGTTTTTATATAACCAGCGACGGCCCGATGACAGCGCAGTTTATAAGAAGTGTTAAGGCCGCAACTTTCCCGGATGTAACACTTTCCATAACACCTTATGGAGGATTTAGCGGTGATGTGACAATTAGGTTTACGAATATTCTTGGACCTGCCAATACTGGTCGTGCAATAAAAGGTGATAGTTCAAATACTTACCAGATGATCGTTGAACCGCAGTTTTGGAATACCACATCTCCGACTCCGGCATCGACCATAACTTTGCATCAAAAATCTGATGGTACATACGAGACCGCCAATCTCCGTCTTAATTTAACTAAAAATTCGGCTAGCCAAGATCAGACGCCGCTAGTGTCGAGCTCTGATTATCAGGTGGTGGTTGACTCTGTGAATGGCGGTAGTCCTTATCCTATTCCATTGACTATTAATAATCCAAGCGGCGGAATTAAGGAGAGATAGAACGGTCTAGTGCACTGGTGGGTTTGCATTGATTTTTAGAGAGATTGCTTCGCAGGGCTCGCAATGACATCCCACTGGTCATTGCGAGGAGTTTACGACGAAGCAATCTCAATGTGGTTGACACATACTTTTGCTTGCAATCCTTTTGGGTTTTTGCTAGACTTTCCAGGCGTATGAAAACCGATAATTTAGCTGAAAAATCAATGGAAGTTAAGGGTTCCCATGGGGTCACGGTAGATGACCTATTTAAGTCTGGAGCACATTTTGGCTATTCTAAAACACGAAGACATCCATCTCTTAAGCCATATATTTTTGGTTCTAAGAATAGGATGGATATCATTGATCTGGACAAAACAATTAGTATGATGGATAAGGTTTTGGCTTTTGTTGAATCTATATCTCGCGAAGGTAAGCAGATAATTTTTGTTGGTAATAAGAAGGAAGCTCAGAAGGCTATAATTGATGCCGCCACAAAGCTTGATATGCCTTATGTAGCTAATAGATGGATAGGAGGAACTTTGACAAACTTTGCCGAGATCAGGAAGAGAATTGCACGATTGGAGGATCTTATGATCAAGAAAGAGTCTGGTGAGTTGGAAATTTATACAAAGAAGGAGCGTGGAATTTTGGACAAAGAGATTGAAGATCTCAAGAAGCGCTTTTGGGGTATATCAAAAGTTAAGCGATTGCCGGGTGCTATTTTGGTAATTGATTCCAAGAAAGAAGAGATTGCTGTTTTGGAGGCAATAAAGGCAAAGATTCCGGTTATCAGCTTGTCTGGTTCGGATTGCGATATAAGTATGATAGATTATCCGGTTGTTGCCAATGATTCTGCTGGGCAGAGTATTGAATTTTTCCTCAGTAAAGTTGTCGAAGCTTATAGAAATGCCAAAGTGGTAAATAGTCCTGTTTCGGCCGAACTCACAGCTCCGATCTCAAATTCCTAGATTTTTGGATTTGTCAGGCGCTTTTTTATATACAATAATATATCTATTATGGTAACAACAGAGCAACTTAAGAAGCTACGAGAGATGACTGGAATCTCCTTGGGTCAGTGCAAAAAAGCTTTGGAGGAATCTGGCGGTGATATCGAGGGTGCGTTGGTTTATCTTCGAAAAAAGGGCGTTGAGGTGGCTTCAAAAAAATCAGATAGACTACTTAATGCCGGGATCGTTCATTCTTATGTTCATTCGAATGGTACAGTTGGCACTTTGATAGAGTTAAATTGCGAGACAGATTTTGTGGCCCGAAATGAAGAGTTCAGGGCACTTGCCTATGATTTAGCTATGCACATTACAGCTTCAAATCCCGTTTATCTTTCTGCAGACAAAATTTCTGAGGAGATTAAGAATGAGACCAAGAATATGTTTGCCAAAGAAGTAGCTGATATGGATAAGCCTGAGGAGATCAAGCAGAAAGTTCTTGAGGGTAAGATTGAATCGTATCTCTCAGAAAGGACATTGTTGTCTCAGCCATTTGTTAAGGATCCGGATCAGACAGTTCAAAGTCTTATCAATGATCGAATTCAGAAATTTGGCGAGAAGATAGAGATAGCGAGATTTGTGAGATTTTCTCTACTGGATAAATAATGAATATTTTAATTCTCATTTCTTTAATATCTTTTTTAGGCGCCTCTTTTATGTTTTTTAAAAAATTGCATTCTCTTGAGCCCGAGATTGCCGAGAGTTATCACGGACATTCGAATTTCATTTTAGATTTCTTTAAGACCTTGCGAGTGCGCTTGAGGAAATATGTGAACGAAGTTTATCTGGCGATTAGGCCCCATGCTCACGACTTTATTTCAAGTATAGTTTCCAGGCTTTATAAAATCAGTTCATGGTTTGCATTAGAATTTTTAAAGTTCTATAATTTCATCCAGGGTAGAAAGGTTTTGAAAAATTCTGGTAATGCTTCGTCATTCATTCGGGACATTACACAAAATAAAGAAGAGGGAAGGATAGCACGAAAGGGAATTTAAGCCACTTTAGCTCAGTTGGTAGAGCAACGCTTTTGTAAAGCGTGGGTCCTCGGTTCAAGTCCGAGAAGTGGCTCAAGAACGAAGTGATTGAGACAGTTCAATAAGCCAATTTATTGGCTTATGTTCGGACTTGAAAGGCGCAGCTATATTTTTGTTTTGCAGAGCAAAGGCAAAAATTGCGAGCCGGGGTAGCGAGAAATTTACGTCAGTAAATTTACTTGTGACCTAGTCCGAGAAGTGGCTCTAAACGAAGTGATGAGATAGTTGGGTCAAAAAAGTTATCAACTTTTGCTAAAAAATTATTCTCCATGTTACAATTTGAATATGGATATGTTAATTTTTGCACAGACGCTTTTCTTTTTTACAGTTTCGTTTGCAATAATTTTGATAGGCTTATTTTGCGGAATTGTCGCCTATAAATTTATCTCAATAGTTAAACATTTGGAAAATGTTTCTAAGGATATTGATAATACATCTCTGGAAGTAAGCAATAGAATAAAAGAACTATTTGAAAGTTTAGAAAGTTTCCCTTTTCTTTCTTATTTTTTAAAAAATAAGATTAAGAAATCAGAGAAAAAGATTGTGAGGAAAAGATATGTTGTGCGCCAGACGAATGAAGATCTTTAATTAAATTTAGACATCGCCTTTTGCTTGAATAATCTTGCTTTTTAATGTAATTTTAGGATATGTTGCAAGAGAATAGTAAGCAAACTGGACATCTTCATCCTATAACCATACTTTCTAGACAGATGATAAAGATCTTTTTGGATCTTGGTTTTACCTTTGTCGAATCTCCGGAGCTTGAATCTGAAAAATATAATTTTGACGTTTTGAATTTTCCTAAAGATCATCCTGCTAGAGACATGCAGGACACTTTTTGGATTAAAGATAAGCCCGGATATATTTTGCGTACGCACGTTTCTAATACTCAGGTGAGACACCTTGAGAAGTTTGGCGCGCCGGCCCGAATTGTTTATTTCGGCCGAGTTTTTCGTTCTGAGGCAACCGATGCCACGCATGAGGCGCAATTTTATCAGCTCGAATGTCTGGTAGTAGATAAAACTTCAAATGTCGCCAATATGAAAGGTATGCTCGAAGCGGTCTTCCGTAAATTAACCGGTGAGAAAACAAAACTTAGAATTCGTCCGAGCTTTTTCCCGTTTGTTGAGCCGGGATTTGAGATTGATCTGACTTGCTTCAAATGTGGCGGTGTCGGCTGTGCAACATGTAAAACCACTGGTTGGATCGAAATGGGTGGTGCCGGCATGGTTCATCCAGCTGTTCTGCATGCAGCGGGAGTAGACCCCAATGAATATCGCGGTTTCGCTTTTGGTTTAGGTTTCGACAGAATGGTTATGATTAAATACGGCATTGAGGACATACGCCATCTGTATTCCGGTGATCTTAGATTTGTGAATCAATTTTAAAATATGAAAGTTTCATATAATTGGCTTCAAGATAGTTTTGAATCTAAGCTTCCGTCGCCAGAAGCTTTGAAAGAGCAGATAATAATGCATTCATTCGAGGTGGAGACTCTCGAAGAGATTGATGCCCTCGGTACAAAAGATTATCTTTTTGATATCAAGATCTTGCCGAATCGCGCACATGATTGCAACGGCCACATGGGTATCGCTCGTGAACTGGCTGTTCTGCTTGATTTGCCCTTGAAGCCGAAAGTTTTTGCTGAGTTTCCGATCGCTCATAATTTGCCGGCGTTGAATGTTGTTGTAGAAAATTCAGAAATTTGTCCTAGATATTCTGCCCGAATAATTCGAAATATAAAAGTCGGTGAATCACCATCTTGGCTTAAAGAGCGACTCGCCGCTATTGGTCAGAGATCTATAAATAACATTGTCGATATCGCTAATTATGTAATGTTTCAAACGAGCCAGCCGTTGCATATTTTTGATGTCGATAAATTTTCCGGTGATACGATTAATGTCAGGCAAGCTGTCGATGGTGAGGAGATGATAACTCTGGATGGTAAAAAAGTTCAGCTTAATTCATCGATGCTAGTTATTGCTGATTCCAACGATCCATTAGCCCTCGCTGGTATTAAGGGTGGTATGAAGGCGGCCACGAGTGAGACCACGACAAACATAATTTTAGAAGCGGCAAATTTTTCCGCTGCACCGATCCGCAAGACTTCACAAAAAACCGGCATAAGGACTGATGCTTCATTTAGATTTGAGCATGAGTTGGCACCGGAGTTGGCGGCCGATGGCATGTACGAATTAACCAGACTGATAGTGGAGCTTGCCAGTACAGATAACACGGAGATTGGAGAGATAGTTGATGTTTTTCCTTTGCCTCGAGGAACACAGTATATTAGTTTTACAGACAATGATGTTGCCAAAATTCTTGGCATATCGATGGATCAGAAAACTATTGAAAGCTTGTTGAACCGTTTTAAAAAACACGCTAATTTTGATTGGGAAAAAGACGATGAGAAATATACCGTGATGGTTCCTAATGAGCGTCTCGATCTTATTTGTTTGCACGGGTCATATAGTGGCGGGATCAAGGAAGATATGATTGAAGAGTTAGGTAGAACAAACGGCTATGAAAAGATTCCGTTCGTGCCTCTGCAGGTTGTTGCTCCTGGCCCAGTGGATAAGTTGCTTTACTACACCGAGTTGATTCGCGATGTTTTGGTCGGCGAGGGTTTTTCCGAAGTTTATAACTATTCTATTGTTGGTGCGGGAGACTCTATGCGATCCGTTGAACTGCGTAATCCCTTGGCCGACGACAAAAGATTTTTGAGGACTAATCTATCGGGTGAGCTTGGTAAAAAATTAGAGTTTAATATGCATAATAAAGATCTGCTAAACATAGAACAGGTTAAAATTTTTGAGATCGGGCGGGTTTTTCCGACTAATGATGTTGATGGCGAACAGGTGCATTGCGTCTTAGCCATAGGGTCGCTAGGTAAAAAGTATGATATTAATTTAGAAGTTCAGAGGATAGCTGTATTACTGCAGAATATGATTGGCATAACAGAGATAAAAGCTATTGAGAATTCGGCTGGCTCGGGAATTTTTGAATTTAATTTGTCAGCGGTGGTAGAGGGTTTGCCGGTGCCGGTGAAATATAAGAGTGATCTATATATGCCCCCGGACGCTGTTTATAAACCTATTTCACCATTTCCTTTTGTGACACGAGATATTGCAGTTTTTGTTCCTGAGGAAATCTCTTCTGATACAGTTTTGGGAACAATACAAAAAGAGGCGACGAATCTTTTAGTTAATTATAAACTTTTCGACGTTTTTACTAAGGTATTTCCGGATGGCGCCAAAAAGACCTCCTATGCTTTCCGATTGGTTTTTCAGGCTAAGGATCGCACGCTGACAGGCGAGGAGATTAATCTTATTATGGAGAAGATAACTCAAATTTTAGATAGTAAAGAGAGTTGGAAGGTTAGATAGTTTTAATATCTTGACATATTTGCTTATAAGTCTTAGTGTATTAAAAGACGTAAATTGATAAAGAGCAAGTTCTAGGTCTGGCCAACGAGTCAGATATGAAACAGGTTGTCCCTGCTAGGCAGCAGGAGGAGGGTGATCTAGAATGGCACGTCAGAAAGAGAAAATCCCGCCGTTTGAGGTTGAGAGGAGTCTGAGTGTTATTGTGGATTATGATCGCTCACTAGCTGAGATGATTAAGGTAGGAAATTACAGCTGGATTGACTTTGATATTTCTAATGTTAAAGATCATTTCTCAATTAATCAGAAGAACGGAATGATAGAAAAAGAGGTTCATCTCGTCAGTTTCAGTCACAGGGTATCGAGGGTAGGAAGTTTGAATCCCAAACAGATTATTCAGGAGATGGATGAAAACGGTTTTATTCCTGTTGATTTTCCTACTTTTTTGGCTATTGGCGAACAATTTTCAGAAGAACAACGTGAGCGTCCAATTGTTGTTCTTGGTAAGGGTTCTCAATGTGAAGCGATTTCTCTCGATGGATGGGCTCAAGGTCTCCATCTCGTGTTACTTAGATGGGGTGGTGTGTGTTGTGAGGAAGGGATCCGTAATCGATACGCTGTTGTTCGTAAGGAGTAGTTATAAGATATTTTTTAATCCCAGCTCTTAGATCTTTATAATTTTGGACTCCGCCTTGCGGGGTCCTTTTTAATACTGTTATAAAGAAAAGAGCTCATGGCGAAGCAATCTACTTAATTAATATTGTGGAAAGAGATTGCTTCGTCGTAAACTTCTCGCAATGACAGGCTTGAAACTTCCTTTACTAAAAGATTTTTGCTATAATACTGCTACATATG
>CAZWJJ010000035.1:6409-9004 GCA_964634555.1 uncultured Candidatus Saccharibacteria bacterium | reverse complement strand
TTGTATTTTGCGTAAAGCACTTGAGCGTTTAAAACTTTCTGACTCATCTTTTACCTTTGAAGAGGATCTTTCAACTTCTATGGGCCGAGGTTTTAAATGCGGATTTTTGGGAATGCTTCACCTTGAGATCATCACTGAAAGATTGAAGCGGGAATTTAATTTAGAGCTGGTTATTACGTCTCCGACAGTCAGCTATTTGGTGGAATATTTACCTGATGGTCGAAAAGAAATGATTCATTCGGCCTCGCTTTTCCCAGATGATAGTGTTAAGAAAAAAGTTTATGAACCGTGGGTTGGCGCTAAGATCATAACACCACCTGAATATCTTGGAGAGATTATGCAGATATTTCATGAGCATGAAGTAACGTTGGGTTCGACAGAGGTGTTCGGAGATAATAGGAATTCTCTTGAGATTGAAATGCCGCTTCGAGAATTGATGCGCAACTTTTTTGATAAATTAAAAAGTGTTTCCTCTGGATTTGCTTCACTGTCGTATCAGATAGAAGGGTTGCGAGAGGCTGATGTGGTGCGCATTGATGTTTTGATCGGCGGTGAGGTTTTTCCTTCTTTAGGTAAGGTTGTCTCACGTCGTGTTGTCGAGGCTGAGTGTGAAAAGATTGTGGACAAATTGAAGCAAACACTGCCGCGTCAGATGTTTGATTTTAAGATTCAGGCCCAGGCTATGGGTAGGATAATCTCTTCACGCTCTGTTTCTGGTATGAAAAAAGATGTTGCCGGTTATTTATATGGCGGTGATATCACTCGAAAAATGAAGTTGAGGGAGAAGCAAAAGAAAGGTAAGAAGAAGATGAAAAATCTCGGCAAAGGTACGATAAATATTCCTCAAGACGTATTTCTTAAGATAATGAAAAATTAGCTCGTAAGAGCCGCGTCAGGATTTTTAGTTGCTAAAAAGAGAGGGAATATAAAGCAGGATCATACTGACAGCAATGAAGAAGCAGACGATGCCCCACATAATATTCACCTTCTTCTTATTTTTCTTTTTGAACAATATTGTAGCCATAATGTCGGTATATTATACTGTTTGAGTGAGTTATTTACAAGAAAAAAGACGATTGAAATTGCTATTGCAGTCTCGTGTGTTATTGGCGGTATTGGTGATTAGCATAATACTTCTTCTGGGTGCCAATTATGATATTTACAAAAAAAATGAGATGGCTAGTATTAACAGACAGGAATCTGATAGAAAACTCGCGGTCTTAAAACAGAAAAAAGACCAATTGACCTTAGAGCTTCAACGACTCGATACTAAGGAGGGGGTTGAGGAGGAACTTCGTGATAAGTTTCAGATTACTAAGTCGGGGGAAGAGGTCCTTGTAGTTTTGAATACCGATGAAGGAGCGACTGATACAGCATCATCAACAGTCGATAAAGGTTTTTGGCAGAAATTTAAGGATTTTGTTGGCTGGTAAGTGATAGTTTTATGGTAATTTGATAATAATTATAAAACGCGGCTGTAGTTTAGTGGTAAAATGAGTGCTTCCCAAGCATTAGATGGGGTTCGATTCCCCCCAGCCGCACTAATTTAATTTCTAAAGAAGTTACCTTAATTTACTTGACAATAATCATAATTTCTGTATAATTTACAAGGCTTTGAAATTGTAATTTAACAAACAGGGGAGGTCTGGTTTATGGAATCCATTTCCCAGTCATGGTGGTCGTTGAGTACATTCACCCGAATTTTTGTGATTATCTCCATAGCGTTCATGTTTTCGTCGCAGTGTTATGAAATGGATTACATAGATAATCGCTCTCTGTCGGTTCAGATGAAAGAGGCTCGAGGCGCGGCCGAGCTGGGCCATCAGATCATGGTGCGTCGAGATGCTGCTAATGATCTTGAGCCCGGGGATCTGGTCTTCTGTTACGGTGAATATTTGCTCGTGCATTCCCATTTTGGGATGCATCGTTATCAATTGAGGTCGCTGAAGTCTCTTTTTGGATCTATTGTAATTGATCCCAGTGATAACAACGATATGGATCCTAAAAATTTCCGCGCCGTGTACAAGAAGATGACCGATCCGTGGCGTCGGGCTCTGGCATATGCGGTACTAGGAATTGTCGATGAACCACCCCAGTGGAACTACGATCTGAAGTAATGCCAATCTGTCATGCTCCGCCCTTTGGCGGGGCTTTTTTCTTGATTAATTTCTGATATATTAATTTGATGGCTTTCATAAGAAAAATTGAAGATTTTAAATGCGAGAATTGCAGCTTTTTCGTGATTGGTGATGGCTATACGAATCATTGTCCAGAGTGCCTTTGGAGCAAACATGTTGATATAAATCCGGGTGATAGATTGGGGAGTTGTTGCGGACTCATGGCCCCGATAGGTTTTGAAAAAGATGCAAGAGGTGAAAATATAGTTCATAGTTGTATAAAATGCGAGCAAGTCAAAAAAAATCGATTGTCAAAAGCTGATAATTACGATAAAGTGATTTTACTATCTAGTCGCGGTTAATATTTTGCCCCCGTAGCTCAATGGATAGAGCAATCCCGTCCTAAGGGAGAGATGGAGGTTCGATTCCTTTCGGGGGCATAAGAGCGGAGTGATTTATGCTCCCGAACAAGCAAACT
>CAZWJJ010000035.1:4463-6309 GCA_964634555.1 uncultured Candidatus Saccharibacteria bacterium | reverse complement strand
CGTTATCGAGCATGCGAGATCGAAAAGTACCTGCCGACGTGGTCGGAGATTCCTTTCGGGGGCATAAGAGCGGAGTGATTTATGCTCCCGAACAAGCAAACTTCTTTGCTTGTGGAAAGGAATCGAAAGACTTTTCGTTATCGAGCATGCGAGATCGAAAAGTACCTGCCGACGTGGTCGGAGATTCCTTCTGCTTTGCTTGTGGTAATTGAGAGTTTTGTGAATTAAAAAACCGTTTCGCTCAATGAACAAAACGGTTTGAGTTATCTGATCTAATTCAGTCTAAGTACTTCATAATTGTTTTGACGACACGCTGGGTATTTTTGCCATCCGATCGCACAACTTTTTTGGCTTCAGAGACGAGATATTTATAATAACCACTTTTGAATAGCGGCACTGTGTTTATGTAGTTGCTAGCTTCCCATATTTCTTTGATTGTTCCCAATCTGCAGAGAGGAAAAGTTTCAACATTAAGACTAGCCTTCATTTTATTTTGTCCTATTTTGGAATTCCAACTGACAGAAAGTCGGTTAAGTGCCACTGCTTCGACTAGAATATTCGAGTAGATGCTTACAATTTCTGTGCAGGATAAAATTAGTCTTCGTGTGTTCACTAACGGATCTGTGCGTAAAACCTTATGGGGTTCATGAATCTGTGATAAAAGTTCGTTCCATTTGTCCAGATACGGTTTTTTTGACGGATCGCTTGTCCATTTGGGATGAAAGCGTGGAATAATGAGGCAATGATATCGTGACTTACTAGCCGAAATTTGCTTAAGGACTTCAATTAAACCCTCAAGCATCGGAGTGGTCGATTCATCTTGGCCACCGATAAGAATTACTCTTTTAGCGCCACTGGCGCGGATAATTTTTTCTGTTACTGGATCGGGTTGAAGTTGTAGTAATGAGTCGATCGCCGGTGATCCGGTAACGTGAACATGAGGTATGTACGGTCTATAGTAGCTATGGATCATATCTCTGCCATATTCATCTGGTGTACAAATAAAAGTCGGCGTTGCTTGGGAATGACAATGTACACCCCAGAGATCCTCTACAAAGCCGACTTTAATTTTGAGATAGTTTGCGGTGAGGCCGAATTTTTCGCCGAGGTTAATCGGTATAGCGAGTCCGTTCATGACTATGTCCGGCTTCAATTTTTTCAGTGTCTCTTCTGGGTCGATGTCTGTTCGGATCTTGGTATTTGGATCAAAGTCGCCATCTTTCGGCAAGCCCCCGTAGATCTCATGGCCTTCATTTTTCCACATCTGTATCGACACACCCTCGGCAATAATAATAACTTCATGATCGAAGTTCTTCAATAACTTAACAACTGGACAGTAAAGATTGAATTCCATCACATCCTTGGTAACGATCAAAATCTTAGCCATTATGACCCCCTAGTTGATTTTCAAAGTTCTAGTTTAATGCCAAAAGTAATATATCATTAATTTTAGATAAGTCAATATTTATGCTTCAGTTACTTGCATTGCCGATATGTAATTTTCTTGTTAGTATTTATATATGAGCGACGATCAATTGAATCAAATATTAGAACTTACTAAGGAGAATAATAAGATCCTTCGGGGTATGCAACGAACGGCGCGAATCGGTAAGTTTTTTAGAGCCATTTATTGGATCTTAATACTCGGATCGATATTTGGAACTTACTACTATCTTCAGCCTTATATCGATCAGCTTTTGAGAACCTATAATGATGTGATATCAACTGTTCAAAATGTTAAGAATAAGGCCGCTAATATTCCTGATCCAAATAGTTTGAAGTTACCGCCTCAAATATTACAACGGCTTGACTCGACAACAAAAACCCAATAGATTATATAGAGTTA
>CAZWJJ010000035.1:0-4363 GCA_964634555.1 uncultured Candidatus Saccharibacteria bacterium | reverse complement strand
AACAATACGCCGAGGTAGCTCAGTTGGTAGAGCATGTGCCTGAAGAGCATGGGGTGAGAAGCGAATGCTTGGAGCTTCGCAAGACTCATTGAGAATTTTTGTGAGAGTAACGAAACAAAAAGTCCAATGAGTGGACAGCTCCTGTAAGGAGGCCGGTTCATGTAAATTGCCGGCGACCCCTTAAGAGAGTAGAATGTTGAAAGTTAAACAATACGCCGAGGTAGCTCAGTTGGTAGAGCATGTGCCTGAAGAGCATGGGGTCGCCGGTTCAAGTCCGGCCCTCGGCACCATAATAAACCGCCTGATTGGGCGGTTTCATTTTATTGACACAGAATAAGATGTATGTTAGTTTCTGAATTAGATTGGATGGATATTATGAGATGTTGAACATTGAAAAAGGGAGGCCTGAATGTCTAGAAGGGAAATCGAGTGGGATACCGTTCTTTATAATCTGGATTATATTGGTGGAGATCTAGAGTTGGAAGAAGATGGATATCTATTTCGTGGTCCCGTAAAACGTAAACTCTATAGCGATCGTGGCCGATTGGTTGAATTTCATCTTTCGTGGTTTGCAAGATATGATTTGCGGTCAAAAGAATGGCGATACTGGTCATCTGGTAATCTGGTTTCGGTATCAACAGAATTTGCCAAACCGTATCGTATAAGCGAGGGGAGAGTTCGTTTCCACATTCCTCATATTGGTATCTGTACGCTTCATCGAAATTGGGGCAGAAGACTTAAGCCGGAAGATGTGGTTGACTTGCCGAAAAATTCCGAGCGCTTACTTGCGCTTTTTCCTGATCTAGCTTTTGATAGAGATGTAGTTATGGAAGCACTTAAGATGATCGGTTGGTCGGCTAAGATTGAGGATTTGAAAAAGTTGCCGGATGATATCGGTGTAGCTGATTTCTTAACTGCGTTTCGGGAAGATCGTTATGCCGAAGAATTTCTATGCCGATATATCGAGATTAAAACGGGAGAGCGCAATGTCCACGATAAGATTTACTGATAGGAGATCGGAGGCTTGTGTGAATAACTCAATTAGTGTCAAATGCCCTCTGTGTGGCGCCTGGCGGCATCAGATGATCTCTGAAATATTTTGTTCTCGATGCGATACGGCTCACTGTGCTGAGTGCTACAAAATAAATGGTTGTGCAATTCATGGATGTCGGGAATTGTCGGTTAAAAAAAAGATTGAAAATTTGTCGGAGGTGAATGACCCAGCGATGGATCTTCAGGCATTGGCAACGTCGAATGATTATCGGCTAGTGAAGTTACTTCTGACGGCATTCTTTTCTGTTGTGTTGTGTTGTGTTGTGTACTTTATTCAACTCGCAGATACCGTTGATTATTCTTTGTCCGGTGCTAATTCTGTTTATCAAAGAAGTCATTGTGGAATTAATAAATGTTTTGGCCTTTTTAGCTTTCGATAAATCTTCTGAGATGAAGCCGATCACAAAATCTCCAGGATTCACCGAGGAAGAAAGGATTTTGTTCCTTGATAGTCGGAATAATAATGTCCCTAGACTTGCCAGTTGATAGCTAAAAGGGTTGCCATAAGCAACCCTTTTTTATTTTTCCTAAAATTCTAAAATGATTTTAAAGAGATTTAACTTTAAGTGTCCTTGAGTGGTTTTTGTTAATCTTCGGCATGCGTATTATTAAAAGTCCATGTTTTTCGACAGCTTCTGAATTATCAGCATCAACTTCTTCTGGTAAAACTATCGTTCGGCCAAATGATCCCCAGTATAATTCTCTGTGAACATATTTTTCTTTCTCTGGCGATTCCGGCTCTTCTCTTTTGGCCTTGATAACAACCATTTCCCGTGTGATATCAATATCAAGATCTTCAGCCTTAACTCCAGCGATCATGGAGATTACAATTACTTCTGTTGGAGTTTGATAGACATCTACAGCGAGTTGAGCACCAGTGAAATCATCTTTTTCAGCCCAATTTTCCTCTTTGGATTGACGAATTTTGGAACTATTTTCCGCAGAGCCGGTGAGCCGTTCGAAAAATGATCTTCTTTCTTTTTTCATTTTGTTTTGGTTGAATTTAGTCTCTGATTTTATGGAGACCAGAAACGAATTGATATTCGTTTCGGAGTTGATAATTCTTATTTATTATATGAATCTTCGGATTTTAATTTTTCAAAAAATAGGATCAGAAATATTATTGCTAGCCAGAGAGATAGGAATACTCCGAAGATACTATTGCCGTTACTATTAAGTATAAAGACATTAAAGGTGGTGTGCAATGCAGTGGCTGTGAATATCCCCATTATGACGGCCAAGATTTTTGAAAAGTATCCGCGATTGAAGGTTAGGGCAAGTGTGGCTCCAACTACCGAGGAGGCCAGTACATGAAGCAAGCTTGCACCAACGAAACGCATACCACCGGTCAGTAACATTTTTTGTAAAAAAGGTGAGTTAATTATGAATAGAAAATTTTCCGCGGCAGAAAATCCGAGAGCGGCCGTCATCATGTAAATGATTGCGTCCATGGGTTCATCAAACTCTTTTGTATGCAGACCCCCAAGATATGCCGCAGTTAATTTAGATACCTCCTCAATAAATGCCCAGACTGTGAGCATGAGAACCGGATTATTAATAAGATTAGCAAAGTAAGATTCTCCAAAAAATGTTGGAATGATGCCAAATATGCCAAGAAGAAAGGTGATGACAATCAGTCTCGGTGGCTCAGGATGTTTATTGTCTTCGCGCAACCAAAACCAAAGCCAAAGCACTGCTGGCAGGATGCCACCTGTCATGGATAAAAATAAAGTCAGAGGATCAACTAATGGGGCCATGATTCAACTATTAATAAATTAAGATCAGTCGAAGTTTTTGGAAGTAAGGACCAGATCTCTTCTGTAATGAATGGCATGAATGGGTGAAGAATTTTTAACGATGTCTTGAGAATCGTATAGAGTGCGAGCTGAATTGATGCGCGGTCGGTTTTATCTTGAGTTTGATTTAGTCTTATCTTAGATTCTTCCAAAATTTTATCAGCAAAAGTGTGCCAGAAGTAATGGTAAATTTTTTCCGCTGCTAGATAAAATCTGTAACCCTCGATATTCCCGGTAACTTCTTTAACTACACTGTTTAGTTCGGCTAAAATTTTCTCGTCGGCTTCAGTGAGCTTAATGTTGGTGCTGAGATCAAGATCCTCGATATTTATCAATACGAACCTCGCAGCATTCCAGATTTTATTGGCGAAATGTTTATAGGCTTTGATTTTGTCTTCATAGAGGGCGGTTGAAGTGCCGGGAGTATTGCCGATGATTAAACCCATGCGAAGAGCATCTGTCCCGTATTTTTCTGTCAGTTCTAGCGGGCTGATGACATTGCCCCTACTCTTACTCATCTTTTTGCCGTCACGAGCCGTTACCAATCCATGAAGATAGACGGTATGGAAGGGGAGTTTGCCGGTACGATAAAGGCCAAACATCAGCATTCTCGCCACCCAGAAAAATATAATTTCTCCGGCAGTTTCCATAACATCAGTCGGATAGAATTTTTTGAAGTCGTCGGAATCCGGATAGCCAAGAGAGGCGAATGGCCACTGGCCGGATGAAAACCATGTGTCAAATGTGTCTTGATCCTTTTTATATTCCGCATTGCAAAATTCACAGGTAGGTTTCTCTGTTGAAACAATAATTTCTTTGCATTTTACAACATCTCCCTCATGGCCAAACTTCGCTACACATTTAGGTTCGTGATACCAAGCGGGGATCGGTATGCCCCAGACGATCTGTCGGGAGATATTCCAATCCTCAATATTCTTGAGCCAGTGGAGCATGATTTTTTTGTAATGCTCCGGATAGAAGATCACCTGATCATTTTCAACCGCTTCGATCGTTGTTTTGGCTAGGATTGACATCTTAACAAACCACTGATCTTTAATTTGTGGTTCTATAGCTGTGTTGCATTTGTAACAACGTTTGACGGCATTCTTATATTCTGTGTCGGTCTTTACTAAGAGGCCCTTGCTTGAAAGTTTCTCTACAATCTTCGGCCGAGCCTCAGTTATTTTCATTCCGGCGAATTCCCCAGCGATCGGCAGAAGTTTGCCACGCCAATCGATAATCTGCTCCATGTCGAGATTATGGCGCTTGGCTATCTCAAAATCGATCTGTGAATGCCATGGGGTGATGGTCATAACGCCGGTTCCAAATTCCGGATCGACACTTTCGTCTTTGATGATTGTCGCTGTGATTGGACCGTTGATCCACTCGAGTTTGATCTCTTGGCCATTTTTATATTCTTTGTACCGCGTGTCGTTGGGATGCATTACGACATATTTGTCGCCGAACTTAGTCTCTGGTCGGACAGTGCCGATAGTGAATGGGCCGTATTTGAA
>CAZWJJ010000034.1:0-9052 GCA_964634555.1 uncultured Candidatus Saccharibacteria bacterium | reverse complement strand
CCGATCCAAACGAAGTTGCACCGTATAAAATTCTTGGCCCATCAGTCAAGGCTGTTGAGCAGATGGTGCAAAAACGATTAAAATTATTTAGCGGAATAAAATAAAAATATGAATCAACCATCGGAATTTCAAAAACAGTATCCATTGGCGGGGAGAAAATTTTGGAAGAAGCTTTTATGGATCTTTTGGCCCGCCCTTTGGATTTTCATAGTGCCTCCCTCTATAGCTGGATTCGTTTCAACATTGACGGTGTTAATGGCTGTATCTTTAGTACTTTATATTATTCAGATTGTATTATACGGCATTTATGTTAGGGCTTATATTAGCCGTTATTATTATGATGTTGGGGATAATTTTGTGACTATACAAAAAGGGGTTTTTGCACCTACTGAAATCCATATACAGTATCAAAAAGTACAGGATGTTTATGTCGATCAGGATATATGGGATAGATTAATGGGGCTTTATGATGTTCATATTGCCAGCGCCACACTCACATCTGGAATTGAGGCCCATATCGATGGAGTTGATTCAGCGACAGCTGAGAGATTGAAGAGATTACTATTAGATAAAATCACGGGACAAGGTCCTAATAATATACCTATTACACCTATAATGACATCGCCGGCCACTTTACCTACCGGAGAAGTTTCTATTAATACATATCCCTTCTCGCATAGCTGGTTTGTTTCAAATTTTGTAGGTAGTTCGGTTATGTCCATATTTTTAACAATCTTTATGTCTCCATTGACTAGTTTAATTCCGAGTTTCTTTCTGGCGGGTAAAATTTCATCAGGTTATATAGAATTGATTTGGTTTTTTATTGTATATCTATTTTTTTACATTATAAACTTAGTTATGGGTTTTGTTTGGAAGCGCAACTTTATGTTCAAATTAACTCCTGAATATTTATTTCTACATAGTGGAGTCATTGGAATTCAGGAGAAAAATATTCCCTATAGCACAATTCAGAATGTCATGGTTTTTCAAAATTTTACAGATAGAATATTTGGCATGGCTAATGTTGTAGTTGAAAACGCTGCTGGAGGTCAAGATGATTTTAGTAATAAGGTCATGATTCCTTGGCAGCCCCTGGGTCAAGCTAATAAATTAGCTGAAATTCTACGTGATATGACTGTAAAGAAACAGAGTTCACGGACGGGATTATAATTGTATTTTTTAATACTTATATTTAGGAATTTAGCTAATACTGTGAATCCAAAAAATCTACCCTTGTCTAAAATAATTCACAGAAGGTGTTTCGCCTTTTTTGTTTGCATGTTAAAATAAAATCAATAGCTCAATGAGGCTCACTCCGAAATTCATAATAATGATGCTTATAATCTCTCTTTTACCGATAGCTGGTATCGCGATTTTTTCGTTTTCACAAACAGAGAAAAGTATTAAGCAGGATTTATATAAAGATTTAACCGTAGCCGCGGAGTTGGCGGAGGGGAATATACTTTCATATTTTCAGTGGCAGAAAATAAGAGGTTCAGATTGGTCATCTGATGGACATATAAGAAGTGAAGTGGCGGCATTGGAGAAAAATAATGATCCTGTAAGAGCGGGTGAACTCAGTGATTATATTATTAAAAATAAACAAATTTTGGCCCCAGACATACTTAGTACTGATATTATAGATAAAAGTTCTAGAATTATTGTTTCCACCGTGGCGGATCGGATCGGTACTGTTGTTGACCTTCCTCAAGCATTTCATTTTTCAACAGCGAAATATGGGCAATCACATATGTCTTCAATACCGGAAATGATTGGTTCTGTTCCGGAATTTCTTATTCATATTCCTATATATTCTTTGGACACTAATCAAGATATAGGCGCCATGATAATTCATATTTCGGAGAATGAGATTAATAACCTTTTACAGGGAGAGACTTTAGAAAAATTAGGTTCACAACCTGAACGTATCGCTAGTGGTAACATATTTGGCGGTTTTAATTTTTATCTTGTAGGAAGGGACCATTTATTGATGACTAACTCAGATCCGAATGTTGTTTTTAAACAGAAGGTTAATACCTTAGCCACTAACTCCTGTTTTGATAAAAATGAGGAGTCTGTGGCTGAATATATAAACTATACCGGTAATGATGTGTATGGCGCATGGGCATGTCCGATTGGTCAAGATTGGGTAATGATAGTGGAGATTAATAAAAAGGCTGCTGATATTCCGATCATGACATTATACTACGAAATAGTCATAGCAACTTTTATGGCAGTGTTGCTTTCTGGTGGTTTGGGTTATTTGTTTACCAAGGGTATTGTTGGAAGAATTAATAATGAAAGAAAAATAATAGATCTGATTGGCAGGGGTGATCTGGGTGCGAGGGCAGAATCGACCGGTGGTGATGAAATTACAAACATTGCAACGGGCATTAATAAAATGGCCGAAAATTTAAGTCTGATTAAGAGTGATCTGGAAGATTCAGAATCCAGATTTCGAGACCTGATATACTCTGCCCCTGTAGGAATATTGGTGGCTGATCAGGACGGAAAAATACTCAGAATAAATGATTTTGCAGTTCGTACGCTTGGTTATGAACACGAGTCTGAACTAGTGGGACACATGTCTGTTGAGTTTTATAGAGATGTTAATGATCGTCAACGCCTAAGAGATACTTTTAAAAGAGATGGGCATGTGACAGATTTTGAACTTCAGTTTGTTCGAAAAGATAAAAGTATAATTTTTGCCCGTTTAGATGGCGTCTTGGAGAGGGTTAAAGATGGTACTTTTAATTTTTTCGTTATAATACAAGATATTTCGAGAGATGTGGCGAATCGTAAGTCGATTTTGGAAAGTGAATCGAGGTATAGATCTCTTACTGATTCATCACCTATGTGCATAAAAATATTTGATAGGGACGGTAAGTTAACTTTTATAAATAAGATTGGTAGATCTGAACATCATCTGAAGGACGGTCTTGAATTTCATGATTGGAATTACATGTCGTCTGTGGCTGATGAATATAAAGATCAGATGGCTCGGGGCATTCGTCGGGCTTTTGAGGGTGAATCTTCTGATTTGGAATTTAAGCATGTTCCGGGGACAGGCAATGATTGGTGCCATATTTATTTTGCTCCTAATTACGACGATCAAGGTAAAATTAATGAGGTAATTGCTTCTTCTATTGATGTTACTGTAGAGCATAATTCCGCCGATAAAATTTCTAAACTTGAACAGACTAAGACAGAATTTGTGGCTATTGCTGCAAATCAGCTTTCTGTGCCGATTGTTGATCTAAAGAAAAAGGTTGAAGCTTTAGCGGCCTCTTCTTTAAATCGGGAACAGGCCGATATTGTAAATTCATTATTGGCGGAGCTGAAGAATCTGGTTAATCTGATGAAATTTTTGCTTTTAACTGTTCGTCCTGATGTTGCGGGTGTCAAGTTCAATTTGACCTCAATTGATCTCAAATCTCTGACCGCAGATATTATTAGGGATTTCACTGATATAATATTGGAAAAGCAGTTGAGAATTGATATTAAACAAGAGCCCGATCCGTTCCCATTTGCTTTTATGGATTTTCAGGCTGTGCGCCAAGTTATACAAGTTTTAATATCTAACGCCATATTTTATTCAAAAAATAATAGTTCAATAGAAATTCGAATGAAGATAAGTGGCTTCGGGATTGAATATTCTGTGATTGATCACGGCATAGGAATTCCCGTAGATGAACAGTCGAAAATATTTGACAAATTCTATAGAGGCAGTAACTCTAAACAAGCATTTCCAAATGGCATAGGCCTAGGATTATCTCTGGCCAAATCGTTTGTGGAATCATGGGGCGGGAAGATTTGGTTTGAATCTGAGCTTCAGAGGGGTTCAATTTTCCACGTTACAATGCCTATAATTTCTCCAAGAGAGGCCATTAGAAGACAATAATTATTATGTGGGCAGTATCTGTACGCTTGCATTTTATTCTTAAATAGATATAATTCTGGAAACCTGTTATAACGCTAGAAATTCAGACTAGTTTAAGCGATGTGTTATACAGGCCTCGAGTTTATTGGTTTAAATTTCTAACAGGATGATTGAATTAAAGGCGCAAAATCGAGACATTTTTGGAAAAAAGCTCTACAAACAGCGAGAGACTGGTCTTTTGCCCGTTGTTGTTTACGGATCAGGTGAAAAGGCTTTAAGTTTGTTTGTGGATGCCAAAGATTTCATGAAAGTATGGAAGCAGGCCGGTGAGTCCGCTATTATTTCTCTGCATGAACCTAAGGGCAAGAGGGAAGTTTTGATCCAGGAGGTTTCTGTTCATAATGTGACTGGCAAGCCGATCCATGCTGATTTTTACATGGTAAAAGCTGATAGACTTATAAGAGTATCGATCCCAGTTAGATTTGAGGGCGTGGCACCGGCGGCTAAAACATTCGGTGGAGTTTTGGTTAAGGTAATGCACGAGATCGAGGTTGAAGCCTTGCCTGCAGATTTGCCTCATGAATTTGTTGTCGATGTTTCTAAAATAGTTAACTTGGAAGACCAGATCACTGTCAAGGATCTCAATGTTGATGCTAAGGTTAAAACAACCGCTTCGCCTGATGATATTATCGCTCTGGTTTCAGTTGGAAAAGAAGAGACCGAAGAGGCGACTGTGCCGGTTGATCTATCTAAGATAGAAGTTGAAAAGAAGGGTAAGAAGCCTGAAGAGGGCGAGGAGGCCGCTGAAGGTTCTACCACACCTAAAAAATAATAAATTCTAACTTTTTTTATAGCCCCACTTTTGATTTAATCAAGAATCGGGGCTATAATTTATTGGATGGGGATTTTTTTTGTACATAAAAAAGCAGATCAGCAGTTAATATATTGGTTGTTTTTGATTTCGATATCCATCATATTTTTACTGTTTAGTGGTGTTATCTTTGCTGAAGCAGCTGATCCGGCTTCTTGTGATTCTGTAACCGATAATGAGACTCAAGATATGTTGCAAGCGCGACTAAGGCAGTGTCAGGCTGATATTCAACAGCAAACAGATCTGCTTCATGTTAAGGCGATGGAGTCAACAAACCTAGAAAGAGATCTAAGTATTTTAGGTTACAAAATAAATCAAAATACGTTTGAGATTAAAGCTCGAGACCTGACTATCGCGACTTTAGACAATAGCATAGATCAGAAGGGGCAAGTTATAGACGATCTTTTAACTAAGATAGATAGTTTGAAAAGCACAACGGCCGAACTCATTAAGAAAACAAACGAAGTTGAAGCGGCATCATTAGTGGAGGTCATTTTGACGAGTCAAAATATTTCAGAATTTTATCAAGATCTCGGTACTTTTGATTCGCTAGAATATTCCATAGGTAATACCGTTTCCTCAATAAAACAAGCTAAGTCAACAGCAGAACAAAATAAAAAAGATCTTCAGGATAAACAGGATAAGGAAAAAGCTTTAAAAGCTCTTCAGGTGATTGATCAGAGAAAACAGCAGGTCATTCAAGATGAGAAGAATAGAATTTTGAAAGAAAGTAAGGGACAGGAGAAGATTTATAAGGATGTTCTTGCAAAAAAGATCGCTCTGGTGAACGAAATTAAGAATCGAATTTTGAAGATTACTGGCGGAGGGGAGTTGGCTTTTGGTGATGCTTTGAAGCTGGTGAGGGTGGCAGAGAATGCTATTGGTATTCGGGCCGCATTTGTTTTATCAATCTTGACTCAAGAGTCAGGGATGAACGGCGTGATTGGTAAAAATCTCGGTAAATGTTTTTATAATACGCCATGGAATAATCTGAGTGCCACAGTTATGAGCGATTCCCAGAAGCCTTCGTTTATGTATATTATGCAAAATATAGGCAAGGATCCAAATACGACACCGGTTTCTTGCCCCATATCAAAAGACGGTCAATATGGCGGCGCTATGGGGCCTTCGCAATTTATGCCTAAGACATGGTGGGATGTGGGCGCACAAACCGGTTACAAGAGTAGAGTTGAATCTGTTACTAAATCTTCTTTTGCTTCGCCGTTTGATAACTTAGATGCCTTTACAGCCACGGCACTTTACCTGAATGATGCTCTTGATGGCTGCAAACAGATCTATAAAACTCAAACTTCGCAAGAAAGCTGTGCCGCCGCTAAATATTATGCCGGTGCAAATTGGAGAAGATATACAGGTAGTTATGGTGCCAGCGTAGCAGCGCGGGCAAATTCGATGCAGAAAGATATCGATACCCTGGATTCGCAATGATCTTTGCCAGATATTTATTTTATTTAGGCCATAGGCCACAAGTAATTTTTAACGAAAGACAGTGTATGAAATCCATAATTGTTATTATGAGGAGTTACGACTAAGATCATTATTTGTCATTGCGGGTAATTAGTCCCCTTTTGGTTGATGAAATGATACTTTTAGCTTTAAGGATAAAGGTGCTTTAATAATGTTGTTAAACTAGTTCAACAACATGATCAAAAAAAATGTCCTGAGTGTCTAAAATATGAGTTATCGCGCAATGGAAAAACAACGTTCGGACGACAGAAATTTATCTGTAAAAGATGCGGAAATTCTTTTGTTTTTCGCAATAAATTAAATAAGCTCAATCGAGAACAAAAGTGGTTTCGCGATTGGATCATGGAGGGATATTCCGTACGGCAGCTACACAACATAAGCAAGCGTAGTCTTAAGTCTTTAAAGAGAATCATCGCGGAATGGCTAGGAAAGAAACCTCCTCAAGAGCCTTTAAACTACTCTAAATTTAAGTATCTGGTTGCCGACGGAACATATTTGAGACATGAACATTGTATCTATGCGGTCACGGACTATTTATCAGGATTAACGATCAAATATGATTTCGGAGTACGAGAGAATTACGCTATGGCGTATTCGCTCTTCAGAGAATTAAAAGAGAACGGATGCTATCCTAAGGCCATTACGATAGATGGAAATATGCAGGTAATTAGAGCTCTGCGAGCCATATGGCCAAATATCCTGATCCAACGATGTTTGTATCATATCTTAAGACAAGGAACGTCTTGGCTGAGACGCTTTCCAAAAGATCCTGCCGCCAAAGAGCTACGTGGGATATTTCTCACGGTTACGGCAATTAAAAACAAAAAAGAGAAAGCGAACTTTTTAAACAGATTCACTGTTTGGGAAAATCGGTTTGGTGCTTATGTAAAATCTTTAGACGGTTGCCATAAGGTTTGGGGTGATCTTCAGCGAGCTCGCAGTCTCATTTTTCATGCCGTACCCGATATGTCCCACTTTCTAAATGATCCGAACATCGCCCCGACAAGCAATTCGCAAGAAGGAATTTTCTCTACCGCCAAAATACTTTTTAGAAACCATCGCGGCGTCAAAAAGAAGAATCGTAATAAATATTTCAGCTGGTATTTTTTCTTTAAAAACAAGAAAATTATCAACCAAAAGGGGACTAATTACCCATTATGAGGAGTTACGACGAAGCAATCTCTTGCTCTAAAAGATGGTAAGTAACGTAGATTGCTTCGCAGGCTAGCAATGACACCAATAAAGGAGTTTTCTCGAATAAATATGTAGTTTTATTTGCCAAGAAACTCAATATTTGGTATATTGGTTCAACTATGCAAAAAGAGATACATCCAACGTACTTCCCGGAAGCCAAAGTTACCTGCGCCTGTGGTAACGCTTTTGTTGTTGGCTCCACTAAGGAAAATATAAAAATTGAGATCTGTAGCAACTGTCATCCGTTCTTTACGGGCGAAGGAAGCAAGATTCTCGATGTTGCCGGCCGAGTTGAGAAATTTAAGGCTCGACAGGCTAAGGCCGCAGTTAAGCCTAAGGCTTCTAAAAAAGCTAAGTAACATAGAAAAAGATCCGGTATAAATTTGATCGTTCTCGGTTGATTGCGTCAAATTTAATTTCGGATCTTTTTGTTATAAAATTATCCCATGGCAATAGATATAGAAAAATTTCGATCAAATCCTAAAACCATCTATCTCTTTCATGAGTATGATCGTTTGATGGCTGAGGTCGCTGAGACAAAAAAACTATTGGATTCTGATCCGACTTTGGCGGATATGGCCGGTTCGGAGATTAAATATCTAGAAGAAAATATTTCGGCAATCGCCAAAAATATCGAAGAGATAAATAAGGCAGATGAAAGCGAAGCCTCGGCTGATCCTAATGAGGTGATCTTGGAAGTTCGCGCTGGCGCCGGTGGCGAGGAGGCGGCAATTTTTGCTCAAGATCTGGCTTCAATGTATGAAAAATATGCGATTAGCAAGGGCTGGTCATTCAAGCCGCTCGATCAATCGGAGGCGGAGCTGGGTGGATACAAGGAGGCTTCTTTTGAAATTAAAGGCAAGAATGGAGTTTATAGTAAGTTGAAATATGAGATGGGTGTTCATCGCGTGCAGAGAGTTCCTGCGACCGAGAAACAGGGCAGAGTCCATACTTCGACTGCTTCAGTTGCTATTTTACCAATTCGTGCCGTTAAAAATATCGAGATCAAGGAGAGTGATCTGGAGATTGGCTTTTCGCGTTCAGGTGGAGCTGGCGGCCAGAATGTAAATAAGGTTGAAACTGCCGTACATATTTTACATAAGCCCTCGGGGATAATGGTTCGATGTACCAGTGAAAGAAGTCAGCTTAAAAATCGCGAAAAGGCCATGAGTATTTTAATTGCCAAACTTGAACAGCTTGAAGAGGAGAGGGAGGCTAAAAAACTTTCCGCTGAAAGAAAGGGGCAGATCGGTACCGGCGATCGTTCGGAGAAGATTCGGACTTACAATGTTCTTCAGGATCGAATTACCGATCATCGGATCAAACAGTCTTGGCACAATATAGAGAAGATTATGGCTGGTGATCTTGATCCGATTGTGGAGGCCTTGCAAGAGGCGGCCCAAAGAGGGACGATGACTGAGGCTGATGGTTCTGAGGAGGAATAAGATAATCTGATTGTCTTGCTATTGACATAACTACCCGTGATATTGTAGTCTATTAAAAAGTTGGGACAAAGTTCTTTAACAATAACATTAGAATCGCCTCGTTAATCAAGAAAGGAGAGATATTGATGGTTGCTAACATTATTAATACAGTAAAACACATTGAACCCGTCACTTTTT
>CAZWJJ010000033.1:2297-9174 GCA_964634555.1 uncultured Candidatus Saccharibacteria bacterium | reverse complement strand
CCCTGGCTGGAATTTATAAATTTTGTTTTAGAGCGTTCAAAGGGGCTTCCTCACTTTTTAATGGGCTATGCGATCAAGCCAGGATTGACCGGTTGGGCTCAAGTGCATCAGGATCTTCCGCCGCGGTCAGTTGAAGAGTCACGGGAGAGATTGTCTTATGATTTTTATTATCTCAAAAATAGATCATTGCTTCTAGATTTGCAGATAGCGCTCAAAACGGTTAAGACACTTCTTTCTAGAGCTGGTTTATAAAATCAAATATAGATAAAAATAGAAATTAACAATGAGGAACGATAATTCGCCCAAAGTAATAATGATCACTGGCGCTGCAGGTTATGTGGGAGCTATGCTTTGTCATCAATTTTCTCGTAGTCCTGATCTTGAAAAAATAATTGCCATCGATATGAATCCGATGCCAGCTTTGCTGAAGGATAATAAAAAGATCATATGGATAACCGCCAATTTGGCCGATAATATTTGGAAGATACCGGCAAAGATAAACAAGCCGGAAGTTGTGATTCATTGTGCTTGGCAAATAAAAGAGTTGTATAACGAGCAGGCTCTTCAGGATCGCCTTAATATGGAAAGTTCACGCGCTGTTTTTGATTTTGTTTTTAAAAATGATTTTGTTAAAAAGTTGATCTACTTCAGCACCATTTCGAGCTACGGAGCATTTGTTGAAAATGATCTTGGTCATCTTTTTACGGAAGATGATGCATTGAGTGAAGAGGAGTCGATGTATGGCAATCAAAAAAGAATTATTGAGAATGATTTAAGAAAACTATATGAGACGAGCGATAAAACTAAGAGGGTAGTTATTTTTCGGCCGTCATCTATAACCGGTCCGAGGGGTCGGAGTATGGAAAGTAAAAAGGTTGGGCTTCTTAATATTTTGAAAAATGTTTTACCTTTCATCCCCGTGGGTTCTGATAAGTGGGTGAGACAATATGTTCATGAGGATGATGTTACGGATGCTGTCGCTATGTTTACCTTTGGGGATCCTTCCGGTCAAAAACATTCCGGCTACGAGACATATATTCTTTCACCGAACGATTTGATATTCGCCAAAGATATGGGGATGCTTTTTAATAAAACCGTCATAAAGATCCCACCGATATTAATTAGATTTGCTTTTTTCATTGCGTGGCATTTATCACAAGGTAAGATACCGACATCTCGCGGCGGCTGGAGATTTTTCTGTTTCCCTATTCCAGTTGATGGTTCTAAGATCAGTAGGGAGTGCGGATTTGAATATAGCTATTCCTCTAGAGAAGCACTGGAGAAAGAGGATGGCCGGTATGCGTTAGTTGACAAGGGTTCAGACTCATAGTAATTTGAGAGAGGTCTTTTGATCTTTGTAAATGCTTGCTAATTGCAGATCGGGAGGATCTAATGTCAGAAGATGGGAAAAAACATCCAGGTGTGGATTTTAGAGATAAGTTGCTAGGTGTACTCCACTATTTTGAAGAAAGTACTAGTGATGATAGTGAGCTCATGAAGCATATTGCTGAAGGTTGTTCTGAATGTAATATTACCCTTGATGAAGTTGATGTCATGCTCAATAGTTTTCGTTTAAGACTTTTTGATCAGGATTTAGACTTGTCTGATAATGCTCCGGAAGATAGGGATGATGATGAATCGGATGAGGAGGGGTAAGTAGATGGAAGATACAAATTTAAGTTGGGAAGAGAGAAAAAGGGGAGAAGGCGAATATTATATTTGTCATCGACATAGGGGAATCGCGATAGCTGCGGCTTCGGGAGTTTGTCCTAACTGTGACCGATTTAGTGATTGTGTTGCATGGAAGTTTTGCTATGTCTGTGCCAGAGATAGGGATTGTTGTAACATGTGTGGCATCAAAAGAGATGACGTTAAGGATCAGTAGAATTATTTACCCGCGCATCGCGCGGTTTTTTGTTACTAAAAAAATATTTTTGTGTTATATTACCAACATGGTTTAAGTTAATTAAATTTTCGAATTCGCGGTTTAATAATTTTTAACTTAAAATTAAAATCTAAAATTATGAAAGATAAACAGATTGAAAAATTGATCAAGGAAGAAGCGGCAAGACAGAAGAAGGCGATCAATCTTATAGCTTCTGAAAATTATGTTTCAAATGACGTATTGTTGGCGCTGGGTTCAGTTTTGACTAATAAATATGCTGAGGGATATTCGGGCGCGAGATATTATGGAGGAAATCGGATCTCGGATAAAGTTGAGCTTTTGTGCAAGACGAGAGCCTTAGATCTTTTTGGTTTGGATGAAAATGTTTGGGCGGTGAATGTTCAGCCGCTGTCCGGTTCACCAGCTAATGTCGCTGTTTATCTGGCTCTTGTTGAGGCAGGAGGAAAGATTATGGGAATGGAGTTGGCGCACGGCGGCCACCTTACTCACGGCCATAAGGTATCAATTACTGGCAAGATTTGGAGGCAGATTCCGTATGGCGTTGATAAGGATACTGAAGTTCTTAATTATGACTCACTTCGCGAGATTGCAACTAGAGAGAAGCCGGAATTGATTGTCGCTGGGTTCACTGCATATCCGCGTTTTATAGATTTTAAAAAATTTAGGGACATTGCTGATGCTTGCGGCGCGATGCTTATGGTTGATATGTCTCATTTTGCCGGATTAGTTGCGGGTCAAGTATATCCAACCCCTTTTGAATTTGCCGATATTGTTACGACGACAGTTCATAAAACCTTGCGCGGCCCGCGTTCCGCGATGATATTTTCGCGCAGAGATACTCGCGGGTTGCCTCAAAAAATTGACAAGGCTGTATTTCCCGGCATGCAGGGCGGTCCGCATCTGAATCAGATCGCCGCTGTGGCTGTGGCTTTGAAGGAGGCAAAGAGCTTGGAGTTTAAAAAATATGCTAAGCAGGTGGTGAAGAATGCAAAAGTTTTAGCCGCCGAACTCGGCATGCATGGTTGGAGAATTATTTCCGGCGGGACGGATTCCCACTTGATTCTGGTTGATACTTGGCGTGACGGCAAGAGTGTTTCCGGAAAGGAAGCCAGTACAAAATTAGAGAAAGCGGGGATCATAGTCAATATGAATGCCATTCCCTTTGATACTCGAAATCCGATGGACCCGTCCGGAATAAGATTGGGAACAGCGGCTGAAACAACACGGGGAAAAAATGAGGAGGATATGGTTTTGCTCGCTAAGAAGATTAACAAAGTTTTGAGATCGTAATTCTTACTTGGAGGTTGGATCTTCAAGTGTTTTGTTTATCACAGATGATAATTGACGGCAATAAAATAAATAATGAGATCGCTGAAGATCTGAAGAAAAAGGTGATCGGGAGAAAGCTGTCTTTGGCTATTGTTTTTGTTGGCGATGATCCGGTCTCTGCTAGGTATATTGATAAAAAGAAAAAATTTGGCGAGGAAATTGGTGTTGAGGTTAGGATTTTTAGATACGGGGCCGGCATATTGACTCGTGAATTGATTTCTGAGATCAGGGATATTTTAGCGGATAATCCTTCGGGAATCATTGTACAGTTACCCCTGCCGAAAAATATTGACTCATCAGAAGTCTTGAATATTTTGCCAGTTGATAAGGATGTTGATCTTTTGTCTGATTTTGCGCAAAGATTGTTTGTCGAAGGTCGATCAAGGATTTTACCGCCAGTTGTTGGATCAGTTAAGGAGATTTTAGATATAAATGGTATGCAGGATCTTCAGGGTTTAAGGGCGGTTGTGGTTGGGCGTGGAAAATTGGTGGGCAGACCAGTAGAAGCTTGGCTTAAAAATCAGGGATGCGAAGTTGCGGCTATTGATAAGGTTGATTGGAATCCGGATATTTCCTCAGTCGTTTTAAGTCAGGCTGATATAGTTGTTTCGGGACCGGGAGTGCCAAATTTAATTAAGCCAGAGATGATTCGATCTGGCGCTATTATAATTGATGCTTCAACCGTAGATGTTTCGGGTAAAATTGTCGGCGATGTTGATGTTCGTTGTGCTGATAAGGCAAGGGTCTTTTCGCCGGTGCCAGGCGGAGTTGGTCCCATAACGGTTGCTATGCTTTTTAAAAATTTGGTCATGCTTGGTGGGTTGTAGATTTTTTGCCGATTCAGCATGACTTTAAACTTAACACTCCTTCTGTTAGGGTTGTTTTTTATTTTCGGATGAATATAATAGTTTGATGCGCGTTCGGCAAGAAAATAGTTATTCTATAGGCCGTATTTGCAGATTATTCTTTAATTTTCTAATGGAATGAATAAAACCAGACTATTGGCTATCTTCTTTATTTTATTCGGTGTTTTTCTTGGTTATTTTATTTATACCACTGAGATTAATAAGGGTAATAAAGATTCGTCTTGGAATGTATTGCCATTTAAGCTCGGTCTTGATTTGAGGGGTGGAACACATCTTATCTATAGAGCTGATACATCTAAAATTTCTGCTGGCACATTAGGCGATTCAATGTCGTCTCTTCGTGATGTTATTGAGAGAAGAGTAAATCTTTTTGGTGTTTCGGAACCAGTGGTTCAGCTCGAAGACGGTTCTGCTGTTGCTGGCGTTTCTGAGCACAGATTGACTGTTGAGTTACCTGGAGTTACTGACGTTGCCCAGGCTGTTTCTGTGATCGGTGCTACTCCGGTTTTGGAGTTTAAAACTGAACGGCCGGCTGATGAGAGGAAAAAGATACTCGATGTACAATCCAAAATTAAGGATGCTATAGATAAGAAATTGCCTATTCCAAAAGATATCGATCTCTCACTTGTTCAGCAGGATCCATACTATGTTTCTACTCCACTGACAGGTAGTTATCTAGAGAAGGCATCACTAGAATTTAATTCCAACTCTTTTACGCTCTCAGTTTCCCTTTCATTTAATGAGGCCGGTTCAAAACTTTTTTCAGATTTAACAAAGGCAAACATCGGCAAAACTGTAGCAATCTATCTTGATGGCGCAGCTATCACGACCCCGGTTGTTAGAGAGGAAATCAAAGACGGTAAGGCGCAGATCACCGGCAACTTTAGCGCCGATGAAGCTAAAACACTGGTTGGTAGATTAAATGCGGGAGCATTGCCAGTGCCGATAGAACTCATCTCGACCGAAAAAGTCGGTGCCACTTTGGGTGAGGAAGCTATTAATCAAAATGTTCATGCTGGTGTAATTGGTTTCTTCCTTGTTGCCATATTCTTGATAGTTTGGTATCGATTGCCAGGACTTTTGGCAACAATTTCTTTATCGATATATGTCGTGTTAATGCTTGCAATATTTAAGCTTTTATCTGTTACATTGACTGCCGCCGGTATTGCTGGATTTATTTTAACAATTGGTATGGCGGTTGATGCTAATATTCTTATATTCGAGCGAATTAAAGAAGAGCTTTCGGCTGGAAGAGTGCTTGAAGATGCCATTCGCGAAGGTTTTTGGAGGGCATGGGAGTCTATCCGCGATAGTAATTTATCGACAATCATTACTTCGATTATTTTGTTCTGGTTTGGTACAAGTTTGATCAAGGGATTTGCTTTAACCTTAGCTATTGGCGTTATTGCCAGTATGTTTACCGCGATCACGGTTACAAGAACAATTTTGCTTGCCTTTGGTTTGAGGGGGCAGAGCAAGGTGTTGAAGTTTTTATTCGGCCATGGTTTTAAATTATAATTTTCATGTTTGTTGCAAAAAATAGTAAAATATTCGTCGGCGTCTTATTTATCTTGATGGTTGCTTCATTGGTTTCTGTTTGGATATTCGGACTTAATCTTGGTATGGATTTTACTGGCGGTTCTCTTTTGGAGGTTGAATATCCAGCTGGCATGCCTGATCTTTCTAAGATTAAGGCGGCTGTTGAGCCTCTTAATCTTCAGGAAACTATTCAGCCATACGGTGATAAGGGATTGATTATTAAAGCGAGAGATCTTAAGGAATCTGATCGCGCTGCGCTTGTTAAAGCTCTGGCCGTTGATGGCGTTGCTGTTAATGATAAAAGATTTAATTCCGTCGGGCCTACAATTGGTGGTGAATTAAAAACCAAGGCTCTATATTCTATTATTTTGGTTATTTTGGCTATTACACTTTTTATAGCATTTGCTTTTCGACATGTGTCCGGAGTCGTTAAATCGTGGCAGTACGGTTTGGTTACGGTTATAACTTTGGCACATGATGTACTGGTGCCACTTGGCATTTTTGCTTACCTTGGCCATGCTTATGGTATTGAGATCGATTCGCTTTTTGTGACGGCGATCTTGACAATCTTGGGTTTTTCCGTTCACGATACAATCGTTGTATTTGATCGAATTCGTGAGAATTTAAAATTGCGAAAATTTAAGACTTTTAATGAGACAGTTGGTATGAGTATAAGGCAAACCTTGTCACGCTCGATCAACACTTCCTTGGCGGTTATTTTGACACTGATCGCCCTGATATTCTTCGGTTCTGAATCCGTAAAATATTTCTGCCTTGCTTTGATTGTTGGAATCTTCTGTGGTACATATTCATCAATCCTCTTGGCTAGTCCGCTTTTAGTTGTAATACAGGATTGGAAGAATAAATAGTGAATTTAAAATCCTCGCGGCGAATTCTAGGTGTTTTTCTTTTTTTAATTCTCTGGTCACTGGCTTCGGTTTATTATTCAAAATACGAAGATCAAAACCAAAAGAAGGCTCAATTGGCTGATTTACTAGCCGCGAAACCGGAAGAAGCTAAAAAACTCGGTGTGCGTTCTAAAATTTCCGGCTGTGTAATCAATGGTTCTTTGCCGGATCCTAAATGCACCCCGGGTTCAATTTTTCCAAATCCTGAATTATCTAAGATCTGCGTCAGTGGTTATACTAAAACTGTTCGTAATGTTTCATTAAAATTACGCAAGAGCGTTTATGCTGAATACGGAATATCATATCCGCAACCGCGCGGATCTTATGAA
>CAZWJJ010000033.1:0-2287 GCA_964634555.1 uncultured Candidatus Saccharibacteria bacterium | reverse complement strand
TTTATGAAATCGATCATCTAATTCCTTTGGCTTTGGGTGGAAACAATGATATCTCAAATCTTTTTCCAGAGGCTGCATCTCCGTCGCCTGGCTTTAGAGATAAAGATGTGGTAGAGGTTTATCTTTATCAGGAAGCCTGTGCTGGTAGAATTGATCTGACAAGAGCAGAGATTGAAATTGCCGATAATTGGCTGGCAATCTATAACAATATTGATCCGGCCAGGATCGCCGATATACGGGCTAAGTATCGTAGTTGGTCTAATTAATCGCCGTGAATTACCCGCTGGTTTTTTTATTGGCCGCCTCATCTTTTTTAACAGGCATTTTCGTAGTAAGTATTGGTTTTCCTTTTTTACAGCTATTAATCTGGTCCATAATTTTTGTTATTGGCCTACAATATTCTAAGGTTGAAGTTCGCACAGCCTTTATTTGCGGATTGTTTTTATTGATCGGCGGTTTTTACTATAAGTGGGACGATGATAATTATCGAACATTGGTTAGAGTATTGCCTGAAAATATACAAGAACAGGGGATGATCATAAATGATCCTAAGGAAAGTTCAGATAGCCAGATATTTTATTTGCAAACTGATCTGGGTAAAATTCAAATTAAGACTGGCCTTTATCCGCAATATTTTTACGGAGATATTCTTAAGGTAAGTGGCATAGTTCAGAAACCAAAAAATGATAGTTTTGGTTTATATCTGGCAAAAGAGAGGGTGGTGGGTGCCGTGAATCATTCACTGATCAATGTAATTTCTCGCGATAATGACAACGTTTTGCTAGCATATCTCTTCAAAATTAAGCGTACTACTTATGCTGCCTATTCGTTATTCCTTTCAGCTGATCAGGCGGGCTTGCTTTACGGTATTATGAGCGGTGCTAATGAAAAGATCCCAATTGGTCTCGCTAATGATCTTTCACAAAGCGGCGCGAGATATTTGACTGCGATCGATGGCTTGCATATGGCTATCTTTATATTTTTACTCTCTACGGTGTTTAGTTGGTTTTTTTCTCGTGGATACGCACTGGTCGTGACATTTATTTTTATAACTTTATTTATTGCGATGACTGGCTTTACTGTATCGGCTGTTCGGTCATTCATAATGGCATTCATTTCTCTCCTTGCTTTGAGGACTGGTAGATTATATGCACCGGAGAATGCCTTGCTTTTAGCCGCGCTTATTTTGACTTTACAAAATCCGAAGATAATTGCCTATGATGCTGGTTTCCAACTTTCATTTCTGGCTGTCATCGGAATTATTTATCTGATGCCAGCGTTAAAATATCTTTTCAAGTTTGATGAGGCCTCGCGCTTCAGAAAAATTCAGGAGATTTTTTTAATTACTATCTCTGTTCAATTAATGACCGCACCGATTGTTATAACCCAATTTCAAAATTTTTCATTGACGGCATTTTTAGTCAGCATTTTTGTAGTGCCGATAATTCCGGCCGTGATCTCACTGGGGTTTGCGTTAGCTATTTTATCTTTTTTCTGGCAATCGATTGCTTGGCTTATTGCATTGATCTTAGCACCGATCCTGGACTATCTAATCTTGGTTATCAGCTTATCTGCGAAATTTGGTTTATCCTTTAATCCGAATTTGGGCTTCGTTGAGATCGCCATCTATTATCTGATATTGGTGGTATTGATTTGGCAATATCATTCATTAGAAGCGGTTGATAAGTTGACAAAATAATATAAATGTCTTAGTCTAATAAACCAGATGCGGCTGAATACATCAGCTTTTGATCCTTGATAAATGACCATTAACAAGAGGAGGAAGGATGATCCGAAAGATTGATAAGGTTCTTGCTACTAGTGTCTTTATCTTCTTTTTTCTTCTGAATTTGGCCAGAGCTCGTCCGCATGATCATCCGCTTGTTAGACATCCCAACTGTAATCGTTCAAATATTGAACGACATGGTGTATATCATGACGTTCATAACTCACCATGCAGATTGAGAAATTATAATACGCAAAATTCACCCAATGGATCTAGAAATTTTCAACATAAGCAGCATTTTCATAATATCAATCGTCGACATTACATTGAGAAGAAGATCGAGACACAACATGAAAATCGTATAGAGTCGATCGAAATGCTGATGGATATATTGAGCGAGCTTAGTCATGACGATCGTGACTATATGGTCAATGCTATTGATGAAAATGATTACCTAACCCCTGATTATTCAGTTTATAAGTATCCGATTGTGGAAGATAATCATCGCCACTGATAGGTTTTTATTCCCGGCATTTTGCCGGGTTTTTTATTATAAAGATA
>CAZWJJ010000032.1:0-9712 GCA_964634555.1 uncultured Candidatus Saccharibacteria bacterium | reverse complement strand
AAAACCCCTCTTTTTAATAAGCATTGCATCATAGACGATTTTCAAAATAACATCATCGCCTTCAGATCGCGCAACCGCATCAAGTTCAGGAATATAATTAAACAGTCCAGTCTTAAGTTCGGTTGCCAGCCCATTGCCAGAAACCATAAAGACATTCGGTAATATTTGACGCATCATCCATGCGATCTTTTCCTGCCATTTGAGAGTTGTAATTTTACCGGAAAATCCGATAACATCGGGAGTTCCATATCTACTGAAGTGATCGCAAATCAATTGGAATGCTTCGTAAGGCAAAAGATGTCGGCCATTAGGAAGATTTCTTCTAACTGCCATCTCATCTTTGATCCGATGCCCGTTCAAATCGATTATTGTCGCATGAACGCCATAGTTTTGGCGCAGATTTGTCGCCAGAAGCAACGGGCCCTGCGGTGTCACATTCGGCGCCGCGGACTCACGAAGAGGCATATTGATAAAAACAACATTCATACCTCTAATCAACTTCATATCAAGATCCTTAACAATGTCGGCCGGATGCCGATATGCACAAACCATAATCATCAGCCTCCTTTTTATTTCAAGGTGCTCTAAAAACTATCGAAAGATTACATTATTTATTGTTATTAGTCAACATCTTTCTGCTTGCCGGCGTATATGCCTCATTCAACCATACCTTAAAGTTTATCTCATTGATTGGATCAAAATAATTCTTTAAACGATATTCGCGATAAATTGTATATTTATTCCAAAAGACATCGACACTCTCGTTATCAACAACAACGCAACGCTCTCCGAGAGCCTTCATAAAATCCTCCATCGTTCCGTCTGGCTTCCAGCCGGTCTTTTTTAAATACTCGAATAAAAAATAACCCTCAGCAAGAAACTTCTTAGGGTCAATACTTTGATCCGTGACCAGATCAGGATTCCAATAGCTCTTCATATCTTCGGCATCACCAAACATAAAAAGATCAGAAAAATGATACGGTCGGAACTTGGTCGTACCGGTATTTGTAGCAATTAATCTTTTCTTTTGAATTGAACAATTAAAAACCGGAAAGCAATCGATCATATTAATCAAATATTCAAGACAGTTCACACCGTACATGCGCTGATCCGAACGGGTCTTAAGAATATATTTTAAACCCAATTTATAGGCTTCACTGGCACCGGCACCAGCGGTCACGATCTGCATGTTTACATTGCATGGACCATGATATGGCTTAGAGCTTTGAATAATTTTAAATTTATTATCATTAAAAATTTTAAATGATGACACGTCTTCATCATTCCATGTCGAAAGCAAAACTGTCGCAGAAGGATAGTTGCGCCTATAAAACTTCACCGTCTCAAAAGTAAAACTATTTTCATGTTTAATCGGGCCCTGAATCACAATCGCGCATTTCTCATCAAACAAATTCTGAGTGCCGGAAAATTTTAACTGATCTTCAAAAACCGGCCGCGAATGGAGCGTGATGAACCGCCGGCCAAATCGGGCGGCTAACGTGAAGATTTTAATTACAAACTCTCTAATCATTCTTTTTTAAGTTCACTTAACTTATCAGGATAATCCGTACAGATAGCATCGGGCCTTAAACTTATAATCTCCTGAATTCTCAAAAATAGTTTATCATAATCCTCGGCGTCTTCATGTTTTTCATTGGCCAACAAACCGGGAGATCCGCGATGCAGCTCCGGCGTAACCAGCGCAATTTTAAATCCATTTTGCCGGAATATATTAAAATTCTCTGCTGTATAAAACTTTTTAGACCTCCCATCTTCGTCAATCCGATCCCATTCATCGAGCCAAACCCAATCAAATATCTGCCTATTATTTATAACCTCTGGAATAGACAGGAGCGTCCCTCCAGTAAATAGATTAAAACGCCGAATATCATAAGTATGTGCGACAGAAGCCGCGAGTTTTAGATCTAATCTCTTTTCCCTGAGATATTTCGCTGTCTCGATTTTCAAATCGAAGAAGATCACTTTTTCTGAATCGATATCAATAATATATTTCAATAAAATATCTAGATATTCCTTTTTTTGAAACGACGATTTAATATGAATTGCGAAAAGGCACTTATCTTCTGCACTCTTAAGCAGATCAATCATCTCATCTAAACCAGCTAAGTGACCATTGTCAAAAGCTATAGATTTTATCTCTTCTATATCAACATCTTTTATTAAACGCTTATCTTTGCCGCCAGAGATTCTGCTTAAATTACTATCATGCGAAATTATTATCCGATTATCACGGGTGATTTGCAGATCAAATTCCAATCCAAAACCCCGGACGACCTGATCGCTAAAAGCCTCCAGACTGCTCTCTAAAAAATAGTCGTTTTTGGAAGGGTCTAATCCTCTGTGAGTAAGTATAAACATCAAATCTTAATCGAACCTTCATCAATCTTAGAAAGAAATGATCGAAGATCCTCAGGTGTCCCGAGGCCATGCATTCTTGCAACTGGAATATCCGAAACATAGATTTTTTTATCGTTAATTATCATTTCATTAAATACCGGACAAACATAAAATTCATTATTGTGTCGTATATTCTTTTCAATCATTGACTGAGCGGAATTAACAAAGTCCTTACCGGCCTTAAAATAGTACACGCCAACTGTTGCCTTGTCTGAAATCACTCTTTTTTCCGCAACCTCTAAAACCTGGCCAAAGCCATTGACCCTAGCGTAACTCCATTTAGGATGACTGGCCTTAAATGTCATAATCAATCCATCTTTTTTGCCCTTGCGAGCCTCAGCGAGAAAACGATTAATGTCAGAAGCTATGTACTGATCCGAATTGGCAATCACAAGCTCATCATCGGAATTGATATATTTCAGGGCAGTCAGCACCGTGCAGGCCGCGCCTTCAGTAACACCATTTATTTGAATAACTTCAAATCTGTTACCAGTAGCATTTTTTAAAATATTGTATAGATCGTATTTTTCGTAATGTTCTCTCTGGCAAATAAAAATAAATCTATGATCTGTCTTCGGCCGAAGATTATTTATAACCAACTCAATCATCGCCTTGCCATTAACATCGATCAGCGGTTTTGGAAACGCATATCCAGCGTCTTGAAATCTCGAACCTCGGCCGGCCATTGGAATTACGATATTCAACATATTTTTATCAAATTATCGAATAATGAAATATTAACATCATCACAGCCTCGCACCGCCAAGACTCTTGCACCACTGGCACGAGCCGCCGCAAGCCCATGAGGAGAATCCTCGACAATAATGCACTCTACAGGATCAAGAGCAAATCTTTCAAACGCAGTTAGATAAATCTCCGGATCCGGCTTGGGATTTTTTACCTCATCGTTTCCGATTATTAGGTCAAAAAAATTAATCAACCCTGCAGACACCAGCATCATATTTAATGTCTCCTTGATTGAATTAGAACAGCAAGCCAGCTTATATCCCCGGCTCTTCAAAGACTTCAACAAAATAATCTTTGAATAGTTAGGCGGACAATATTTTGGAATGATCTCCTTTGTATAGTTTTGTTTTATACCATTTATAAACTCTTTCAATCCTGCCGGAAGCCGCCCCAACTCTTCCAGACGTTCGATCTTTTTCCTTGTCGGCAAGCCGTTAAATACATTCACATGCTCATCTTCGCCGATCTCCGCACCAAATAGTCTTAGCGCCCTATTCAGCGCCTCATAATGACCCTTGGGCATATCAACCAATACACCATCAAGGTCGAAAAGTATAGCTTTGTATCCATTTTTATTTCTCCCCATCTGCAGGTTTAATATCCAAAACTTCCATTAACCGATCGCAAAATACACTAGGCGTAAACTGCTTGAACTGATCACTTTTTATATAATTTCGGCCGGCAACCAACATATCGTTATACTCTGCCTCCTTAACGCCGAATAAAAAATCGGCCAAATCTTTATCGCTTTTAAATTTTCTTCGATCGACAAATGCTTTTGGATCAACATAATCCTCAATATTATCGGCACCCCAATATATAGGCACCGAATCTGCCTGAATCGTATCAAATATCTTTTCAGAAATATAGCCCTTGACGTTTGATATATTTTCATAGCACAGACTAAACTTATACTGCGACATAGTTTTAAGTTTATTAGGCGAAACGCCGCGCCATGTCGAAAATTTCATAACAAGAGAGGGAAAATACTGCTCGAGCCGGGTCAACGGACGATGCCATCTAGCACCAAAAAGATCGAAATCATTCGGATAATGAGTATCAAAATATTTACTGGTTTTTCTTCGCGCGGAATAAAGTTCGTGCGAATAATGAGAGTAACGGTGAGCAGAAATGTTTACCAGTAATTTCCTTTCGCTAAATGGCACTGATTGAGTGATCACCGGCCTGATCGGCGTCGGCATCATATATTTAAAAAATTTTTTGTTATCGACCAGATCATCATCCCATGTAAAAATATATTTAAACCTGTCAAAAAGCTCCTGATTGTAATTATTCGGATTAACCGCCTTGCCCTCCCAAAGAATCAGAGCGACCCTGTCTTTCATTCCATTTTTAATGGCCTCCTGATACAGATTTCGGACAGGCCATCTGCTTTTGGCTTTCATATTCAGCATCTGCTTAATGAACCCTCTCCAGTCTCTTGGCTTCTCTTCAAAGCCATCGACACTAAAAGAGTCGTTGAATAAAATCCACGCGCAATTATCAAGAGAGTTGTTGTCGGCGGTTGTAAATTTATATCCCCAATCATTGAGCCTGCGACGCAATTCCCGCCACTGCTGAGTCATATCATTAGCACCAGTTTCGAACAATCTCTCCTCTGCTGATCCAGCGCTCGGCCCCTGATAAAGAATAGTTTTCATAAATAGAAAAATTATTTCGTCGCCCTGATATTAAGTGAGATTTCTGATGACGCACCATCGGTAATATTAGACAAAAAAGATACCTCTGACGCATTAAATCTCTCAACCTTTTTAAATCCGGCATTCAGTAAAAGATATTTCAATGTCGCAAAAGAATAACCATAATAATGAAAATCATACTTATTAACTTGTCCACCATAAATAATATTGCAGATCTTATCGGCTACCCGTCGATTTTCATCCTTGTCGTATTGATTGATATTTTCAAGATATTTATTAAACAATTTTTCCAGATCAGGTACCGCAATATATAAATGGCCGCTAGGCTTCAACACACGATACCACTCTCGCAAAACCCTTAATGAGACATTGCGGCTTAAATGTTCAAAAACATGTGAATTATAAATCACCGAAACTGTGCCGCTTCCTAATTTAATATTCTCAACGCCAGCTACGATATCCGCATCAGCAAAACAACTAGCATCAATATTCAAAAACCCCTTAATCCTTATATCTGAAGAACCCAAATTTATACCCGCAATCGATCGTCTACTGATTTTATAAAATCCTAAATGGTACAATAGGGTTTTAAACCTTTTAGTTGGGCTCAAAAAAATAGCCGCCCGCCGAAGATATCCTAAAAGGCGCGCCTTGATCTTTTGGAAAATTTCACCCGCCTCAGCCATTTTTAACAAGATCCCATGGTTGATTAATTAATATAACTGCGGGATTGGCAGAAAAAGATTCATTCGGATGGGCGGTATTGTAATCTGAAGGTTTGGATACTGTAATATTTTTATGAATATTATGCTTGCTCATATAATCGATCTGGCCAAAACAGCTGGCCCCTAAAGCCAAAGAATAGTTTCCGGGTGCTAAAAGCTTGGAGGGAAATTTCAATATCGCATGATATTTTCCAGCTCCAATCTTCTCCAAATTAGAATCCCAGTCTGAAACAAAAGATCTAGCGATCGTGTCACCCAAAGTACTTTTAATATAAGTACCAATTCTAAAGCCAGTCAAGTCTTTCAAGGTTTCAAAATTAATCTTGATCTCAAAACCTTCATCATTGTCAATATAATTTGTCTTAATGTTATTTTGCATAACAGAAAAATCCTCAATAACAATATCACGCTCCTTCAGAGGAAATATTTTTTCGTCTTCTGATCCGGATTGATATTCATCGCTCAAATATCTCTCAACCACATCTTTCGTATCCCCCTGCATAACCACCTTGCCCTTATCTAAAAGTATGGATTTACTGCAGATCTTCTGGATAGCGCTCATATTATGACTTACAAAAAGTATCGTGCGCCCCTTACCATGAGTAACCTCTTCCATTTTACCCAGACATTTTCTTTGGAATTCAGCATCGCCGACAGCCAAAACTTCATCGATCAAAAGCACGTCCGGTTCCAAATGCGCCGCCACAGAAAAGGCTAATCTAACATACATTCCGCTCGAATATCTTTTTACCGGCGTATCGATAAATTTGCCTATGCCCGAAAATTCCACGATACTGTCAAACTTGTTGGCTATCTCCACGCGCGTCATACCCATGATTGCCCCATTAAGATAGACATTCTCGCGACCAGTCAGTTCAGGATGAAAACCTGTACCAACCTCCAGAAGCGAAGCTACACGTCCAGACATCTTAATCTCGCCTTCAGACGGTGGAGTTATCTTGGTCAATATTTTCAAAAGCGTCGATTTACCAGCGCCATTTCTGCCAATCACACCGACAACTTCACCTTTATTAATCGTAAAATCAACACCCTTTAACGCCCAAAATTCTTCTTTAGTTTCCCAACCCAAAATTCTTCTAGTCCGATGCTTAAGAGTTTTAATTGGATGGCGCAAGGCGTAACTTATAATATCGCGCAGAGCAACATACTTGCCTTTCTGATGGGCGATATTATATTTCTTCGACAAACCCTTAACTTCAATTATCGGAGTCATAATATTTAAACTATATCCGCAAAATATCGTTCGGTCTTTTTAAAGTAGATAAAACCTAGAATATTAATTATTGTTACGGCAAACAGGGAGATTCCCAGCAATAGCCAATTGATCGGCTCTGTTCCAAGCAAGGATGCACGCGCTGCCTTAATAACGCCGGTCATCGGATTGATAGCTAAAATCCAAGAATATTTTCCAGCAATGCTCGACGGATAAATAACCGGAGTTAAAAACAGTAGCATCTGCATAACATACGGCAAGACATAACGTACATCGCGATATTTAACATTCATGGAAGCTAGAACTAAACCAATACCGACAGATGACATTAAAGTTAAAATAACTAAAAAAGGCAAAACTAAGATACCGATCAAGCTAGGGTAATAGCCGTAATAAAACATCAGGATCAATAAAACTAGCGAAGCAAAGAAGAAATCCACAATCTGATTTGCAGAATCAGCAAGTGGCAAAATCAAACGTGGAAAATAAACCTTAGTCAAAAGCGAGCCATTACTAATAAGAGTCGAACTAACATTACTCAAGCCGCCGGAAAACATCTGCCAGAATAACAGTCCGGTATAAACAAAAATCGGATATGGCACTCCATCGGAAGGAATCTGCGCCAACTTTCCGAAGAAAACGCTAAAAATAACCATCGTCACAAAAGGCTGGATAACCGCCCAGGCGACTCCAATAACTGTCTGTTTATATTTGACCTTAAAATCTCGCCACACGAAAAAGTAAAGCAGTTCTCTGTACTGCCAGATCTCCTGAATATCATCAAGACTAAAAGTTTTTTTAGGCCTGATTATTGTAATTTTGCTTGTACCACTCATACGTATCTTTAATGCCGTCTTCTAATTCTATTTTATTTTTCCAGCCAAGGCCATGAAGTTTATTCACATTCAGCAATTTTCGCGGAGTGCCGTCAGGCTTAGTCTTATCCCAAATAATCTTTCCACTGAATCCAACGATCTTTTTTATCATCTCGGCCAACGATTTTATGGAAATATCTTCACCGGTTCCGATATTAACTATTTCCGAGCCGTTATAGTTATTCATCAAAAAAACACAGGCATCTGCCAAATCATCAACATGCAAAAATTCCCGCTTAGGCTTACCAGATCCCCAAATCACAACCTCCTTCTGACCAGAATTCTTTGCCTCATGAAATTTCCTGATCAAAGCCGGCAGAACATGAGAATTCTGAAGGTCAAAATTATCGTTTGTGCCGTAAAGATTAGTCGGCATGACTGAAATATAGTTTGTACCATACTGCTTGTTGTACGATTGACATGTTACGATACCCGCAATCTTTGCAACCGCATAGGCTTTATTTGTAGGCTCCAATTCGCCGGTCAACAAATATTCTTCCCTGATCGGTTGAGGAGCCATCCTCGGATAAATACAAGAACTTCCCAAAAAAAGAAGTTTCTTAGCGCCATTTAAATAGGAATTGTGAATAATATTATTCTGAACAGTTAAATTTTCATAAATAAAATTGGCCGGATAAGTGTTGTTTGCCATAATTCCACCAACCTTAGCTGCAGCCAAAAAAACATAATCAGGCTTTTCCTTTTTAAAAAATTCCTCAACCTTTTTAGAACTCAAAAGATCCAACTCTCTTCGAGTCTTTAAAATCAAGTTTTTATACCCCTTACGAGTAAGATTACGGACAAGAGCACTGCCGACCAAGCCTCGGTGGCCAGCGACAAATATCTTCGAATTCTTCTCCATTTTCATATTTTTGAAATTTTTATTTCCGTCCCGCATCATTCTTCTCCAGATCATCAATATCGCTTCTAACCATCTCTTTTACCAGATCATTGAAACTTGTCCTTGGTTTCCATTTTAATACCTTACTTGCTTTTGCTGTATCCCCTAGTAATGAATCAACTTCGGCCGGCCGAAAATATACTGGATCAATCTCAATGATCACCTTACCGGTTTTTTTATCTAGACCTTTTTCTTTAACACCCTTGCCTTTCCAAATCAGATTAATCCCAATCTCCTTGAAAGCCAATTCACAAAATTCTCTAACTGAATGCTGAGTACCGGTGGCGATCACATAATCTTCTGGCTTAGACTGCTGAAGCATAAGATACATCGCCTCGACATAATCTCTTGCGTGGCCCCAATCCCGCTTGGCATCAAGATTTCCCAAATACAATCTATCTTGCAGACCGGCATTGATCCTAGCCACTGCTTGAGTAATCTTGCGCGTAACAAAAGTCTCGCCTCGGCGCGGACTCTCGTGATTAAATAAAATTCCATTCACGGCGAACATACCGTACGACTCGCGATGATTCACTGTAGAATAGTATGCAAAAACTTTGGCCACGCCGTATGGACTTCGAGGGGCAAAAATAGTCTTTTCATTTTGCGGAGGCAAGGATGATCCGAACATCTCGCTGGATGAGGCCTGATAAAATTTTATTCTTTTCTTTTTTTCGCTCTCATAATCTTTTATAGCTTCCAAGATTCTCAAACTACCGAGGCCTGTAATATCAGCAGTATATCCAGCCATATCAAATGAAACGCGAACATGAGATTGCGCCGCGAGATTATAAAATTCATCCGGCTCAATCTCGTAAATTAATTTCTTCAAATTATTAGCATCAGAAAGATCGCCGTAATGCAAAAAAAGTTTCGTGCCTGCGACATGGCGATCAGTATAAAGATGATTAATCCTGCCAGTATTAAAAGTTGAAACGCGACGAATCAGACCGTGCACCTGGTAACCCTTGCCCAAAAGAAGTTCAGCCAAATATGAACCATCCTGTCCTGTGATACCTGTAATTAAAGCTTTTTTCATAATTTAAGACTTGAAAAAATGTATAATCAACCGTTCAACTGATAACTATGAATGCTAACAAAACGTTACCGAAATATCAAACTAATCTATTCTAGTAGAGTTGTTGTCATTT
>CAZWJJ010000031.1:0-9925 GCA_964634555.1 uncultured Candidatus Saccharibacteria bacterium | reverse complement strand
TTTGGATATCACGATCCAAACTGATCGGAAATCTTTTATCCTGTTTAATATCATTGAATGTTATGGAGCCCACAGCAATCATATGCGCATTAGCGTCTTTTTGGCTATCACTAAGCTTATGAAGGTTATCCTCACGCTCATCATATCTAGCACGGAAATATTTAATCGATTCACGGATAATATTCTCGACCCCCACGGCACCGTCGCGGCTAGCTAATTTTTTACCTGTTTCAGCATCCAAATATAAACCATGCGCTACATGGGTCAAGCCGATCGAATGATTCTGATCAAGATTTAGGACTCCACTCGCCTCAAAAAGAGTTTTAAAATACTCAATCTGCTCTTCGCCTGTCTCATAAACAAGCTTTGCCGCCTGAAAAGAATTTATTCTATGTTCAATGCCGACCAGATCGCGAACAGCATAGAGCGTGGCGCCATTAGTTTTTTTTACCAGCAATCTTCTGTGATTAGAGAGCATTATAACGCAAGCGCCAATATCTCCTTCGATCTCGTTTTTCAACTGTTCAAAACGCTCTGCGGTCAGATCACCGACATCTCGCATCTTATTGAGATGCTCAACCTCACGACGTGCCAGATCATTCGTGAATAAAACAATCTCTCCCGAGGCAAGTCTCTCATCCACAAGCTCTAGAGCTTTGCGCGCATAGAAACTTTCACCCAAGATATAATCGTGCCTAATATTCATCAGTTCGTAAAAACCGTTGAACTCCTCCAAACTCCACTCGCGCATTTTTCTCCAGAGAGAAAATTCCGGCTCGCGCCCGGATTCAAGATCCTTAAATCTTCTATCAGCGGCATTTTTATAGTCCTCAAATTTTTCTCTAAATTCGATAAAAGAACCAAAAGCTCCGAAATAAACAACTAGCTCATCGATGGATGTAGGTGTTAAAAGATTAAATTCTACTTCACTATCATAAATCTTTTCAGCACGACGAAATATTTTATATATAAAATATAAATCAGCATTATGAGATTCTTGCTTAGGAATTTTATCGATCCATCTTTCGTAACCCTCAATCAAAAATCCGATTCCGCCCCAATCATTTATATAGTTCAAACGATGAACCGTATAGCCAACGCTCTGATATAGATTACAAAGCACTTCACCGATGATTGTCGAGCGAATATGTCCGGCATGCAGGTGCTTGGCAACATTTGGACTAGAGTAATCAACGACCACCGACTTCTTTTTAAAAATATCCGACTGTCCGTAAACTTCCGACTGTTTTACCGCCTGCCAAGTCGCATCAAAAAGAAATTTATTATCAAGTAAAATATTAACGTAGATCCCCTTATGTTCAACTTGTTTAAAATAACCCTGAGGCATAAGAGACTGCAAATTTTTAACAAGCATGGGTACAACCTCTTTTATATAAACCGCGCTCCCTTTTTCTTTTAAAAGTTTTGGGATCCTAATGGCAACATCACCACTGAATTTTTCCCTATCTATAAACTCTAGATCAAGGTCATCTATATGCGAAATATCCAAATTGACGGCAATAATTTTAACTTTTAACTGACTAATAAAATAGTCTGAATAAGAAAAATAACCTAAAGCCACCCTCCTTTCATCAATTAAGGCCTTTTTTTGCAGAAGATGCTCCTGAATTTCATCATTTAGTCTATCCAAAAGATTATCGTTCATTGCAGTTTATTATAGCAAAATAGAGGCTTAAATGTAAGTTTTGCTGATAGAACCAAAATTGATATAATCTAATAATGGTAAATAAACATAAATATAAAGAGATTGTCTGGGTAGATATTGAATCTCCAACCCGGCAAGATGTCGAATCACTTATCGCCGATTTCCAAATACACCCCCTGGTCGCCGAAGAATTAATGAAGCCCAGTGAGAGGGCCAAGGCAGATTTATACGGAAAATATATTTATCTAATCTTGCATTTTCCTAAATACAAGCACGCGGCAAGAGACGAATATATTAGAGAAATGGATTTCATCATAGGCAAAAATTTTATAGTAACCTCACATTTTGAACCACTCGATCTCTTCATGGAAGTTTCCAAAAAACTAGAAACAAGATCGATACTAGATAAAACTGAAAATACCGAAAACCCGGGATTAATTTTTTACGATGTGATGAAATTTCTTTATAAAAACGTTGAACACGAGCTTGATCACATTAAGCGTGATCTGGCGATTATTGAAAATGAGATATTTGCCGGCAACGAAGATAAAATGGTGCATGCGCTCTCTCGAATCAACAAAACCTTAATAGATTTTCGCTACCCGCTAAAGCTTCATGATGAAATCCTCGACTCACTAGATATTAGAGAAGAAAGACTTTTTGAAACCAAAAATGAACATTACACAGCGATGGTAATCGGGGAATACAAAAAGATCTGGGGAAGGATGGAAAATAATCGTGACCTGCTAATGGACCTGCGCGACACAAATGATTCCCTTTTTTCTGCCAAAACCAATAGTATTATGAAAAATCTAACGATAATGTCATTCTTAACCTTCCCGTTGACTTTAATGACTGGAATCTTCAGTATGAACACAACCGAGACGCCTTTAACCGGCCTAGCCAACGGCTTCTGGATAATCTTAGGAACCATGGCGGCGACAACTATATTCATGATCACGCTTTTTAAATACAAACGATGGATCTAAAACTCTACAATACGCTTTCAAAATCTAAAGAAAAATTTGTTCCGATCGAGGCAGGCAAAGTTTCGATGTATATCTGCGGACCAACAGTTTACGATAAAGCCACGATCGGTAATTTTCGCACTTATATCTTCGGAGATATATTGAATCGAATTCTCAAATACAACGGCTATGAAATAAACTATGTCCAAAATATCACTGATGTTGGGCATTTGGTTAACGATCTGGAGGATTCCGGCGAGGATAAAATGGAAAAGGGATCAAGAAAAATGGGTAAATCAGCATGGGAGATAGCAAAATTTTTTGAAGATGCATATTGGCAAGATGGTGAGAAATTAAACATTCAGCGCCCAACGACATCATGCAGAGCCACCGATCATATTGTCGAACAGATCGAAATGATAAAAACGCTCGAGCAAAAAGGCTTCGCATATAAAATTTCTGACGGCATCTATTTTGATACAGGGAAACAAAAAGATTATGGCAGACTGGCCGGACTTGATATTAAGGGTTTGCATAAGGGCGCCAGAGTTGAAATTAATCCAGAAAAGAAAAATATCACTGATTTCGCGCTGTGGAAATTCTCTCCTCAAAACGAAAAAAGGCAGATGGAATGGAATTCTCCATGGGGGGTCGGTTTTCCGGGCTGGCATATAGAATGTTCAGCGATGAGCATTAAATATCTGGGTGAACCTTTCGATATTCATGCCGGCGGAATCGATCTCCTGCCAGTTCATCATACCAATGAACTTGCGCAAAACGAGGCTGTATATAGCCATAAAACAGTCAACTACTGGCTGCATAGCGGATTTATTTTAATTGATGGACATCGCATGGGCAAATCTCTGGGTAATGCATACACAATCGATGATATAATCGCAAGGGGTTTCGATCCGCTGGCTTACCGATATCTGACTTTTTCAGCTCATTATCGGCAGGAGTTAAATTTCACATGGGAGGCACTCGGGCAAGCCAATATTTCATATATGAAATTATTGCACACTGCGACAGCCCTGTACCCGTTTTATAACGATCCGACCAGTAAAATTGACCCCGACTGGAACGAAAAATTCAGCGAAGCGATCAATGACGACCTCAACATGCCTAAAGCCATAGCGGTCGTTTGGGAAATGATAAAAAACGGACTAAACCCAATCAATCTTTTAGCTACCCTCTTAAAATTTGACGAAGTTTTAGGGTTTAGATTAGTTGAAAAAGTTAAAAAAATAAAAGAAGTGATGAATCGTGATGAAGTACAAGCCTTAATTGAACAAAGGAGCAGTATGAGAAAAAATAAAGAATTCGCCGAGGCCGATAAACTAAGAATCGAACTGCAAAAAATTATCGGCCCAGATTACGAAATAAAAGATCAGTGAAGTTGGGTATTCAATCTACTTTTTATTCCTCTCGACCCGGAAACAAGGTAAATCAGAAATGACTAAGTGTCATTGCGAGCTTTACGAAGCAATCTACGTAATTATAGTTATGGAAAGAGATTGCTTCGTCGTAAACTCCTCGCAATGACAGGTAGTGAATTATCACTTTCATTTCTCTCGCTCTACTTCAAGAATAAAAAGCTAAGAATTAATCGCTCAATAATTCTGAATAATTTAGTATAAAAAACCTCATTCCGGCTGATCGGCTTAACCAGAACAGTCTTAGTACTCAATCTTTTTCCAAACAAAATATCAATCAACAATCTATCACCGATCACCACTGTTTTTTCTGGCACAAAATTTTCTCTATTTTTTATATAGCTAACAATTTTGCCGAACGGTTTTAAGCCTTGGTTGACAACAATCTTGCAATTCGGAAAAATCTTCAAGAGGCTATCACGCCTGTCTAAAACAGTTTGACTATTGGACACAATTAAACATTGAATTTCCTTCGAGGTTCGACTGACCCAATCAATTATTTTAGAGTTAGATAAAACAGTCTCAAGTTCAACCAAAGTATTATCAAAATCAAATAATATAAGATTGGCACCCAACAACTGTTCCAGAGATATATCAGAAATCTTATCGATAAAAATATCCGGCTTTAAATCCTTGATCATTTTATTAAGGCCAAGGCAACTAATATAATCACCACCGCATAAACAAAACCAATTTGTCTAAGTCTGTCTGTACCAGTTTTTATAAATTTATAAAATTTAAAATATGCCACAAATATAGGCAAAATAAATAACGGCATAATGCGAATAATCCAATCCGGAATGGGCATAAGACCGTTTGCTCTCATATAATCAGGATTATTATACAAAAACAAAAGCACAGCGAAGGAAAAAACAAATAATGCAAACGAAATCGCTGCAATCCAATTCAAAGATAAGACAACAAAAGAGTTACTAATACCGGTATCACTTATATATTTTCTATCCTGTGCCTTATAGATCATAAAACCGGCGCTTTTAACAGCCGCCAGAGCAAATAAAATAATTATAGGCGGACATATAGCCATGTTGGCGTACCAAGCAGCAAGAAATCTAAGCGGAAATGTTAAAGCGGCTCCAAAAAGTATATCCAAGAAATATTTTTCTTTGAAACGAAAATAGCTTGACGAATAAAGGAAGCCGGTCAAAGCCAATAAAAAAATAGCCGACACAAAACCAACGTTTATCATTCCACCTAAAAATAATCCGACCAAAACACACAGTGCCGATATTGCCAATGCACCCCTCTTATCGAAATATTTTACAGCTTCGGCGTAATGTTTCTTATTCTCATTATTCTGGTCAATATCAAAGTCAGAATACGAATTAAAGGCATAAATTCCGGAACAAACAAGACTTAAAGATAAGAAGGCTAAAAAATTTCTATAAATATCAACAAGATCTAAACCTCGACTCAGCAAAATAGCCAACAAAAAAATACCGGCATTTTTTACATTACTCAAAGGGCGTGTTAATCTTGCAAAATTAGTCAAAAAATCTCTCATAGATAGATCACCACAATTAAAGTATAGGCTGAATCAATCGAATAATCTTAGCTGCTATTCTATGATACCACGTCTCCATATTCGGTTCATATTTTAAGGGAATAGCATCCATTTTCCAGACATCGATAATATTTTTTAAATCGCGGATCATTTCACGCTCTTCAAAGGAAACACCTGCTTCAGCATTCCAATCAAAAGACAAGGCATCGATATTTTGAGATCCGACTAGAGCTACCCTGTCATCCACCAAAATTGCCTTTGCATGGATCATATCTTTAGTTAAATAAAATTTAATACCGGCCTCTGATAACTCCGAAGCGAAAACATAGTTAGCAAAACTCATTCCACTGTCTGAGTGGCGCGGAATAATAACATCAATTGCCACACCTCGCGCAATGGCCAACCCTAGAGCTTTGATCAGCCATCCGTGAGGCACAAAATATGGAGATACTATAGCCACCCTATTTTGTGCCAATGCGATCTTCTCTTCATAATATGAACGAAGCATTAATTTACCGGTCCAGGGGAAATGCTCCAGGAGCCACAATCTGGTTTTTCTTATTTTAGATTCTTCACGCATGGCGAGAAGTTTCTCATCGTTTCCGCCACAAAAGAAATAGGAACGACTAAAAGATCTAACCAGATCTTTTACAACCACCCGATAATTCAACATCAAATGCAGATCCTGCCATTTATGATATTTTTCACCAACAGACACTCCGCCTAAAAATGCGACCTCTTCATCAATTATCAGTATCTTACGGTGAATCCTACGAAACCAACTGTTAAAAAATCTTATGTCCGCACCGGCAGACCTTAATTTATCAATCGCGCTTCTACTTAAATAGATCCCACCAAAACCATCTAAGATAAAAACTACCTTGACGCCAGCGCGTGCCTTATCAGATAATGCCTGAATAAAATCAAAATTAGGCCCAGTATCATCAACAAACACATAGGTCTCCAGATAAATTGACTCGTTAGCATTTTTAATAGCCAAAAGCATCGCCGTCCATGCGGATTCAGAATTGGTATAAAATTTATGCTGTTTCATTCTATAAACCCTCCTTCTTAAGTTGTTCAATCATCTCGGAACTCTTTTTGGAAATTTTGGATGGCATTTTTATCAAAACCCTTATCAGAAGATCGCCACGGCGATGTTTATCGACAGGCACTCCCCTACCTTTAACACGCAGAATTTCACCAAATGAAACACCCTGAGGTATTTTCAATTTAATATCACCGTCTAGTGTCGCAATGTCATAATTAGCTCCAAGGAGAGCATCACTCAGTTTAATATTCAGATCCATAGTCAAATCTGCACCATCTCTTCTAAAGACAGGGTGTCTTTCCACATGAACCTTCACATATAGATCGCCTGGCGTACCCCTAGGAATCGCCTCACCTTGTCCATTCAATCTGATCATCTCACCGTCATCAATACCTGCCGGGATTTTAATGTCCATCTCTTCATTTTTCTTCAAAACCCCCTTGCCATAACAAACAGCACAAACTTCCTTAGGCACCTCGCCGGCCCCCAGACACTTTTCGCATTCTCTCTCTGTTGTAAACGAACCCAAGATAGAGCCCCTCGATTCCGTCAACCTACCCTTTCCACCGCAACGATCACATTTGATCATCGATGTACCCTTTTTAGCACCAGTTCCCTTGCACTCATCGCAAGTACCAACTTTAGAGATCAAAACTTTTCTGCTGGTACCAAAAACAGCTTCAGAAAAAGTGATCTGAATATCAATAGAAATATCTCTTCCGCGTCTTACTGATCTCTGTCCACGTCCGCCACCGCCAAAAAACCCCTCAAAAAGATCTTCTAGATCTGGACCAGATGTATTACCACCCGCACCCCCCCGAAACAGATCACTGAAGTCAAAACCAAATCCGCCATTCGCCCCGGCTCCTGAGGGTCCGCCATTTCCCGCACCAGAAAAAACACGGCCATATGTATCATACTCAGCGCGTTTTTTATCATCGGACAAAACTTGATAAGCCTCATTAACCTCCTTAAATTTCTTCTCATCGCCACTCTGTTTATCCGGATGAAATTTATGGGCTAATTTATGAAATGCCTTCTTAATCTCGTCTTTTGACGCCTTTTTTTCGACTCCTAAAACTTGATAGTAATCCACGTTTTAATTATAAAATAAGAATAAGAAACTAAGAATTAGATTTGCCTTCATCGAAATCAGCATCCCGAACATTATCATCTTTCTTTGGTTCCTCCGCCTCAGCAGATCCGGCATCGGGTCCTGATTTATAAACAGCATCGCCGATCTTTTGCATTTCAGCAAATAGTTCGTCAGTGGACTTTTTTGTTTCCTGAATATTTCTCTCTTCCTTAAATTTCTTTAAAGTCTCGATCTTCATCTTAACGCCGGCAACTATTTCAGCAGAAACTTTACCCTCGGCATCCTTAATACTTCTTTCAGCCTGCACAATCAGACCGTCAGCGTTATTAATAGTATCGACATCCTCTTTTTTCTTCGCATCTTCAGCTGCGTTCATCTCTGCGTCCTTCTTCATTTTATCTATATCCTCTTGACTCAATCCACCGCGCGCCTGGATCTTTATAGATTGGGTTTTATTTGTCGCCTTATCTTTTGCGGACACGCTCAAAATTCCATTCACATCAACATCAAATGACACCTCGATCTGCGGTAACCCTCGGTGAGCCGGAGCAATTCCTTCCAAAGTAAATTTACCGAGTGTTTTATTATCAGCAGCCATCGGCCTTTCACCCTGAAGAACATGAATTTCCACCGAGGTTTGGTTGTCAGCAGCAGTAGAAAATATCTGGCTCTTAGATGTCGGAATAGTTGTATTCTTATCAATAAGTTTAGTTGAAACATTTCCCATAGTCTCAATGCCAAGCGAAAGAGGGATAACATCAAGCAGTAGCACATCCTTCACATCACCTTGCATAATTCCGCCTTGGATCGCGGCACCAACAGCAACAACTTCATCAGGGTTGATGCTTCGATTAGGTTCCTTGCCAAATAGATTTCTCACCGCATCGATTATTGCCGGCATTCTCGTCTGTCCACCGACCATAATAACTTCATTGATATCAGTAAAATTAAAGCCTGATGACTCAACTGCGCGCCTCGTGATCTCAATCGAGCGGGAAACATATTCGTTGGCCAAATCTTCCAACTTCGCCCGGCTCATGGTTTTTAAAAGATGCTTAGGACCTGTGGCATCAGATGTAATAAATGGCACGTTGATTTCCACCTCTTTAACATTAGAGAGATCATGCTTGGCTTTCTCCGCCGCCTCTTTCAATCTCTGAACCGCCAGTGGATCTCCGGAAAGATCTATGCCATTCTCTTTCTTGAATTCATCCACGATCCATTTGATGATCTTTTGATCAATATCCTCTCCACCCATATGACTGTCACCATCGGTGGACTTAACCTCAATCACATCATCGCCGATCTCTAGAACAGAGATATCAAAAGTTCCTCCGCCAAAATCATAAACAGCGACCTTTTCATTCTTTTTTGTATTAAATCCATAGGCAAGAGCAGCAGCCGTCGGTTCATTTATAATTCTCTTCACAGTAAAGCCAGCGATCTCTCCCGCGTCTTTTGTCGCCTTTCTCTGGGCATCATTAAAGTAAGCTGGCACAGTAATAACCGCCTCAGTAATCTTATCACCGAGTTTAGCCTCAGCATCAATCTTCAACTTCTGTAAAATCATAGAAGAGATCTCTTCCGGCGTATAGAGCTTATCTCTCAACTTAATCTTCACACCGCCATCTTCGCTCTTTTCCACAGAATATGGCGCGGCGCTTTTATCTTTCTGAACCTCCTTATCGTCAAATCGATGGCCCATGAATCGCTTGATGCCGTAAATCGTATTCTGAGGATTAGTTACGCTCTGTCGCTTGGCAAGTTGGCCAACCAAACGCTCATTGGCCTTGGAAATCGCCACAATAGATGGAGTAGTTCTCACGCCCTCGGCATTCTCGATTATTTTCGGCTCGCCACCCTCAACAATAGCCATTGCCGAATTAGTCGTTCCTAAATCTATTCCTAATATTTTTGACATATATTTTCTTAATTCTTATTCTTATACTAATCCCTTATACTATTTTTTGTATTGGCCAACCTTAACCTTCGCCGGCCGAACAACCTTACCATTCAAACCATAACCCTTCTGCAAAACCTCCGTTACAACATCATCCATTTCCTCTTTTTCAACTTCTACCATAGCGACAGGCTCCTGCTCATTTATATTAAACTTATCACCTACTCTTCCCACTTCTTTCAAACCCCTACGAGACAAAACTTCCACTAATTTTGAATATATTCCCATA
>CAZWJJ010000030.1:0-10595 GCA_964634555.1 uncultured Candidatus Saccharibacteria bacterium | reverse complement strand
CTGTGTCCGACTCTCCATATTCCTTTCTTTCATTTTTGTATTATATATTAGGTGGGGGTAAGAGGGAAGAGATTGACAACTAACTGCCATTTTTGCTAGTATGGTCGGCACGTATTTATAAGAAATTTTAAGGACAGATGGCAAAAAAGTCAGTAATTGCAAGATCACAAAGAACCCCAAAATTCAGTTCACGAAAAGTGTCCCGCTGTTTTCGTTGTGGACGAAAGCGAGGATATATGAGGGACTTTGATCTTTGCCGAATCTGTTTTAGAGAGCTTGCCAATGATGGCAAGATCCCGGGAGTAAGAAAATCATCATGGTAACTGATCCAATCGCAGATATGATAGCAAGAGTAAAGAATGCTGGTATGGCCGGTCATTCTTCCGCTGTTATGCCATATTCCAAAATTAAGTTTGAGATAGCTAATGCTTTGGTGCGAGCGGGATTTTTGAAAAAAGTTGAGATCGTTGATCGAGCTTCTGAAACAGGCAGAAAGACAGTTTTTAAACATTTGGAGTTAACAATTGCATATTCTGGAGCTGGAGATAAAACAGGCAAAAAGACGCCTAAGATTTCCGATGCTTGGAGAGTGTCAAAGGTTTCTAAAAGGATTTACTCAAATATCAGAGATCTTAAACCAGCTCGACAGGGATTTGGTACCACATTACTTTCTACAACAAAAGGTATTTTGACCGATAAGGAGGCGAAGAAGGCTAAGCTTGGCGGGGAAGTTTTATTAACGGTTTGGTAATTGATGGTCTCACTTAAATAATTTTATGTCCAGAATCGCCAAGAAACCAATTAAAGTCGATAATAAGGTTAAGATCAGTATTACACCTGATGTTAACGGTTATCTGTTTAAGGTTGTCGGTCCGCTCGGCGAAAATTCTCGTGTCTTTAAGAAGGATATAAAAATTGAGATTGATAATGAGGGAATAAAGCTTACGCCGACATCAGAAAATTCTTTGGCTCAAAAAGCGCTGTGGGGAACATACGCGTCCCACATAAAGAATATGATCGAAGGAGTAACAAACGGTTTTAAGAAAAATTTACAGATCGAGGGTATTGGTTATAAAACTCAGCTTGCCGGAAATAAGATGACTTGGAGTTTGGGTTTTTCTCACACAGTTGATGTAGAAATTCCAAAAGGCCTGAAGGTTACTGTTGAAAAAGGTAATGTTTCAATCAGCGGATTTGATAAAGAGGCGGTCGGACAGTTCGCCGCGCAGATAGTGGCGATGAAGCCACCGGAGCCATACAAGGGCAAGGGTATTCGATATGAAGGACAGGTTATTAAAATGAAGGAGGGTAAGAAGTCTGTTGCATAAAGTTAAGGAATAAGAATAAGAAAATGAACGGCAAACTAACAAAAAGAGAACAGCGTGAAAGAAGGCATAGAAGGATTAAAGCCAAGATTTTTGGCACATCCGATAAGCCGCGTCTTTCTGTTTACAGATCAAATAAATTTATCTATGGTCAAATCATAGATGATGTTAAGGGTAATACGCTTTTCGCTGTTAGTGATATTCTTTTGAATACAGGATCAAAAAAAGGCAAGCTTGAGAAGGCGAAGATTGTCGGCGCGATGCTTGGTAAGATGGCAGTTGACAAGAAGATCGGTAAAGTTGTTTTTGATCGAGGCGGGTTTATTTATACAGGGCGAGTTAGGGCCTTGGCAGAAGGCGCTCGCGAAGCAGGATTGAAGTTTTAATTTATTTTGATTATTAAAATGACCACTACTACTCCAAAAGAACAAGAGATAAAGAAGGATACTACAGCGGATGTATCTAATGTTACGCCAGTAGTTCAGGCTAAGAGGCCGTTCGTTAGAAGAACAGGCGGTCCGGGAATGGGCGGTAAGCCAGGTTTTGGTGGGGGTAGAGCAGGTGGTCGTCCAGGCGGTAAGCCGGGTTTTGGCGCCGCACGTGGAGATATGGATACTAAGGTTTTGTCGATTCGAAGAGTTGCCCGAGTTGTAGCTGGCGGTAAGCGATTTACTTTTTCTGTTTGTCTAGTTCTTGGTGATAAGAAGGGTTCTGTTGGTGTTGGCTTAGCAAAGGCCGGAGGTACTTCCGAAGCGATTGAGAAGGCTACGCGTGATGCGAAGAAAAATATGGTTAAAGTCAATGTGACCAAATCGATGTCTATTCCTCACGAAACACGCGCTAAATATTGCAGTGGAGTTGTTGACCTGCGTCCAGCTCCAGGCAGAGGTTTGATTGCCGGTTCAGCGCCAAGAGTTGTTTTGTCTTTGGCTGGTATTACTGATATCAACGCTAAAATAATTTCCGGCAGTAAGAATAAGATAAACAATGCTCGAGCGACATGGATGGCCCTGAAAAGTTTGTCTAAATAAAATTTTATGCAGATACATCAGATAACAAGAAGATTTAAGAATAAATCCAAAAAGCTCGTTGGCCGAGGAGGCAAGCGAGGTACAACATCAGGCAAAGGAACAAAAGGCCAGAATGCCAGATCAGGACGTAAAAAGCGCCCAGAGTTGAGGGATATAATCAAGCGGGTCCCTAAATTGCGCGGACGTGGTAAAAATATTTTTACATCTATACAGATCAGGCCGAACACAGTAAATTTATCTGACCTGTCAGTGTTCAAGGCAGGTGAGGTTGTTTCTCCAAAGTCTCTTTTGGTCAAGGGTTTGGTAAGGCGCGAGGGCGGAAAATTACCTAAGGTTAAAATTCTTGCCGCAGGAGAACTTGAGGCTAAACTAAAATTTGAGAATGTAAAATTTTCTGAAGATGCTAAGATGAAAGTTGATAAGGCTGGCGGGATCATAAAAAATATAAGGATTTAGTATAAGTATGAGGGGATGAAAGATTTCTGGAATAAAATTAGTTTGGTCTGGAATGATAGGGAGCTCCGGGGCAGAGTGTTTTTTGTCCTAGGTATGCTCGTTGTGTTCCGCTTCATTTCAAACATTCCGATTCCTGGTGTGGATGTTGCCAAGCTCTCGGCGCTATTTTCAAGCAATCAATTTTTTGGACTTTTGAATATTTTTTCCGGCGGAGGTTTGCATAATCTTTCTATTGTTATGCTGGGAGTCGGCCCATATATCACATCGTCAATTATTATGCAGCTTTTGACAATGATATTTCCGGGGATGAAAGAGATGTATCAGGAAGAGGGTCAGGCAGGCAGGAGAAAGTTTGCGCAATACTCAAGAATTTTGTCTGTACCCTTGGCAATGCTCCAAGCTTTTGGCTTTTTGGCTTTGCTTGGCAAGCAGGGTGTAATTTCAACCAACCTTGGTAGTTTGGGTCAGGCAGCAAATGTTTTCATAATCACAGCTGGTTCTATTCTTCTAATGTGGATGGGTGAATTGATCAATGAATACGGCATCGGCAATGGTGTGTCGCTAATTATTTTTTCCGGTATAGTTTCGCGAATCCCGACAACTATCAGTCAGTTATATTTGCAGTTTGATCTATCACAGATTCCGGTTTATATCGCTTTCTTGGCAGTTGCTGTTGTAATTATCGCGGCTGTCGTTGTCATTACAGAAGCTGAACGTCCAATTCCGGTTACTTATGGCAAGCGTATCCGTTGTAATAAAGGTTATGGTTGAACTTCAACTTATCGTCCTCTTAGATTGAATCAGTCTGGAGTTATTCCTATCATTTTCGCCCTTTCGATCTTGCTCTTCCCACAGATGATTGCCGGTTTTCTCGCTGGCTCAACTAACGCTATTTTAGCCGGGATTGGCAGTTTCTTGACATCTGTTTTGGCTAATCAGCTTGTCTATGGTGTCGCCTATTTCTTATTGGTAATTATCTTTACTTATTTTTACACGGCGGTTACTTTTGATCCAGAACAGATCGCAGACAACTTGCAGAAAGGCGGGGCTTTTATTCCCGGTGTGCGACCTGGTAATCCGACCTCCGAATATATTGGCAATATAATTACGCGATTGACACTTTTTGGATCGGTATTTTTGGGACTCGTTGCTGTCTTGCCACTTTTCATGAGAGCAATTACTGGTAATCAGTCTCTGGCTATTGGCGGTACAGCTCTCTTGATTGTTGTCTCGGTGGTTGTTGAGTTGATCAAGCAGGTTGATGCTCAAGTCTCAATGCGTGAGTACTAAATATTAATTTTGAATTCAACGAATTTAATAGTCATTGCGAGGAGTTTGCACGAAGCAATCTATATTTATCGATAACAGAGATTGCTTTGCAGGCTCGCAATTAAACCTACTGGGTCTGAATAGACCTCGTTTTAATTACACTAAAATTGTTGTATACTGCTTCTTTAGAAGCATAATAAATAAGAATGAACCCACAAACATTTATTTTTATTGGGAAGTCTGGTTGCGGCAAGGGGACTCAAGCTGGTTTGTTGCAGGCTTATTTGGAAAGGAATGACAATCGAAAGATTTTTAATATTGAAACCGGTGCGGAATTTCGCAAGTTTATAAATCAACCCAATTTTTCGGCAAAAATGGCAAAGGAGATAATGGCTGTCGGTGGACGACAGCCTGATTTTTTGGCTATAAATATGTGGGGTAAAAATCTGATTGAGAATTTGCAGGATAACGAACATATAATCGGTGACGGTTTTCCGCGTTCAAAGATGGAGGCGGCGATACTTGATACAGCATTCAAATTTTACAAAAGAGACAAGCCTATAATAATTTATCTGGATGTTACTCATGATTCGGTTGTGGATAGATTGGTCAAAAGAGGTCGCGCTGATGATCACGAGGAAGCGATTCGGAATCGTCTTAAGTTTTTTGAAGATGATGTAAAACCGGCAGTAGATTATTATATGGGCAATCCGGACTATATTTTCTTACACATAAACGGCGAGCCTAGCATAGAAGAGATTCATAAAGATATTATGGATAAGTTAGAGAAAAAATGGAAAAATTAGCCTGTTGCTTAGATTGCTTCGTGCAAGCTCCTCGCAATGACAGATTGTGTATATTGGTGAGCAGAGCGAAGCAATCTCTGATATGATTATTGCATAAATTGATCGAAGTAATTTTAAAAAATGGCGATCAGAATAAAAACAGAAAAAGAGATCGAGGTAATCCGTGAATGCGGCAGGCGTTTGTCGATCGTGTTGAATGAAGTTGCGAAGAGGGTTGGGGTCGGTATGACTAAATTTGATATTGATAAAATGGCCGAGGATTTGATTGTTCAGGGCGGGGATTTGCCGGCGTTTAAAAATTACAAACCGTACGGTTCAAGGGTGGCATTTCCGGCAGTGCTATGCATTTCGGTTAATGATGAAATTGTTCATGGCATACCGAACGGCTACAAATTGAAGGACGGCGATATTGTCGGTTTGGATCTTGGTATTAAGCACGGTGGATTTTATACGGATATGGCAGTTACAATAGGTATTGGGAAAATCAGTGAAGCCGATCAGCGATTGATTGATGTTACCAGTCAGGCTCTTGAGGTTGGGATCAGGTCTGCTATAGGTGGTAATACCACTGGCGATATTGGTCATGCGATTGAAAAGTTTGTTAAGCCTTATAAATATGGTATAGTGCGCGAACTTTCGGGTCATGGTGTCGGTCATAAAATTCACGAGGATCCGTATGTTCCAAACTATGGTAAGATCGGCGGAGGGGTAGAATTAAAACCCGGAATGGTGATTGCCATAGAGCCGATGATTAACGCCGGTAGTGATGATATTATTTTGGCCGAGGACGATTTTACCTTTAAAACCCGCGACGGACGCCACAGCGCTCATTTTGAAAAGACGATCCTGATCACTGAAGGCGCGCCGGAAGTTTTAACACCGTAAATTATAAATAATAAAAAATTTATGCCACATCCAAAAGAGGAGAGGACGTTAGTTATCTTGAAGCCGGATTGCGTACAGCGCGGACTGCTTGGCGAGATAATTCATCGCTTTGAGAATAAAGGCTTAAAGATAATCGGCATGAAGATGACACACCTAACCGACGACCTTCTAAATGGGCACTATGCTCCACATAAAGATAAGCCATTTTTTGACGGACTGAAAAAATTTATGAGCTCTTCACCGGTAGTAGTGATGGTAATAGCAGGAATAAGAGCAGTTGAGTCTGTAAGAACTATCGTCGGCCCAACAAAGGGGTATACTGCCCCGTCGGGTACTATCAGGGGGGACTTCTCTATGAGCGGAGGAATGACTGTAGTTCACGCTTCAGACTCTGTTGAAGCCGGTGTTTCAGAGTCGGAAAGACTTTTCTCTAAAAATGAGATATTTGACTATAAAAGAGCGGACTTCCTTCATGTTTACAGCGAGGAAGATTTAGCATAGGTTATACACATTTTCTATTGAAGACCCTGGCGATAGTTGTATAATTTAAGTGAGGTTGTTTGAAATATTAAACTAGGTATTTTTGCAAGGGAGCTCAACTTTCGCCCCGCTTTGGCGGTTGGCGTCGAAAGCACCCACCTGGTCTAAAAACTAGGGCTTAATATATCAAGTAACCTCAACAAAAAAGCTCCGTTCGGAGCTTTTTTTTAAATAGACTTTTTTATAAGAAAGATTAATATTTATTGAAGATAGTGGAACATTGGAGGCAAATGAGTAAGAAAAAACGAGATGGGGTTAGTAAGGAGCTTAGACAAATATATGCCGATGCAGCCAAGGAAGGTATCTGGATTCGAGAGTGGAAGGGTAACGTGGCGGCTGCGGGATATATGAGTGTTATCGAAGCACTAGAAAAGGAGTTGGGCGAAGAGATTGACATTAGTACCCTTTCTATCGCCAAATGCTTTCATGTCTCAGTTCCGGGTTATGGACAAACCAGAGAAGAGGCTTGTCGAAATGCTGTTAAGGCTTTAAAGGAATCTACAGAAGAATAATATAAGAGTGACCCCTTGAAATTTCAAGGGGTTTTTAATTAGTAATTTTTTTTCTGATGGATTATAATTTCTAACGAGATGGATAATGTTACCTTACTTGGAACACTCGGAGCATTCATTGTTTTGGTCGCTTTTGTGATGAACCAGACTCATAGATGGAAGGAGGATGATTTGGTATACGATGTCACTAATTTTATTGGCAGTTGTATGCTTGTTGCCTATGCTATAATTCTAAAGAGTTATCCTTTTGCATTTTTAAATCTTGTTTGGGCTGGGGTGTCTCTATTAAATATTTATGAAGACAGATTAAGAACTAAGAATTAATTAATGGTGGACTCAAAATTAAAAATAACATTTTACGGTGGGGCAGGGAGTGTGACGGGGGCAAATTTTTTGCTTGAAGAAATCGGCGGTTTAAAAATAGTTTTTGATTGCGGGCTTGTTCAGGGGGGAAAGCTTTGCGAGGGAATAAACTGTGAAAATTTTCCGTATGATCCGGCTTCGATAGATTATCTTATTATTAGTCATGCGCATCTTGATCATATCGGTAGAATCCCCAAAATAGTTAAAGAGGGTTTTAGGGGTAAGATAATTTCAACACCGCCCACCAAAGAGATTACGGAAATAATGTTAGTTGACAGTATGGGAATATTGGGCAAAGAAGCCAAGGCTGGCAATCTCGCCAATGCTGACATGCTTTATACAGAGGAGGATGTAGCTAAGGTGATGTCCTTTTGGGGGCAGACTGTGTCATATCATGAACAGATCGATCTAGGGAATTTTAAGATGCGTTTTTTGGACGCTGGCCATATACTAGGATCGGCGATGACAGAGCTTGTTTATAATGGCAAAAAAATTATTTACACCGGAGATCTTGGAAACAGCCCGAATGTTTTATTGAAAGACACTGAGGTAATTAATGATGCTGATTATTTGATTATGGAGTCGGTTTATGGCGATAGAAATCATGAGCCGCATAATGCTAGTCGTGACATGTTGGAGGATTCGATTGAAAATATTGTTAGATCAAAGGGTGTTTTAATGATCCCTGCTTTTTCGGTCGAAAAGACTCAAGAGATTTTGTTTGAGATCGATAAAATGATGCAGGAAAGCAGGATCCCTCTGATAAAAGTTTTTCTGGATTCGCCATTGGCCATACAGGTAACAAATATTTATAACAAATACAGTTCATATTTTAATGAGATGGCGGTTCAGCATGGCATTAGTAATCCAAAAGAAGGAATGTTCGCCTTTCCTCAGCTTATTCAGACTTTAAAAACAGAAGATTCTATAGCTATAAAGAATCAATCAAACCCTAAGATTATTATTGCCGGCTCTGGAATGTCCAACGGCGGTAGAATTCTTCATCATGAGAAAAATTATCTGCCAGATCCCAATAGCACCTTGTTGATCACTGGTTATCAGTCCGCAAATACACTGGGTAGACTGGTGCAGGAGGGTGCTAAGAAGATAAGAATAATGGGGGAGGATGTGAATGTGCGAGCGAGTGTCGTTACGATTACAGGTTATTCCGGACATAAGGGTTCGGATGATCTGCTGGAGTTTGTTGCTTACACTGCTGATAGAGTTAAGAAGGTTTTTGTGGTATTAGGTGAGCCCAAGTCTTCTGCTTATTTGGTTCAGCGGATTAGGGATAATTTAGCGATTGATGCAATTACGCCAAGTTATGGTGATAGTTTTGAATTAACGGTTTAATAAAATAATATGCCAGAAGAATTAGAGAACAGTCATAATAAGCACGCCCATCTTAAGATTAAGATCGCTATTTCCGGTGCTGCGGAGACAACCCATTTGTCTGCAGATGATTTGGCTCAGTGTGAAAAGATTGGCCGGGAGGTGGTTCGACACGGTGCGGTTTTGGTTAGCGGTGCTACAACTGGTGTCCCGCTGTGGACAGCTAAAGGTGCGAAATTGGAGGGAGGAGTTTCTGTCGGTCTCTCACCTGCCAATGGAGAGCGTGAACACGTGGAATTATATAAGTTGCCGCTGGAGTATATGGATTTCATTATATACACTGGTTTTGGTTATGTCGGGCGGGACATTCTTCTAACCAGAACTTCTGATGCTGTTATAATCGGCCCAGGCAGGATTGGAACAATTCACGAATTTACTGTCGCCTTCGAAGATAATAAGCCTATCGGTATATTGACTGGCCCATGGGATACCGATGAAATTATCATGGAAATAATCGCTAAAAGTCATCGTCAAAATGATAATAAAAAGATAATTTTTGATTCCGACCCTAAGACTTTGATCGATAAGATTATTGACCTAGTTGAGATGGATAAGATTGAGATTATGAAGCATGCCCCGATTAAGGAGTTTGATCCGAATTCCCTTTCAGAGCACAACGGTTTATAGTCTTGCATTTTTATTTTAGATATGTATAATTTGTCTAAATTTGAAAGATAGATTTAAGGTAAATAATCAAATAAGGGCATCTGAAGTAAGGGTTATCGAAGAAGATGGCCAGAATTTGGGCGTTATGTTGACCGCGGATGCTCTTTCCTTGGCCAAATCCAGAGGTGCGGATCTTATAGAGATCTCTGATAAAGCCGTGCCTCCTATTGCAAAAATCATGGATTATGGTAAGTTTCAGTATCTGGAAAATAAGAAAGCCAAGGTTATAAAGTCAAAAACCAAGGCCCTTGAAACCAAATCGATCCAGGTTAAGATTGGCACCGGCGACCATGATCTGGAACTTAAATCGCAGATGGCGTCAAAATTTTTGAAGGCCGGACATCGCGTTAAGATAAATCTTTATCTTCGCGGAAGAGCGAAATATCTTGATCAGAAGTTTTTAAGGGAGAGAATGGAGAGAATCTTGAAGTTCATTACTGAAGAGTACAAGATTATCGAGAATATTAAATCTAGTCCAAGTGGCTTGAGTCTTGTTATGGAAAAGTTGAAGAAATAATTTAGGCATAAACACAGAGATAAATATAAAGCGATGAAAACTAATAAATCATTTTTAAAAAGATTGAAAGTAACAAAGAACGGCAAGGTTCTAGCTAGAAAGGCCGGCAAGGATCATTTTAATGCTAAAGCAAGTCGAGGCAAGCAGTTGGCGGGGAAGAGAATGCTTAATTTTGTGATTGGTCACAAAGAGCTTAAGCAGAATTTACCTTTCTAAAATCTTAATAAATAATTACCATGACGAGAGTTAAGAAGGGCGTAAATGCTCTAAAGAAAAGACGAAATATTCTGAAGCAGGTTAAGGGTTATCGATTTGGCAGAAGTACCAAGGAGAGAATGGCTAAAGATGCTATTTTGCATGCGGGAAGAAGCGCTTTTGCTCATCGAAGAAGAAAGAAGAAGGATTTTCGAAGATTATTTGAGGTGAGAATAAATGCCGAAGCCAGGATTAATGGTTTAAGTTACAGCAAACTTATCGGCTTGCTTAAAAAGGGCAACGTCGCGCTGGATAGAAAAGTTTTGTCGCAAATGGCGAATGAATCTCCAAAAACATTTTCACGAATAGTGGCACATGTCGGTGGCCAAAAATAAGAATCCGATAGGCGCTCACTTTTCAGTTTCAAAGGGCTATCTTGATGCTTTCGAGGTAGCTCTTTCGATTGGCGCCGAGGCGATTCAGGTCTTTGCAAAAAGTCCGATGCAAGCAAAATTAAAACCGGTCACAAAAGAGGAGGAGAAGCAGATTGGGGAATTTAAGGATCGCGAAAAGATAAAAGCGTTTGTAATTCATGCTTCTTATCTTTTGAACTTTTCAAAGCCAATTTCTGGCGATGG
>CAZWJJ010000029.1:0-10697 GCA_964634555.1 uncultured Candidatus Saccharibacteria bacterium | reverse complement strand
AGTGAAACGAAACAAAAAGTCCAAAAGGTGTACTGAAGCTGTAAGCTTCGAGTCCCTCATCGCCCACAAATGAGCGTAGCGAATTGTTGCGATAGTAAAGCATCTTAATGCTTTACGTGGGGACTCGAAAACCTTTTGAGAATTTTTGTGAGTGAAACGAAACAAAAAGTCCAAAAGGTGTACTGAAGCTGTAAGCTTCGAGTCCCTCATCGCCCACATAACAAATGAGTCGGGCAATTTGCCCGACGATTTTGTTTATGTAGCAGCGAGAGGGACGAGAAAGGCGGAGGCGATATACAAGATTCCGAACCTAGTGAGGAATGCTTGTCGCCGAGCCGGGGTCGCGAGCTTTGCGAAGCAAAGAGTTGTGACCGAGTCCCTCCTTGCCCACATTCAGACATTTTTGCGTCGTATAAATCTTTGAATGACACAGAGAGTGGGTTTCTTATAAAAAGAAAAGCCCTCTATTGAGAGAATCTTTCCCTACGGGAACTGTATACCTTTTCTGTTTTTTATTTCGCTCTGCTTACAAAAAACTATCAAAGGTCTTGCGGTTGGGGCCCCATACCCCCAACCTCACCCCACGGGTGCAGGTACTTTTCGACTTCATTTCGCTTCACTCATTCAGTAACGAAAAGTCTTTCGATTCCTGATGTAAGCCAAGCAGTTGGCTTACTCCGGAAGTTAAATTTCGCTTCGCTTATTTGTCCTCCCGGCAGGAATCGAACCTGCATTAAGAGATTAGAAGTCTCTCGTTCTATCCATTGAACTACAGGAGGTATGAATAATTATCCGACCACTCTACCAGATTTATAATGAAGGGTCAACGATCGAAGTCTTTTCTTTCAGCAAACTATTATATAACGTTTCTTTTGCTTTCATCTTATCTAGAGTCTTGCTCAATGCTGTCTTATCAAAATTTACAGAGCTATATGGCCGATTGCCAAACATACCATCCGATCCAAAATTATTATAAAATGCCGATATATCGGCCAATAAAATTAAAACTATCAGCAAACAAAAAACTCCGCACAAAATCTTCCAATCCCTCCGCATGTCTATCAAGAAACCAAGTTTCTTATTTACAAAAATCGGTTGGCCGAATCTACTCTTTATTTTTTTAAAATAATCGCCAAACATTTTATTTATCAATATAACTAAGCAGGTCAAAATTAATCGTCATATACCAAGACGGTACGGCATTTTTCTTATTTAAATTATTCTGATTCTCGAGCATATTTATACCTGCTGAATTGATTCTTATACGATATGGCAATGATTCTATGATCTTCAAAAAATGAAACGTATCGGAAAAATTCCCATCAATCCTCATTTCCAAATTCAAATAACTCTGGCCTGCTAAAATCGGACTATCTTGTCTGACTTCAAGTGTATTTAATTTAAACCCAACATTCGCCTGCACAGAAGCAGCCTCAAGTTCGCCGATAAAATTAGCGACTGTCTCTTTGGTTATAAAATAAAGATCCAGCGACCCTCTACTGGCTGAAGTTTGTGAGACCAACCAATTCAAAGAGCTGGCGCTGCCGTTACTACCCTGAAGATCTACCAGCTGATTATTCAAATCGCTAATTTCAACGAGTTTATTATTTTGAAAATCAAAAAAAAGATAAAAACCGCAAACAGCAAGTAAAATGTCCGCGATTACCAGAAACATCAGAAATAAATTCACACCTATAACTTTTTTCATTGTTTGATCATTATCGTCGCAAAAAAAGGAACATCCTTACTCACTATCAAATTAGATACCGGCAGATCAACACTGCTAAATGCCGACTGAGATTGTAAGGTCTTAACAAAATTCTGCAGACTTGTTCTATCATTTGCAACACCGCTGAGAACCACTCTGTGCCCGACGCTAGCAACATCATCGTTTTTGATATCAACTTGATCATAAGAAAGAGATGTCAATCTAACCTTCTCATTAATCTTCGCGAGGGCGATTATCGATGAAAAAATATCAGAAATATTTTGTGGCAAGCTCCTCGTCAACGGCCGATTCAAAATATCCAGTTTATTTTTAACATCGCGGGCAATCACAGTGCTGGTTGCAATATTGTTAGATAGATTAATTTGACCAATAGCTTGCATCTCTCTTTTTAAATCTTCTATCTCGTAGTTAGAAATAATATACGAAACAACAACTGGGATAATCCATATCATCAGGGCCCCGGCAAGAAAAATTAAGGCGACCAACATCAACCTTTTACAATATTCATTTTCGACAGCTTGCTTTTCTTCTTGTGGAAGAAGATTCATAAATTTATTTTAAACTACTCATAGCCAAGCCGATCGCTGTGGCGTATTCAAGCGCATCATCGCTATCAATTGGCGGAATATATTCATCAAAAGAAAAAAGATTCACCCACGGATTAGCCCTGACAACATCAATTCCCACTGATGATGAAAAATAATCGACCAGGCCAGGAATAATCGCTTGACTTCCGCAAATAATCGCTCTAGTTATGTCTGTCGAATCTTCCGCCATCAAAAATTGCGCGCGATTCTCCGACCAATATTTTCTACGCTTCTTAATCTCATCCCTTACACTAGACACAACCGGTAAAAGACACCCGAACACATCACTATTGTCCGGTGTGTTAATGAGACCTTTTTCGTTTTTCGTTTTTTCCGCGACCAAGGTCGTCATTCTACATGTCTCTTCAAGATTTCGAACCAAAAGATCGCCGCCGAATTTAAAAGTATAACTAAACTGCACCGCACCCATAGAAACAACCGAAATAACAGTATCGATCCGCCCAATATTCACAATCATTATAGTCTCTTTTGTTTTTTCAGGAACCGTCGCACGAGCTGTGGCTTCAGCCTCGATCATAATCGCTAGAGGCTGAAGTCCGGATCTTTTTAAGATATCGGTATAATGCTGAACGATCTTTTTCGGCAAAACAGAAACGCTGACATCTATATATCCGCCCGAACGCGGATCTGTCCGCAAAACCTCATAGTCAAACTCAACCTGATCAGCCGGATAAGGTATATATTCATCGAGCTGAAGTTCGATAGCAGTCCGAATCTCCAAAGGTTTAATATACGGTAACCTAATTCTGACGAAAAAAGCCTCTTCCTCCGGAATCGACAAATTGATCATACTGAAACTATTCTCCCTCTGAATACCAGATAAAACCTCAATCAGATCATCTGAATATTTTTTCCTGCCAAATTTCCCGATCCTTATCGAATCATCAAAGCGAAGCAACTGAATATATTTAACCGAGCCGTCGGAAATATCAAAACCAACCGCCGGAAACGCCAAATATTTCGGCACAGGAAAAAATTGAAAAAAAGAGCGCTTGAACATCGCTCTAATTATACTACATCTCGCCGTGATGAGCTAAAATTAAATCTGCCTTTTTCGCCTATCAATAAAACTTTTTAAGATTAAAGCGGCGGCGGAAGAATCCACCTTATCCCCCTTCCCCTGCAATCTCTCCGCCTCCAGTGTCGTCATGAATTCATCTTCAAATTCAACTGGCAAACCTGATGCCACTTCAATTTCGTTTTTAAATTCTTCGATCTGTTTCATAATCGGATTCGGTTGCATTTTATAATCCAACGATCGACCAAGAATAATTTCTCCAATCCTTTCTTTAGTGCAAATCTTCAAAATATTATCAACAAGAGACTTTTCATTTTTTAAAACATCATAAGGAAAAGCAAAATTACCGGCCTCATCCGAAATAGCAACACCGACCCGCTTCCCGCCATAATCAATTCCCATCAAACGCATACAGAAAATAATTAGGCTATCAAAATAGCAAGCCAAACGCCCACCACGCCAAAAGCATCAAAAGGAATGTTGTCCAACCAGAGATTTTTGTATTTTGAAGGATCGGATTGCCTTCACGCTCTAAACAAAATAGAACAATAATGAGGGAAGAGAACACGACAATCGAAATTGACACCATCGATTTATGCAGGACATCGCCGGATAAAACTTGCCAGATCGCCAAAATTCCGAACAAAGCCAAAAAAGCCACCGAGACAATCAATAAAGATAATGTAGCCTTTCTTAATATCGAGAAAAAAGCCGTAGACTCAGGATATGTAGGCAAACCGCCTTCAGACCTCTTCTCAATCAGATGATCGGCAACCAAAACTATCGCAGTCACTCCAGCTAACAAGCCTATCGACTCAAACGACTTGATCAAAACATCGCTTTGGAGGATACTCCAAACCCCTAAGATGGAAATAATGCTGAGCAAAACAATAGAGGCAATTAAAACTAAAGCCGAAATATCTGCTATTTTTCTCATAAAAAAAAATTATTTGCTAATGACAATATTATAAACAAAAAAATCAAAGTTGAGTAGACCAATATTTGTCATTGCGAGCTTGCGAAGCAATCTACATTATTGCCATAGAAAGAAAAGAGATTGCTTCGTCGCAAGCTCCTCGCAATGACGATTAGTGTCGTTGCCACAGTTTGAGTATCATTGCGAACGGTAGTGAAGCAATCTCTATGTAACTGTAGAAGAAAAATTAAAAAGGCCCTATTCAGGGCCGTAGAAACTATTTACTTTTTGATCTTTTAACCTTCGGTGGAAACTCATATTTCAATCCGCAACTGGAGCAATGGAAACCTTCATGGAATTCTCTGAACTGAGTGTTGCGACGACCAAATATCCCGATCCGTATCGGTCCAGTAGAAGGATCATATCGCCTTTCGATCTTTTCAACAACCTTGCCTCCGCAAACGACACACTTAGATCTGGTGGGCTTAGGCCGCTCATCATAATCAGGATATACTGGCACTGACGCCTCCTTATATCTTGTTACAGCTATCAAAGATCTCAGTTCACGTATTATATCTTCTAATTATCTTGAGTCAATACTAACTTTCTCGACCATCTCCTTCTTAATTTCTTCAAGTCTCAAGATGATCTCAGGATCAGTAATCAATCGAAAGCGTAAAATTTTTTGGCCGTCTTTAACCACCTCCCCATTAAACATATCCATTGGGCGCGATTGATAATCTGCCGGCTTGAACCAATCAGTTTCGTACATAGGAATATACAGAACAGAAAAACTCTTATCCTCAGTATTGCGAGCAATCCCGACTACTTCATAGGCATAATTATTAATCGGCCCGTTCGGATCGTGCTTATAGTGATAATAAAATCCGTTTTTGGGGATGTTCATCTGAAGCTCCTTTCTTAATCTTATTGGCGGACTTCGTCACGCCACAGGTTCGCTTCGGCGAACCGAAGGCGGAGGAGGCGAGATTCGAACTCGCGAGACCTTTCGGCCTACCTGTTTTCAAGACAGGCGCACTAGACCAACTATGCGACTCCTCCGCGTAAAAATCTAGCACAAAAGATCATTTTTTCCTAGCCAGTAAGTCGATGTTTGTCATTGCGAGCTTGTGAAACAATCTATGTTGTTATTACTACAAAAAGAAAAGAGATTGCTTCGTCGTAAACTCCTGGCAATGACATTTGAATAGGTTGTAGCGATAAACCTATGTTAAAATAAAACACCGTCCTATTTATTTTGTTTTGTCTTTTAAATGGAGATTCAAGTCAACAATAAAAACTATCCCCTGATACGCTCTGCAGTAATTTTTCTAAAAATTATTTTAGCTATCATTATTCTGCTTTTTAGCGCCGGAATTATTCTTGGATCGTATCTAACAATCAAAAGTGGAGACAGTCCTCATCAAGCTGAATTCATCAGGGGCACTGTTCCTAATTCTCTGCCCGATGGCTTTTATGCCGGCACATCGGATCTACCCGTTGGTTCATGGATTGGCAAGCGATTCGATGCTCAAAACCAAACCGGCGTAAATATTTTTAAAGAAAACGGCCAGGAGGTCGCGCGCTATTCATTTAAAATGTCGGTCGTCGAATCCATTCGTGATCAAGGACTTAAGGTTATTCGTATCGATTACAATCTGCCAAATAATCCCCTCTGGCTTCGGCCAGCAATAGATGAGATTGTTCAAATTACGCCCGGTAAACTGCTTGGCAAAGCCGATTATCGCTACTCTTCAAATAACGCTTTTACTATCGGATATTTTCAACAGTCAAAATAAAAGATGAAACAAAAAATCGTAAAACTAAATTTGACCACAGCACCGGACAATCTCAAACGCAACGGTTATGTTCTGTTGGCCTGCATAGACAAAGATAACAAGGTTGGCATGGGCGCCAAATATCGCTGGTATCCTGAAAATATCTATCGTCTGCCGGGTGGCGGCATGGAGGCAAATGAAGAACCGATCAACTCCGCCACCAGAGAACTCAAAGAGGAACTGGCAATCGTCGCGACCGAATCAGAAATGATCCCGCTAGTGGAAATCATCATCGACGCCGAAACCTCTGAAGGAAATTTCAGACAATATTTTTACTGCTATGGATTAAGAGTTGATCAACAAAAAATAACCGCCGGCGACGATGTCGATAGTATTATCTTCCTCAACAAGGAAGAATATTCCGCCCTGAACGATCGCCTTGAACGCGCTGATTTCGCACCTAAAGAAAATAACAATTGGAGCATGCAAAAATGGCGCGACTATGGAACTCTTTTTTCAACCATCCAGAAAATCGTCGGTCTAGAACTGTCGAGAAATAATCTGTGGTAACACTGAAAAAAAAATAAGCTAGGCGATCTTATTTATCTCTGTCACGATCTGCCCTGCCTCATCAGTCTTCATCACCATAATCTGAATTGAACCAATATCGCTTTGGATCAAACCTTCACGATCTATTGTCATTTCATTTTTGCTCTTGTCTAAGGCTATGCCTAATCTTTCCAAACCATTGCAAATCCTCTCACGCATAATGTTTGATCTCTCCCCGATCGTCGCCGTAAAAATAAGCAGATCGAGCCCGCCGAGAGCCGCAACATATGACCCGATATATTTGCGCACCTGATAAGCGAAAGAGTCCAGCGCCAGTTTGGCCTTAGCATCGCCATTATGTTCTAACTCTATCAATTCACGGACATCTTTAGTCTTACCCGAAAGAGCTAGAAAGCCGCATTCGACATTCAGATATTTTTGCAGATTCGGATAGTTAAAATTCTTTTTTTGACCGAGAGTTAAAACAGCGGCAGCATCAATATTTCCGGCACGGCTACCCATCAGTAAGCCTTCTAATGGTGTAAAGCCCATCGAGGTATCAAAACTCTTACCGTCTTTTATAGCTGTGATACTCGATCCACTGCCCAAATGGCAAACAATTACTCTCTCCGGCATTTTTACAAACTGAGCTCCTAGCTTACGCATGATTGATGAATTTGAAATTCCATGATAGCCATAGCGATAAATGCCAAACCCTACGGCATCGGCCTCCGGTATAGCATAACGGCGAACAATCTCCGGCAAATCTTTATGAAATTCAGAATCAGAAATGCCAAAAAGCCTGGCTCCGGAAATTAAACCTTTTACCTGCTCGATCTCGGAAATAACAGGGGTAATATGCAAAGGCGCCTCAGTCTCAATCTCTTTTAATTTTGAAAAATAATCGTCATCAATCAGATTGTGGGAGATAAAATATTCGCCGGGAGCAACAACCCGAAAGCCAACCCGATCTATCTCCTTGAGGTCGGAAATAATTTTTTTCTCATCCAAAATAGTCAGAAAAAATTTCACCGGCTCTTCGTATTGAGAGTAGACCACTTTCCTTTTTTCAAAAATTTCGCCAATCTTTATATTCGCTACATGTCCATCGGCTTCCGTCTCAAGATGAACTGTTATGATCTCTTTTTTTTCTTCATACAAAGCATACTTGTGAGAATCACTGCCGGTATTAACAACCAGCGATTTTGTTTTTATTTTTTCTGTGGCCATATCCAATTTTCAATTTCATCCGGATCAACTCCGTACTCTCTTATATAAACAGAGTGATCGGCTAATTTTTTATCGTATTTTTTAATAATTTCACTCGCTCGCATTTTATCTATCTTTTCCAATCGACCCAACTCATAAGCCGCCTGCTGAACCAAGTGATAGCGGCTTGTCTTGTTGCGGACATGCATATCAAAGGGCGTTGTTGTCGATCCGCTTTCGATATAACCGTGGACAAAAAATTTTCTCTTGTCGCTTTGCTTATCAAAAAGCGCCTGCTTGAGGGTTTCCGGATAACCGTGAAAATTAAATATCACAGGCTTGTCACTGGTAAAATAGTCGTCAAACTTTATCGGCACACGGCATTCAGCATTACCGATACCCAAGGTACAAAGCTCCAAAATATTCACAAAGCGCTTTTTGATTTCTGGCAGATCATTTTTCAGCAGGTCAATCGCCGCCAAAGATTCTTTTGTCAGATAATCGCCGGCAGCTGAAAAAATAATGTCCGGATCTTCATCTGAAGCAAACTCCCAAATAGAAATGCCGGTTTCCAATTCCTTCTCTGCCATATCAGGCGTCAGCCAACGCGGCTCTTGAGTTTTACCAGCAACAATAATATTGATCTCATTTTTTGACGTCAAACATTTTGCCAAAACCGCCAGCGTGCTATTTCCATCGGACGGAAAATAAACATGCACAAAACAGCCCTGCTTCATTAAAATATTACCGATAAATCCAGGATTCTGGTGCGAAAAACCGTTATGTTCCTGTCGCCAACCGGATGAAGTCAAAATATAGTTCAAAGATGAACTATCTCCCCGCCACGGCGTATCACGCGCAATTTTCAAAAACTTGGCATACTGATCTACCATGCTGGCAGCCACCTGAATAAACGCCTCATAAGACGCAAAGACCGCATGTCGCCCCGTTAAAACATAACCCTGCAAAAGCCCCTGCAGAGAGTGTTCAGAGAGCATTTCCATAACTCTGCCTTCTTTGGAAATATCTTTATCCCATTCTTTAGTCGGCCAGATAAACGCCCGCGCAGTGCTGTCAAAAACTTTATCCAATTTATTGGAATAGGTTTCATCTGGCGACATCATTCGAAAATTAGCGCTATGGCTATTAAGTTTAAAAACTTCATTCAAAAATTCTCCGGCGCGCCTCATACTGCTTGAGCCGATCGTACCTGCAACATGAGCATCCTCCGCAAATTTTTCCGCAATCGGCAAGATCAGATCTTTTCTCACTGCCTTACCGCCCATCGTGTGCTTACTGTCACCCATTCGCAAATGTAGGGGAGGAACAAGTCGCCTAATCTCATCCGTAAAACCCGAACTATCGGAAAACAGTTCTTCAATCTCATATGACGCCAGCCATTTATCGATCGCATTCAGCTCCGCACGATCCGTCTTAGCATTCGTGCCAACAACCTGATGAGAAGCAAAATTCCCTTCAATCTTTTGACCATGCAATTTTTTAATTCCGGTCCAACCTTTCGGGGTTTTTAAAATGATCATCGGGAATTTCGGCGCATCGATCTCTTTACCGCCTTCGCGCGCTTCTTTTTGAATTTGGCGTATCATCTGATAGCAACTCTCTAAAGTTTCAATCATTTTTTTGTAAGGATCATGACCTTCGACAATCATCGGCTCATAACCATAGCCCAAAAACAGATTTTTTAATTCCTTGTTAGTCATTCGGCCAAAAATCGTCGGGCCGGAAATTTTATATCCATTCAAATGCAAGATCGGCAAAACTGCGCCATTGTTTTTTGGGCTGATAAATTTATTCAAGTGCCAAGCAGCCGCTGTCGGACCGGTCTCGGCCTCACCATCGCCGATCAAACACGCAGCGATCAGATCGGGATTATCTAAAACTGCGCCGTAAGAGGTCGCCAAAGAATATCCAAGCTCACCGCCTTCAAGGATAACACCCGGCGCACCCGGATTGCTGTGGCTTGGAAAACCGTACGGCCAGCTAAAATTTTTCATAATATAGCCGAGTCCCTTTTCATTTTGAGTTGCCTCTGGATAATATTTCGCCAGAGTGCCTTCGATAAAAAGATTGGCTTGAATTGCCGGAAAACCATGACCAGGACCTAGCACAAAAATCATCTCGGCGCTGTACTTGCGGATCAGATTATTTAGGTTGGCATAAACAAAATTTATCCCCGGACATGTCCCCCAATGTCCCAAAAGCCGCGGCTTAATATCTTCAAATTTTAATTTTCTCCGATGTAAAAAATTATCCTGCAGATAAATCTGCGCGGCGGAAATATAATTCGCCGCCCGCACATATTTTTTTATCGCTTCAATTTCATTTTCCATATTATCCGCATTATATCACCTCCGAATTGCTTGTGGAAAAGCGACAAGATGTTAAAATAATTTCAGAGTTCTTTGACGTCACCAAACTATCAAGAGCGCGGAAAGAGCACTAGCTCATTGATCCGTCGGCAACCTATTAAATTATTAACAAGGTGCCCCATCTAGCCTATAAGGAAAGATAGTGCGGTTGATTTTGCAAAAGCCTTCAAACTTTTTGGGGGCTTTTGCTGTTTTTATACGCAATGTGATAAAATTATGCCTATGGAGAGAATTAAAATTGTCGAGTGGTCTGCGCCCGATCATGAGCTGCCTGTCCGCGCAGCCGATTGGTATGCTTCGATTACTGTTGTCGGTCTCTCAGCCGCGCTCGGATCTCTATTTCTCGGTACTTTGCTTTTCGCTATTTTTTGTCTGTTGTCGACGGGTACTATTATTATGCCCGCCGCCAAAAAACCGGAAATGATAAATTTTTCCCTGACGCCCCAGGGAATCGATATTCAGCACGACGGCGCGTGTGGACTCGTCGTCACGCAGGCGCA
>CAZWJJ010000028.1:0-11116 GCA_964634555.1 uncultured Candidatus Saccharibacteria bacterium | reverse complement strand
CCCGTATCCGCACACTCACAAAGGCCCCAAAATGGCTTTTGTTTTTTCTCACAGAGATTTATCCCCGTTGTCTTTGATAATCCCCTTATTTATTAACAGATTCACAACACAATATTAGACATCTGTGGATAAACCTGTGGACACTGTGTATAAGGGACTTATTTTTGTCTATTGTCTTTGTCTGTTATGTTCACAGTAGGCGAGGTTTATTTTTTTAGATTTTTTAAAAAAATAGTCTAAAGTTTCACGTGAAAATATTAGCTTTGTTTCATAAATAACAAATATTTGTCATCTACTGATAATAGTATATATTCAATTTATGGTCATTACCGAGAAAAGAACTACAGGTGATAGGGGTGAAGAGTTTGTCGTCTCGTTTCTTATGAAACACGGCTATTCGATATTAGAACGTAATCATTGGCGTAAATGGGGAGAGATAGATATTGTGGCCAAGAATATAAAGGACAATCATTTGCACTTTATTGAGGTTAAAACGGTTGTTCGAGATCTGGATAAAAATCTTGATCGATCCGCAGATGATTTCCTGCCGATAGATAACATGACAGTTGGCAAGAGAAAGAAGTTTTGTAGGATAATTGAAAGTTATATTATGGAAAATGAGTTAGGGGATAGTGATTGGCAGGCTGATGTTGCCTTGGTTTATTTGGATAGAAACAGCGATAGGTTTGAAATTGAACTGCTTGAAGACGTAGAATTGTAATAGAGATTGAAAATATTACCCTATATGTTACTATAACAAAACTTATCGACGGAGTGTGGTGTAACGGCTAACATTCTCGCTTTGGGAGCGAGCGACTCTGGGTTCGAATCCCAGCACTCCGACTAAATAAGAGTATATTCGCAAAAACTCTTGACACTTTTTCTTATATCTGCTAATCTATTAGAGAAATTTGTTCATTGTCAATAAATTAAAAGGAGGTTTGGTTAGCCAGGTTTGTGGTTTCTAATGCAATCTTAAATTACTATCTCTGCTTAAGAATTGGCGGAGATCGTTAATCGCCCTTAAAAATAGGGCGAAAGGGGATCGTAACATGGCTAGATTGATTTACAGCGATTACCTCAACCGCAGTAAGGTTATCCACGGCCGACGGAAGAACATCGAGGTAGAGATTTGCACAATGATGCTTTCCGAAGGTGAGGTTCTCTATGTCAGTGGCCTGCTCGGTAGCAGTGCTGACACAGACGAAATGTCTGACATTTATGAAATGCCTGATGGTCACTATCTTGTGACCTTCAGGCAGGATGTGCTAGTTCGAGTCGAGGGATTGAGTCAAAATCTCATGACTTGCCGGCATTTGCGATATGCTCGCCCGAATCGGCCGATCGAATTGAGGACGAAAAGTCGAAGGACTCTTCACAATCGGATCACTGTATGGCCGCGACTTCTGGCTGCAGTTCTGCAGGATAACAATAAGCCTCGAGGTGAGTCTGTGCTAAAGCGAAAACTTCAGCCTCAACACTCGCCCGGGGGGATTCATCATTTGTGTGCCTATCAAGGTGAACTGATTCTTGCTATGACGAAATCTGGGGAGCAGTATGACGACCCCGGAGAAGAGATAGATTCGGCCTTCATGGTGCCGACGGGCGCAATTCAGGCCTTGCTTGCGGAGCTGAAGCCAAGAAGAGAGGAGGACAATCATCAGAAATCGTATGGGGAGTTGACTGGTCTGCCGAGTAGTTCATCACAGGAGCGACGAACTACCACTCGTCGATCCTCGACGACGCGGGTGGAGCCGGCTCATTTCGAACGTGTTGATGATCATCGCACCGATTGAGCCATAGAGTGAGTTTATCCGCCGGTTTAAACCGGCGGTTTTTTGTTGCTCAAAGCAACATTTTTCGATCCTGAAAGTTTTTGTGATAATCTAATCTGATGTTAGAGGTGCTATTTTTAATGATTTCGTTGTTTTTAATTTTATTTTTAATTGCAGTTCTTTTTTTTGTGATTTTAAGGGCGAGCAGTTTATCTTTTACCGGCGCGCCATATATACAGATTCCAAAAGAGGTGCTTGGATCAATAGTTGAAGCATTAGAGATAAAAAAAGACGGTAGGGTTTATGATCTCGGTTGTGGTGATGGGCGAGTGTTGATAGCTGGCTATAAACAGATGTCAGAGGCGGAATATATTGGTGTGGATAATTCGCTTTTACCAGTTTTGGCGGCCAGGAGAAAAATTGCCAAAATGGGGGTTGGATCAGCCATAAGGATTATAAAAGAAGATCTTTTTAAAACCGATCTCTCTTCTGCTACGCATATTTTTATCTATCTTTATCCGAAGCTTGCCGATGCGCTTTTGGCAAAGTTTGAGCGTGAATTAAAGCCGGGGACGCGAGTCGTCGCTTGTGATTATAAGATCGGGGATAGAGTGCCGAATAGGGTTATTGATCTTAAGCGTGGCCAGGAATATCTCGGTAGATACTTATATATTTATGATTTTTAGTTTGTTCTATGAAAACGGCTTTAATTATTTTAATTTGTTTGATAATTGCTCGCGCTGTATATATTTGGCTTACGCAAATTAGTTTTTTCAACTATAAGGCCAGTATCGGCAAGCTATATAGAAGGATTGTTGAAGATAAAAATATTCCGAAGGGGCCGGTCATTTTTGTGCCGGGAATCAAGGGTTCAGTTTTAAAAAATGCCGGGCGGGTCGCCTGGTTACGTTTGTCTGAAATAGTTTTTGGCGGGCCTTCATTGAGGAGTTTTGAAAAAGATGGGGTTGAGGCAGTAGGAGTTTTTACCGGCCTCGTGATTTTTCCTTTTTTAGCTGAGTATCGGCCATATTTTAAGATTACCGCAAAATTAGCATGTTCATCGGATGCATATTTCTTTTATTATGATTGGCGGGATTATCCTGATATTAATTCGAAAAAATTCGGTGAGCTGGTAGAGCGGGTTATGAAAGAGACTGGCCAGAAGCCGTCGATAATTGCTCATAGCATGGGCGGATTGATTGCTCAGGGATATATAAAGGAACATCCTGAAAATGTGAATAAGGTAGTTTATATAAGTGTGCCATTTCAGCCGGGAGTTAGTTATTTTGATGATGTTAATGACGGAGTGGCGGTCGGTCTAAATCGCGATTTATTATCGAAAGACGTTTTATTCAGTCATCCGGCGAGTTATTTATTAATGCCTCATCGCGGATCGAACACTTTTTACGGTCATGAGTTGATGGACGCAACAACTTGGAGCGATAATAAATTCAGTATTTTTAAAGAAGGCGTGACCGTCGGCATAAATCAATTTCAGCGAATACTTGATCGTGTGGCTGAGTATCATAAACTATTGGATTCGCCAAAGACCCTAAAAAATGATTTTTTGTTTGTTGTTGCTGATTGCTATCCAACGCTTTATTCTATTGATGATCGAGGTCAGCGAAATTACAAACTTGGCGATGGCCGCGTTAGTAAAATAAGTTCATATCCGCTTGATAATCTGATCAATCAAGAAACAGCTGTTTTCTGTCAAAAACATGACAAACAGATGAGTAATCAAGAAATATTAGACCGAATATTCAATTTTGTTGACAGCCAGTAAATAGTGTGATAGTTTCGGGTTTAGATTCAGAGAACTAGAACATTGAAACAGGGGAGGGATAAGGTGCTAGTGAAAGATGTCTCTAGATGTCCAGTTTGCGCAACTGAAGTCAACAATGAGCCCAAGCGATGCCCGCGTTGCAAGGTGTTGTATCATGAATCGTGCTGGAATTATTGGGGTGATTGTGCTGTTTACGGTTGCACATCATCAACTAAGCAATTTTCTGATAGATCAATTGATTTGAGAGCAAGAAACAATCCACCGAATGCACAGCGTCCATCAAGACGATCTTCGGAAACAGCCCTATTTTTACTTATTGGCATTATGACTGCCTACTTTTCTTTTATTTGGTACTGTTGGAGAGGTGTAAGTAGTAACTTATATTCCTCGCATGAATCTCATTCTTCCGATAGTTCCGATGACGAGCTTGAACTCAAGGGTGTAATTTCTCTTCCACATGATGATAATGTCCATCGCTTGAAAGAATACGATTACACAGACAGTAAGACTGGCAGAGAATATAGAGTAGATGAGAGTGAACTTAGAGATGCAAACGGTAAGCTGTACAAGGCGATTCAGCTTAAGTTTCATCCCAGATCGGAGACTCCCGATTTTAAGATTTCAGATGACTAATTTGTAGAATGTACTGCTCGGACTTAGTCCGGGCTTTTTTAATCTCCACATAAAGTTCGCCACTGGTCAAATCATCGAATTTATGTTATCCTTGCAAGATATGGCAAATGAGATCCATATCAGCCCAATAAAGGAGTTAAATACAAGCCCGACCGAAGCGATCAGCAGGGCGGTTTTTAAGGCTGCTTCAGATTCTTCGCCTGTAACCCCAGTTAGTACGACACTGTCGGATGATGCCGGTGAGATAAAATATACTCATTTTGTACAGAGCGATGCTTTCTGCGGGCCATCTTCGTTGCGAATTTTACTTTCACATTTTGATAAAAACTACTCGGAAGAAGATCTGGCCAAGCTTTCAGGCGCTACAAAAGATAACGGAACGGAGCATGAGGGTCTAATAAAGGCCATAAAAGCGCTTGGCGGTTATGCTTTTGCCAAGGAAAACGGCTCAATGGATGAGATAAAATATTTTATCAAGCAGGAAAAATTGCCGGTGCTGGTTGGTTGGTTTGATAAAGATGGCGATCATTATAGTGTTGTTGCTAATGTGACGGATAAACATATAATTCTTGTTGATCCGGCTTTTGGCGAAGGTAAAAGGCAGATTGATATAAACGAATTTCCGAAGATATGGTTTGATTTTGTCGGGGCTGATAATCGTGCCGTGTCTTGGGGTTGGTATATGGTGGTAAATTTTGAGCCTAAGCAGTTTAAGATTTTGGGCAACTATTATTAAGTTTTCAGATAAAAGAAATAAATGGACGAAATATTAAAAAAATTGGAGGAGATAGGAGGGCAAGTCTCGGGAATGGAGACCAGACTCGATAAGATCGAAGCTTTTAGCATTAAGCTTGGCCAGAAGATTGTTGATGTTCAGAATAATATTACAGCTCGGCCTGCTGTAAATGAAGCACCGGTGAAACCATATATTACGCCCTCTGTGGAAGAGCCAGTCTCAGAAAGTAGAATGTCGGCCGGTCATATTGGTCTTAGTACCGGAATTTTAGCTGTTGCCGATAGCTTTATTTCTGTAGTTCATGAAAATTTTAACTATATAATTAGCACAATTATTCTGGGCTTATTTTATTTTTTGAGTTATCAGGCGTACGCTAATTTCGGCCTTATTTCAGCTGGCGCTTCCTTTTTGTTGATGATTGTTGTGATCTTGGCAGGCGGAATAGTCTCATCCCGTCTTGAATCCATGAGCATGGCGAGTCTGTTCGCCAGCGCTGGTTTTCTCTTGCCTTATCTTTTTGGCCTTAGGGCAGCTACTGATCTTGGATATTTCTTATATATTTTGGCTTTAAATGCTGGAATATTGGCCGCCGCTTATTATAAAAAATGGCATCCGCTAACGATTGTCGGTTTTGTTGGCACAGCCATGGTTTACACTTCATGGTTTTGCTTTTTCTATTCGCCGGAAAAATTGCCGCTTGCAATCTACTCCCTGACTGTATTTTATATGATTTATTTGGCGACAAGCTTGTTCAACAACTTCATTTTGGATGTAAAAAGCGATGAAGACGATCTAATTATGTTCACTCTGAATCCGATCTGGTTTTTTGTTCAGCTATTTTTCCTCTTGCAGGCTGGTGCTAACACTATTTTAGCAGTTGTTGCGCTTGGTATGAGCATTGAATATATTCTGTTGGCCTTTTTCTTTCATTGGTACCGAAATGACGATAAGACTTTCTCAGTATTTTTGGGTATGGTTAGTGCGCTATTTTTGACAGTCGGCATCGCTTTGGTTTTTCCAGTAAATGGTGTAACGGTCGCATGGGCAGTTGAGGCGGTTTTGATCTCTATGTTGGGTGCTTTGACCGCGAATGATGGCATGAAGCGAGCGGCACTGATCGTTTTTGGCTTGGCGCTGGTTAAATTTTTCGCCCTAGATAATTTAAACCTGCTTCAGGATATTTCAACATGGATGCCGTTCTTTAATAAAGCCTTCTTTACCTATCTGATCTTGATCTTCACCAGTGTGATAATCGCATATCTTTTTGGCCATATAATGGGCGAGGAGTATAGGTCGGACGTGAGATTGATTAATGCACTTTGGATAATTGCGGCGCTGTTGATTCTTGCATCGTTTGTCGGCGAGGTTCAAAGGTACCTTGATCATAATAGTTTCATACACAATCAAAGCATTATTCGAACGAACTAACAAAATCCCCGAATTTATCGGGGATTTTGTTTTTTTACATTTTATCGAGAGCGTTGTTTAGATCAGCCTGATTCATCATGGCCTGATCTACTTTGGCCCTTAGTTCTGCTGGTGATATCGTACCTCCGCTTTCTTGGATAAACTTTCTTTCAAGCTCTTGTCTGTCTTTTGTAGCTTGCTCAGCCTTTTTTAATTGAGCCTCAGTAAAAGCCTTTTCTTCAGGTGTTATTGGCATTCCTTCATTCATAAAATTTTCTTAAACTTATAAAATTGCTCATTCATTATAGCGTATTAACTGTTTTTATACCATTTCAAGCCTGTCATAGCGAGGAGTTTGTGACGAAGCAATCTCTTTTTTGCAATAATAACCACCTAGATTGCTTCGCGGAGCTTGCAATGACAAATATTGGCTGTTGACTTTTTTTTAGGAAAAATATATAGTAACCGCTACATGTCAACAATAAATCAATTAATAAAGCGACCGAGAAAGCCGATTAAGGTTAAATCCCGAACCGTCGCTTTGGCAAAAGGTTTCAATGCTAAGAAAAATAAGCCAGTTTATTACCCATCATCATTTAAGAGAGGGGTATGCGTCAGTGTTAAAACTACTACACCTAAGAAGCCTAACTCAGCTCTCCGAAAGATCGCCAGAGTCAGATTAACTAATGGAATGGAGGTTACTGCATATATTCCAGGAATCGGCCACAACCTGCAGGAGCACTCGGTGGTTGTTATCCGAGGCGGTAAGGTTAAGGACCTTCCGGGAGTTCGATATCATATCGTTCGCGGTGTATTGGATGCATCAGGAGTAGAAACAAGAAGAAAGGGTAGAAGCTTGTACGGTATGAAGAGGCCGAAAGTTAAGAAATAAAATAACCTAAAAACCTAAATGAGAGGAAAAGTAAAAAACAGAAATATAGTTACGCCGGACTTTGTTTACGGATCAAAGGATCTTTCTAAGTTCATTAATTATGTTATGGAGAGGGGCAAGAAAAATACAGCCCGCACAATCGTTTACGATGCACTCGAAGAGATAAAGGATAAGATGAAGGTGAAGAATCCTTTGGAAGTTTTTGATCTAGCAATGCAGAATGTTGGCCCGGTTATGGAGGTTCGATCACGAAGAATCGGTGGCGCAACATATCAGGTTCCCCGAGAATTAAGACCAGAAAGGCGTTTGTCTTTGGCTATGCGCTGGATCGTTTTGGCCGCAAGAGCTAAGAAGGGTGCTCCAATGAGAGAGAAATTGGCTGGCGAGATCATTGCTGCAAGCAAAAACGAAGGTGAAGCGATTAAAAAGCGTGATAATACTCACAAGATGGCCGAGGCAAACCGCGCATTCGCTCACTTTGCCTGGTAATTTTAGAAGTCTTTTTTATTGGTCATTGCGAGGAGTTTGCGACGAAGCAATCTCTTGGCCCTATTTACATAGATTGCCTAGTTTTGTCTGAAATGACATCAATATTATTGCAATCTCATTAAGTTTTTTAATATAAATAAAATATGGAACGTTCAAGCCCAATAGAGAAAGTTAGAAATATAGGAATTATCGCTCATATCGATGCCGGTAAGACAACCACCACAGAGCGAGTGCTTTTTTATACCGGAGTCTCTCATAAAATTGGCGAGGTGCATGAAGGAGATACTGTTATGGATTGGATGGAGCAGGAGAGGGAGCGTGGTATTACGATTACAGCTGCCGCTACTACCGCTTTTTGGCCTCCGACTTACGCTAAGGGCGATAAGGAAAAACAGCATCGCTTTAATATTATCGACACCCCGGGCCACATAGATTTTACCGTTGAGGTAAAGCGATCACTGCGAGTGCTCGATGGCGCGGTTGTTGTTTTTGATGGTGTAGCCGGTGTTGAGCCACAGTCTGAAACAAATTGGCGATATGCTGATGAGGGACATGTTCCTCGAATCTGTTTTATAAATAAACTAGATCGAATGGGCGGTAGTTTTGAACATTCATTTAAGACAATTCTCGATAGATTGACCAAAAATGCTGTGAGAATGCAGATTCCTATTGGTGAGGAGGAAAATCATGAGGGTGTTATAGATCTCTTGAAGATGAAGGCCTATTATTTTGAAGGTGAAATGGGCAATACAGTTCGTGAGGCTGAAATTCCAGAGAATTTTAAGGCAAATGCTCAAAAATATCATGCTGAACTTATTGAAAGAATTGTGGCAGAAGATGATGTCTTGATGAACGATTATCTGGAAGGCAAAGAGATTCCGATCGATACGTTGAAAAAGATCTTGCGAAAGGCGACTATTGCCGTGAAGCTTGTACCGGTATTTTGCGGATCTGCTTTGAAGAATAAGGGCGTTCAGTTGGTTTTGGATGGAGTTGTTGATTATCTGCCATCACCTTTGGATATTCCTGCCGCTAAGGGTTTTGATCCGGTAACAAACGAAGAGATTACCCGTGAAGCCTCAGATTCAGCGCCTTTTGCGGCTTTGGCCTTTAAGCTTCAGGCGGATCCGTTCGTTGGTCAGCTAACATTCTTCCGAGTTTATTCCGGAACAATAGAAGCTGGTTCATATATTTACAATTCAACAAATGGCAGTAAGGAGCGCGTTGGACGAATTTTGCGAATGCATGCCAACGACCGAGAGGAAGTGAAGAAGGTTTTTGCCGGGGAGATTGCTGCTATGGTTGGATTAAAGAGTACTCGCACCTCCGACACTCTTTGTGATGAAAATAAGCCAATAATTTTGGAAAGAATCGTTTTCCCTAAGCCAGTTGTATCTTTGAGAATTGAGCCTAAAACTAAAGCTGATCAGGAAAAGATGGGTCTAGCCTTAAAGAGATTGTCTGATGAAGATCCGACATTTGTAATTAAGACTGATGAAGAGACAAATGAAACCATAATCTCTGGAATGGGCGAGTTGCATCTGGATATTATCGTTGATCGAATGAAGCGGGAGTTCGGCGTTGAGGCTAATGTTGGTAAGCCACAGGTTGCTTATAAAGAAACTATCACTAAATCAGCTGAGGCCGAGACTAAATACATCAAACAGTCCGGTGGAAAAGGTCAGTATGGCCACGTTGTACTTACAGCTAAGCCGCTTGAGCCGGAAGTTGAGGGTAAGAAAGCTAAGAACGTCAAACGTGAGGAGGGTTATGAGTTTGTAAACTCTATCAAGGGTGGCGTTATTCCAAATGAATTTATTCCAGCCGTTGAAAAAGGTATTAAGGAAGGTTTATCACGAGGAGTTGTGGCTGGATTTCAGATTGTCGATGTGTCTGTTGATCTGACATTTGGATCTTCACATGATGTTGACTCATCGGAAATGGCTTTCAAATTGGCCGGATCTATGGCTGTTCAGGAGGCCTGTCGTCGTGCTGGGCCGGTAATTTTAGAGCCGATTATGAAGGTTGAGGTTGTAACTCCGGAAAAATTCATGGGTGATATCACCGGAAACTTAAGTTCACGACGAGGTCAGGTAGAGGGCATGGAAGATAGAGGCCAGGCAAAGGTTTTGCGCGCTAAGGTGCCTCTTTCGGAAATGTTCGGTTATATTACGGCTCTGCGATCAATGACTGAAGGCCGTGCTAGCTATACCATGGAATTCTCTGAATATGCTATTGTGCCAAAAAATATTGAACAGCAGATCGTGGCCTCAAGGAAATAAAACAAAAGAGCCCCAGTCAGGGGCTTTTTTGTTTTGGAGATTGCTTCGTTGTCACTCGCAATGACACTAAATTGAGGCAAAAAAACTCAAATTGTCATTGCGAGGAGCTTGCAACGAAGCAATCTCCGTCATTATTGCAGTATAAGAGATTGCTTCGCATAGCTAGCGATGACACTAAAACTGTCATCAAGCTATAATCCATATCACTATTAGGAGGAAGCCTGTCATTGCGAGGAATGAAATGACGAAGCAATCTCTAATAGTTAATTTATAGAGATTGCTACGCTCCCTGCGATCGCTCACAATGACATTTGACAGTTTTTTCAAAATGTGTAGAATTAGCGTTCGATTGATATAAAGATCGTTTTATTAGAAAAATCACAAAATGATGGAAATTTCTCACAAAGATATAGTTAAGTATGTTCTGGGGATCTTGATAATCCTGGCTTTTTTGGCAATTCTAGGGATTTATCTATTTTTCTTGGGTGGCGTTAATCTGGGCGGTTTAAATGGTGCGGGTGTTTTGTTGGCGGGACAGCAAACTCCTGATGTAAATCAGCGACTTTCTGATGTTCAGAAAGAGATTGATTTAACATTAGCTCAACTGCAAGCCTTGGAGAATTCAAAATCAGCTCCTACAAATACAGTTCCGACAAATACCACAGTAGTTGCGCCGACACCAAACTACTTAAAGATAAGTAAATTTTCAGCCAGTCAGAATACTGTTTCGTCCGGAAGCCAGATGACTTTTTCTTATTCTGCTATAAACACTGCTAGAGGCGAGGCTTTCAGATTGCTTTTGCAGTGTCCACAGGGTGTTACAGCTACTTATTCTAACGGCTCGAATGTTTGTCGTAGCACAATAGGTGAGGCTATGCCAATCGACAATTCTGGTAGTTATACAGCAACTTTTACAAACAATTCTTCTGAATCGCAGGTTGTGATAGTTGTGCTTTTAGCTAGCGACATTACTGATAATAGTATCTTCTTCAGGGATTCGAGGGTTATTACGGTTACAATCATGCCATCAGGAGTTATAAATTATAATTCCAACAGTGCGCCTATAACTCTTTCAAGTCTTCCTTCGGGGGCAACTGCACCAGCGACTGTTACATT
>CAZWJJ010000027.1:0-11364 GCA_964634555.1 uncultured Candidatus Saccharibacteria bacterium | reverse complement strand
GAGAGGAAACAAAGCAGGCAGCGAGTGACTTAGGGTACAAAAATGAATATGACACAGGTCTTTGACGAGAATGGCGTGGTTTTTCCAGTTACTTTGGTGTCTGCTGGCCCAGTTACGGTTACTGCTCTTAAAAATAAGGAAAAAGACGGCTATGAAGCTGTTCAGTTTGGTTACGGTAAAAAGGCTCTAAATCGGCTAACTAAGCCAGTAAGGGGTCATTTGGCTTCTAAATTGAAGAGTTCTACCGCTGGTTTTCAGTTCTTGCGAGAATGGCGCGGTGGCTCAGAGAACGCCTTAAATATAGGTGATAGTCTAGATTTGGCTTCATTTAATGAAGGTGAAAAGGTGACAGTTTCGGCAATTTCGAAGGGAAAGGGCTTTCAGGGTGTGGTTAAGAGGCACGGATTCCATGGCGGACCTCGAACTCACGGCCAGAAGCACTCCGAGAGGGCTCCAGGTTCTATTGGCGCAGGTGGACGACAGGGAGTTATGAAAAACATGCGAATGGCCGGCCGAATGGGTTCAGATAGAATCACAGTAAGAAATTTACAGATTTTGCAGATCGACAAGGCTAATAATATGGTTGCTATCAAGGGTGCTATTCCGGGCCGACGTGGAACATTAGTTGAAATATATAATTAAGAATAAGGACTGAAAAATAAAGCAATGGAAGCCAAGGTATACAACAAAAACGGTGAGGAAACAGGCATGATCAATCTGCCGGAGTTCATTTTTGGATTAAAATGGAATGCCGATCTTGTAAATCAGGTTATTTTGTCGATGGAATCTTCAAAGCATAAGCCTTGGGCCCATGCAAAAGATCGCGGTGATGTTCGTGGAGGTGGTAAAAAACCATGGAAACAGAAGGGTACTGGACGCGCCCGACACGGTTCTACACGATCTCCTATCTGGGTTGGCGGAGGTGTTGCTCATGGCCCAACAAAAGATAAGATCTACGATCGAAAGATCAATAAAAATATGAAGAACAAGGCTTTGTTTACAGTTCTTTCTGCTAAATTACGAGACGGTGAACTGCTTTTTGTCGATGATCTTGGCATAAAGACTATAAAAACAAAGGGCGCACAAGAGATTTTGAATAATTTTTCAAAAGTTTCAGGTTATGAGAAGATCTCATACAAAAAGGGCAAAAGAGCCTTGGTTTTGATCCCTAAGACAGACAGCACAGTCACAAAAAGCTTTAGAAATATAGGGTCGGCTTTTGTGGATGAGGTTAGAAATTTGAATCCAGTTGATGCTTTGAAGTATAAATATCTAGCCGTTGTTGCTCCGGATGAAAGTTTGAAGATATTATCAGGCCGAACAAAGGCTAAATAAATATAATGTCTAAGCATTTTAATAATATAAATACGCCATCGATCGTTTTAACTCGGCCAAGGATAACCGAAAAGGCGTCATATTTGGCATCTAGCGATAAGGGCGGGGTTTATACCTTTGAAGTTTCTCCGCGAGCTAATAAAGCCCTTGTAAGCAAGGCGATAAGCGAACTGTTTAAGGTAACGCCAGCTAAGGTGAATATTATAAATACCAAGCCCAAGAACGTTTTTAAGAGAGGCAAGAGGGGTGTTGTTGGTGGTATCAAGAAGGCAATGGTTTATTTGAAGAAGGGTGATAAGATCGATATAGTTTAAAGAAAAGACATGAAATTCTACAAACCAACAAGCAAATCAAGGCGAGCGATGAGTACGGTGACTTACCGAGGCGTTTTGACCGAGTCTAAACCCTTGAAGGCTTTGACTTTTGGCGGTAAGCGCGATGTTGGACGCAATAGTGCCGGTAGAATTACAGTTAATCACAAGGGTGGCGGACACAAGAGAAAGTTCCGACTTATAGACTTTAAATATGACAAGTTTAATATTCCGGCTAAGATTGAATCGGTAGAGTATGATCCTAATCGATCAGCTTTCATCTCTTTGGCTAGCTATGCTGATGGTGAAAAGCGATATGTTATAACGCCTAAGTCTATTGCGGTCGGTGATACTTTTATGGTTGCCGAGAACGCGCCGGTGAAAGTTGGCAATCGTTTGAAGATCAAGAATATTCCTGTCGGTACTTTTGTATACAATATTGAGCTTCATCCTTCTGGTGGTGCTAAATTAGTGCGATCTGCTGGCAATTTTGGCGAGGTTTTGTCTAATGATCAGGGTTATTCCATGATCAAGATGCCATCGACAGAAGTTAGAAAGATAGATGAGAATTGCTATGCTTCTATTGGTTCGGTATCAAATGAGGAGCAGATTTTGGTCAATATTGGTAAAGCTGGACGATCAAGATGGCTTGGTATCAGGCCGACTGTTCGAGGTACAGCCATGAATCCTGTAGATCATCCATACGGCGGAGGAGAAGGTAGACAAGGCAGAGGCACTAAGAGGCCAAAGACTAGAACAGGCAAGATCACTGGCGGTCATAAGTCTCGACGGGCCAATAAATACTCAGATATCTTCATTGTCTCCAGACGTCAGAAGAAATCAAGGAAATAGAACATAATCTCAAAAAACACCCAGAAATCGGGTGTTTTTCTTTACATCGTGAATATTAAATGGTAGCTTATGGCAGGTTGTGATCATTGAAAATAGGGAGGGAAAATGCAAGAAATAGGTAAGTTGATGAATGTTATCGGCACTTTTAGCGTGACTTGGGTCATTCTCTGTGTAATCTCTACGTATATCTTGCTAATGAATGATAGATTTTTCCCGTTACTGCAAGAGCCAGAAATTAGAAGCTCTTTTATGCTTCACCCCATAATTCTTGTATTAGCTTTCTGTAAATCTAGCGAGGGGGTTCATAGATTTGTTGTCCGGCCATGGTGCGATTTGAAACAGTATTTGGGGAGCGTGTTTATGCTTTCTAGGCATGAATCGTATGAGTCTTATAAGCGGAGAAGGAAAGATAGAGAAAACTTGGATAATGAGTCTGAAAAATGATGGCTCTTATTGGCTTGGCTTTGAAATATACATTGATCTTTATCGTCGGCTTCGCGGTTTTCTGGTTGATCTTGACCTTGATCTCTATGGCGATAATAGTTCCCAGGCTTAGTAGATATCAAATTCAAAAGCTACCGCCCTATCCTCATCTTTTTCTTCTTTATCCTTTATTTCTAATTGGTGAACATTTTCCGAGGTTTCGAGATAAAATTAGCGACTTTATCTGGAAAATTTTGGAAAAGTTGCCACTTCCTAGAGAGTTTCGTCCACAAGAACTTTATAACACAAACAGGCAGAGTAAGGAGGCCAAAAAATGATTGGTGTCAGCGGGGTATTGGATTTTGTTCGCAATTTTGCTGTTATTTCATTGATGCTTGTTGTCGGCTTCGCGCTTTTCTGGCTGGTTCTGACTGTAATCTCAATGGCTATTATGATCCCGAAGCTTGGCCGTTATGCATTTCCACCCGATCCGCTTGGATTTTTGCTCTATCCATTTTTTCTAGCTGATGAATATCTTCCAGAGTCGGTTAAGACTAAAATACATGGATATATGACGAAAATTTTGGAAAGATTGGCCGAATGGGAAAGTTTTAGTATCAGAGATTTCTGGGCGAATCGGAAAAAGAAGAAAACGGAGGGAAAAGAGGTAGGGTAGTATGCTTGCCGATCGACATCGATCGGCTTTTTTATTTATTTTTGTAATTGACAGACTCATTATGACCATGTTAAATTAACAGACAACTGAAAGCTCTTTGATAAATGACTCTAGACAGATAAAAATGGCTGTCAGCCGAAAGGATAAATATGCCTACCGTTGAAGAAAGATCTAGTATTTTCAGCCCAATCTCCACATTCAAACTTAATTTCACTTCTCGCCCTGATGAGACAATAGATAGTTTTTCCATGAATCGTGACGGAGTTGATGTCTGGCACAACTTCAAAATACTCTTCAAGGATTTTTTAAATCAACCTTTGCCAAATACTTCACAAGCCCTCTTTTACTATGATTTTAAGAAGGGGGCCACAGATTTTGAGATCGAAAAGGAGTTTGGAATTAATAAGACTCTATTTATTTTCGAGAGTCCTATTATGTTTCTTTCTGTTCTGGTGGGACTTCTGTTAGAACAGTGGGAAGGTAAGTCTGGGCCGCTTCTAAACAATGGTCATGCTAATCTCTTCTATATAAGGCTCAATAGCCAGGTTATTATGATTTGCGTTCACTGGGATCTGAATTGCGATGTGTGGGGTGTCAATGCTGGCTGTCGAAACAGTGATGGATGGCTCAATGGCAGCCGGGTGTTGCATGGCGATCAATGTGCTTAGGGTCAAAAAATGCTGATTCTTAAATATCTGTTGATGTTTGTAGTTGGCTGCGTATTTTTTTGGCTGATCTTGACCTTGATCTCTATGGCGATAATAGTTCCCAGGCTTAGTAGATATCAAATTCAAAAGCTACCGCCCTATCCTCATCTTTTTCTTCTTTATCCTTTATTTCTAATTGCCGAACATTTTCCGAGATTCCGAGACCAGATTGAAGGATTTACAGCATTTATCTTGAATAAACTGTATTTTTTATAGATTTTTCTTCCAAGAATTGGAAAATAAATAGCGTTATGGACCAGCCGATCGACATCGATCGGCTTTTTTGTTACCAAAAATGTTTTTGTATTGATATATTGAATATGAGGATCAGAGATCAGCCAATTAAATAACTACTTTGATTTTTTTGCTCTATGGTGTAGTTTTAGAGAGGAAATTTGTTCTTTTACATATTAAAAAGCCGAAAATATCGGCGGGGAGGCTTAAATGCTTAAGCTCGTAATCTTTGATCTTGGTTCAACGCTCATAAACTATCCGATGTCGTTGGAAACGGCGGCTAAGAATTTTTATAGATATGAGACAGAAATAGATTTGCCGCCAAAGGTTATTAAGGATTGGTATCAGATATATATGGCTGAGCGCAAATCCGGCTTTCAAAGTTTACGCGAGGCCACTTTTTTGTCTGCCTTGCACGGCTCTTTGGCCAAGAATGATTATATTTTGGCTGAAAGGCGCTCGACCAAGATCCTTTGGCAACTTTATCAAGGCTTCTTTCGCAATATGGCGACTGTTATTGATGGGGCTGAAAAGATTCTCAAATATGCCAGGAGAAGGGGGCTGAAGATCGGTTTGATCTCAAATACTGCTTGGCCGGGCATATTTCATGAAAAAGATATGCAAAATTTCGGTCTGCTGTCTTATTTTGATTCGATTTGCTGGAGTTTTGAAGAGAAAATTCGCAAACCGCATAGCCGACTTTTCCAAAAACAGCTCGAAACCCATCACGTTTCTGCTTCAGAGGCCGTTTATATAGGCGATTCTTTCAGTAGAGATGTTGTCGGTGCTAATGGTGCCGGAATCAAGGCGATTTGGGTCTCGATGGAGATGGCGACTGCTTCATTCGATGGCTGGCATGCTAGAGATCTGGTAGAAGCAAGGGCAATTTTGAAAAAGATAGAATAGTTTAAGTTCAGACCACTCATTACGAGTGGTTTTTTAATGAAAATATAAAGGATATTTTAACATCATGTCGACAATAAAAAAATAAAGCCCCGGAGCGGAGCTCAGCGGGGCTTTGAGGCGTGGTGGAGACTTGAAGTCCTGTTTAATTTGGGACCCTTGGTCTCTAGGCTTTGGAAAAGAACGATGGAATGAACAATTATTTTAGGTTATGACGAGTTGGTTAAAGGTAGTGCCTTTTTGAAGGCTTTTATATATATTGACCTCTAACTCTTACAAGTCAGACCTTTTTCAAAGTGTATCGGGGAATTAATTAAAAACAGTTTTTTATTCGCAGATGGCGAAACTTTTTATTAATTTCTCGACTCACTCGCTTCTGAGATAATTATAGCAGATTGTAAAGTCTTGCAAATTAAAACTGTGGATATCTCAAAACTGTTTTGTGGTTGTCGTTGTGAGCCTTTCAGGGCAATCTACATAAATGTGGCAAAGAGATTGCTTCGTCGTAAACTCCTCGCAATGACATCAAACTTCATTTGGACGATAATTGATTATAGTTTTTTGAGAATCGAAGCCGTTGAGAGTATTCATCTCTTCTTAAGTGAGGTTATACAATACCCTCAACATCTGCAGATGATCCTTAAAACTAATGAGTAGCGAAAAAATTAAATAGTAAGGCTTTGACGTGCGTAATTTAATTTTTTCAGGACGATTATAGTTTTTTGAGAATCGAAGCCGTTGAGAGTATTGTATAACCGAACGCTCACTTATTCCCCGAATGAAACTTCTTATGCACATTCCTTAGTTCTTTGTCTGTAATGTGCGTGTAGATTTGAGTCGTCGAGATATTTGAATGTCCAAGCATAACTTGCACCGAGCGGATATCCGCACCATTTCGCAAAAGATCGGTGGCAAAACTATGGCGGATTACATGAGGTGTGACTTTTTTTGAAATTCCAGCTTTGCGGGCATAAAAATCGACTATCCTCTGGATCGAGCGAGGTGTAAGCCGCTGATCATTGCCCTTTTTACCGCTAAGCTGTACAAACATACCTTCGGCGTGATCATCACGTTTCTTTAGATAGTTTTCCAGAACTTTTTTAGCTTCATCAGAGACAAAAACTACGCGCACCTTTCCACCTTTGCCCCGTATAGAAAATTCATCACCATTTTTGTCGATACTATCGCGGTTGAGCGAACAAAGTTCTGAAACACGAAGCCCGGTTGAAAACAAAAGTTCAAGAATAGCTCGGTCTCGAAGCTGTTTAATGTCATCACCCGAGGCGCTGTGAATCAGGCGTTTGAGCTCATCCTCATTGATCAGATCGAGGTCTCGTTGAGAAACTTTGGCCAGGTCGATCTGGTTGGGGGAGAGTGAATCAACTTTTCGGCGCAAAAGATATTTTAGGAACATCCGCAGGGCTATAAGGTAATAGTTTTGGGTTTTTTTGTTTAGTGTTTCGGGGATGCCGACGACTTTACGATCATTGGGTTGGCGGTTAAGCCAGAGACGGTATTTGCGTAGAGTTTCTTCGGTGATCTCTTTTGGATTGGACAGGCCAGCAAAACCGATGAAGCGTTTAAGATAACGATCATAATTTTCAACTGTCTTTAGGCTCCGACCTTTTTCGATCTCCAGATGTTCTAGAAATTGTTGTTTGAGCTCATGAATGTTTTGAGACATATATAAATATTATACATGAGGACAAATTAAAAAACCCACATCGTGTGATGTGAGTGGTTGGTGGTTAGAATCCCATTTCCCAGGCTGTCAATGCACCGATGAAAAGAATTATCGTCATTTGGATATCTCCCATATGAAGCTCTCTCTTCTTGTAGTAGGGTACTTCTAGAATAACTACATTATATAGAGACAAGAATGCGCCTGTGACTAATAGGGTCTTACTCAGAATGTGTTCGAACATCTTTTCTCCTCTCGGGTTTATAGCCCGTAGTCGTTGACGATCATGGCGGCTAAGAAAAAGAGAAAAGGAAGGAGTGCTTCCGGTAAAGTTCGCTCCTCTCTTTTTTCTCCCAGAAGTTTAAATAATGATTCAATAATCTCAACTAAAGCTGTGACTATAGTTGAAATCACGCCAGCGATAAAAATGATCATTGATGCTTTTACCGGTGGATTAGTGGTAAATAACTGCCATACTCCAAAAGTTAGAAAATAACTCATGACCGGCAAGGCTGCTGCGAAAAAGATGACGGCCGTTTTTTTAGATAGTTTGATTATAGAAATCAAAATAAGCTTAATCCTGTCTTTCATTACCCTCCTTTTTTAGAGATACATACTAAAAAGTGCCAAGATTATGACGGTACTATAGAGGAATGATTCCATGGTAGTCATAGTTCTATTGCCAAAATAATGGTCTGGATATCTAGCGAGAGTTCTAAATGCATACATTTGTAGCGCTAGTTTCAGTATTTCTAGCATAATTAGCATCCTCCTAGGTGATATTTCAAGGTTGTTCCGATAACAGCTTAGCATTCAGGATGATTATTGTCAATATTTGGCTGTCATTGCGAGCGATCACGTGGAGCGCGTGGCAATTTCCGTCAATTAACTATTAGAGATTACTTCGTCATTTCATTCCTCGCAATGACGGTGGGTGTCATTGCGAGGAGCTTGCGACGAAGTAATCTCTTTCTGTAATCATTACGACGTAGATTGCTTCGCATATTTGGTAATGACTTTGCCCCCCATAATTATAATTAAAAAATCCCCTAACCACATTGTGATTAGGGGATGCCGGTTAGTCCGGACTTAGATCAGGGAGAGATTGACATGATATTGTCGACTTCCCACTTGTATCTCGAGGTTTTTCCCGGTCTTTCTTCGAGCTTTATCAGATTTTCGAAGATTACCGTATCGCCGGCCTTGAGATATTTCTTGTTGTCACTGGCGATCTTGGACCAGTGGGCGATGGCTGGGCCCTGGAGAGTGAGAATTTCACCTCGTCCGAGGGCCAGGTTGTACCAGGACACTCGTCCGGTCTTGGTCCCGAGTTCTTCATGGGGATCGAGTTCGATCCGCGCTTCCGAGATGTGTGGCAATTCTGCGACGTTCGAGCTACTCAACAATCGATACAAATAGCTTTGCATTTGTGGCCAGCTATTGAGACCGGATTCCGGGGAAACTACGTTCCTTGCATCATTTATGTAGAGTGGACCGTTGTAGGCACTCTGCCCATTTTAATAGAATTTCACCCCCTGAGAGGTTACAGAGAGTTCCCACTCCTCGATTCTTTTTTCTTCATAATATTTCAGCAATCGCAGATTGTTCTGCGGATACTGAGTATGGAAACAATTTTTCAGATCACTCCACTTGATCTCGAAGCGGATTTGAAAGGCCATGTGGTCGCCGAGGATCTTCTTCATTCTCTCGGCCTGCCATTGATTCCCAGAGAGGTTTTTATTCGGATCGGGAGGCATGTAAAGATTTCGTTTGGGATGGATATTCTTCTTATTGTCGACAGTGAAGCCTGTGATGTGATCGCGGAGTTCGTCCGCGACCTTGACTTCCAGTAGCATCGACATCCCTGTCGCAGAATACCCCAACTCTCTTGCTTCTTTTGCTCGCGTAGAATTCGAATCCAGCTTTCCGAGATATCCTTCCTTGCCGATCTGCAGGGGGACAATCTTCTTGCCTTCACAAACAGAGAGCTTAACTTCGATGCCTTCCATTTTTCCCTCCGAATCCCCGACACGCGTCGGGTTAAATGTTAAGGTTCTCAGCCTCAAGCTAGAGGCTTTTCTACGACTAGAATAGCACACTGATCGGTGGAAGTCAAGACATCCGAAAGGTACCTATATCTGCTACAATTTAAGGCAATGGCTCTGGTAGACAATAAAAAGATTGGTCTAAAATACGAGATTTTGGAAAAATACGAATCCGGTATTGAGCTTTTAGGCTTTGAGGTCAAGGCTTTGCGGGCAGGTTTCGGCTCTCTTGATGGAGCTTATGTTATTATACGAGGCGGTGAGGCCTTTTTAATAAATTCCAATATTCCGCCTTATCAGGTCGGCAATACGCCGAAGGATTATGATCCGAGACATAATCGCAAGCTTTTGCTAACCCAAAAGGAGATATCGGAACTGGAGGCTATGACCGATAAACGTGGCTTGACAATCGTGCCACTAATGTTGTATAACAAAAACAGAAAGATCAAGGTGTCGATCGGCGTTGGCAGGGGGTTAAAGAAATACGATAAACGTGAGATACTGAAAAAACGCCAGAGCCAGAGGGACATAGAGAGAACATTGAAAATAAGTATTTAGTATATCGTATAGAGTATTGGGTATTATAATAACCAGTTTTAAAGATCTTAAATCTTGGCAGGAAGCTCATAAGCTTGTTTTGTCTATATATAAAATAACTGCCAAATTTCCAGATGAGGAAAAATTTGCCTTAATAAATCAAATGAGGAGGTCTGCAATCTCTATTACTTCCAATATCGCGGAGGGTTTCTCTAGAAATACATCGAAGGATAAGATACATTTCTATCAAATTTCCAAGGGTTCTTTATCTGAACTGGAGAGTCAATTACTGATTGCAAGAGATCTGGTTTATGTAAGTCAGATAAATTTTGATATTCAGTTACAGCAGATAGAACTTGTGTCAAAATTATTGACTGGAATGATCCGCTCTGCACCCTCAAGGTAGTTACACTAACCATTGGATACTGTATACTCAATACTACATACTAATTTAAGGGGATGATCGGCCTAGACAATTGGTTGATCTGACTTGCGCATAGTCGAGGATTCTAGGATGCTCGTAAAATAACCCTAGAGACGATTAAGTGCAAACTTATCGAAAACAGCAAGTAGAGTTTTGTCTCCATTTGCGTTCGCATCTGCTCTAGCTTAAGCTACGACCGGATGCCGTCTTGTTAACCGACTTCCGATAGGTTACACAAGGCGTTATATTTTCGGAATAGGATATTTGTAGTTGCCGGCAAATATTTGAATGCCTTCGGGCAATAGGTAATAGGCGTCTTAATATTTTGTCTATTTCTGAGTTAAGACCGCTGAAATTTTCGGTGAAAACCGGAATTGAAATAGAATAAACTATGTAGAAACATTTCGGTAGATCATTTGCACGGCGGTTCGATTCCGCCCATCTCCACTGCTTCGCTCTCCACTGCGTTACGAGCTACGCAGTGCAAGCACCATGAAGACTACTTATTTACAAGTGGTCTTTTTGTTTGCGAAGCAGTGGTCCTCCATAGCTTTAGTGAAGGAGGGCAATTATAATCATTACTATGAATTATGTGTATATTTTAGAAAGCCAGGTTGATAAGAGTCACTACATAGGTTGCACTTCTGATCTAAAAAAGAGGCTTAGTGAACACAATAATGGTTCTGCTCGTTATTCTTCTACAAAAAAACCCCTTCATTCTTTTCTGGTACTGCGCTTTTACTAATAAAACAAAAGCTTTGCAATTTGAAAAATATCTGAAACATAGTTCCGGTTCTGCCTTTGCCAGGAAGCACTTAATTTAAGAACGAATTAGCGACTTGGCATGTCGTCCCGCCCATCTCCACTGCTTAAAATAACCATATAAATAAAGACTAATTAGTGAGAGAAGAATAGAATTAGAACTGGCGCAGTAACTGCTAAAAACAAAACATTGACAAATTCTACTGTTCATGTATAATGTAAGTAGATTTCAAGTCGCCTGTTCTTCGAATATAAGTATTAAAAAAGAGAATATATTCTTTCCCGATACCTGACATCCCAAACCGGAGTAAAGGCTAACACAAGGAGAAGGATCCACCATGTCCAAGCAGGAACTGATCAATTTGATCAACCGTCTTCCCGAAGCATCTGAGGCACAGGCCGAGGCCGAGCTCTCGAAGCTCGTGCCGCCGGCTCTCAAGATCAACTTCGGTACCTCTTTCGAGCGAGACTTCT
>CAZWJJ010000026.1:0-11542 GCA_964634555.1 uncultured Candidatus Saccharibacteria bacterium | reverse complement strand
AAATATAAAACACCCGACCTCAAGTCTGGGGTTAAATGGTACTTCACGATCTTATATAGATCTATAAATTCGCCAACACCGATAGTTTCCAACAAATTTCGGGTAATCTGATTATTATCAAACGACTTATGAGAATTAACGCCCATAAAATTCGTCTCAGACGACACAACCTTGCCCTGATGAGACCAAACCTTCATCAGGCCGAAACCAAAATCAACAACCTTACCCTTATTTGACTCGAATTTCGACATCGTCATCAAAGTCGGAACCTGCATCACAACACGAAGACCCCATTTTGCAGACCATTCTTCGACTGATTCTTCAACATGAAAGTTAGCGACCCAGCAAAGATGAGACTGAAATTGATGAAGCGCCCGCTGGCACCAAGTTGTGGAAGTAGCGGTTCGTCCGGCGTAATAATGCCGGCCGCCAAGCTTCAAACCCGATGGCATCGTATAGTAGGTATCATTCTCAATTCTGTGAATCTTCTCATCAAGAATCTCGGCCAGATTAACGACTCGAGGCAAACCCTTACTCTTGAACATATCAGAAGTACCCCTATAAAGAGCATCCCAGAGGGTTCGTTGCATGATCTTAAGAGGAACAAAACCCTGTGCTCGCGACCACTCATCGTGATTGCCGATCCAAAATAGAAAGTCCATCAAAAAATCTCGAACAAAAGCTTCCGACGATCCGCTATCCAAAACAAGAGCAGAAATATCCTTCTGGCTCAATCCTGTAAGGACTCTTTCCAAACGCAGAGAAAAAACCTTGAGCATAACCGAAGCGATCATACATCCGCAAGCTTCTTCTTGACTGGTATAATCGTTAAGACCGGCAATAATCTCATCCTGAAGCTGAAGTTCGTGCTTCAAACCCTGAATAAAATCACCGACTCCCAAAAGATGGGTCACATCATTTTCGAACAAAACCTGCGGCATCTCCTTCACAAAATAGTTATAATCCGTATGCCGACTGCCAGTGTGAAGACAAGCAAAACCTGCCAACACTTCCTTGCGTAGATCATTCGACCACGAATATCGCAGATGTTTCTTCAAAAATTCCTCAGTCAGATAATATTTCTGAGAATCCTCATCGAAGCCGATAACTTTCTGTCTAATCTTCAGCAGACCCTTCAGTGCCTTCTCGATCTTATCGCGCGAAACACCGAGATCATCTTCAAGCATTCCAATACTGGCCTCAGAGGGAGAATTAGACTTAATCTTTTCAACAATCGCAATTTGCACCTTAGTAAGTCTCGGCGGAATCTCAACAAATCGACCCTCATCACTCACCAAAGATTTCATTGAGATGGTCTTAGTCGGACAATTTTCCTTGCCCGGAACAAATTTCACAATCCTGATACCAACCACATTCTCAGCAGTCTTTACATCTTCAAGCTTATGAAGTGCCGGCACAGAAATACGCTGAAAAGGCATTTCACCCTTGCCCCGATTGATACTCGAAGCTCCACAGCCAAAAGCGTAAACATCGCAATAATCCTTAGTCGTTCTCTTGCTCTCATCTTCGAGATATCTGTCTGGTGCGGTACTGTAATATTTGCTGCGCCAAGGAAGCTTGTTGGGAACAACGACTGCAAATGTCCGACCGCTCCTCTTGAGAGGAATCTTAAAGGTCGTATTCTCCGGATGCCTACTGGCCTCATATCGGATATCATTCTCATTATCTCTACGAAGTTCAATAAGCCTCTTTACAACATTGCGGCCAATCTCTCTATCGTAAGCCCAACTGGTAACAACATAGATTTTCATTCGCTTACCATCAGGCCGAAAAATTGGCGGCAGATCTTTATGAATCTGCTGAGCAATCTCCTCAGTCATCTCAATAAGAATTGCACCGATCGAACGAGGCTTCGCGGCCTTCACCCGTTCACGTTGAATATGAATCAAGTTTCGCAAATTACTGATCTGCATCTGAACTATAGGTATAAGACGACTGTTATTAACTAGCCGACTTAATCTATGAAGAACAGCCTTGAGATCCTTATTAAGCTGATCGAGATCGAGCTTGAGCTTATCATAGACAGCCTTTTCGCGTTCTCTGATTATTCTAGCAGTCTTACGGCAAGCGTACTGATTAACGATACCACCGGCAACCACCAAAAATTCAGCTTTTTCCTCTTCAACACGCTCCTTGAGCTGATGAAGCAATCCAACACGACTACCATCAGAACCATAATCCCATCTTGAAGTCAGTGCGCCAATATCAACACCGCTTGCGGAACCCTCCGCCCCGGCCACTTTATCCAAAGCAACTTCGACGATCAATTCATTAACCGCCTTTTCCGTCTCGTTCATTATCGAGTCAACCTCCCCCATAGCTACGATGTAGCTGTTTTTGATTTTAAAAGTGCAAACCTACAATGAGATTAACATAGCACAAAAATATAGTCTATAAAAAATGCAAATCTTGAAACACATTTCTATAAAGTTCAACAGCGCGCTTCGCTTCGCGCTTTGTCAGAACAAAACCGGACTCATGAGCTATGCGATTTCGCACCTTATGAGCCTCCCATGCATCTTGAATAGTCTTAAAACCACCATGAGCTTCGGCATTTTTAAGCATCTCACCAATTCCCTCGCCTGCGTATCCGCCCTTTCTTAATAGTCCCTCTAAAATCTTATCAGCATCGATCAACGCCAATTTCCATTGAGCTTCAATATCACTATCGACATGATCTAAAATATCCTGCCACTCCTGTGAAGCTTCGTCCTCCGGCTTAACTGCAGAAGCAAATCCTGCCAACATATCGGCCTTCTCTTTCTTTCTTATAGCCTCGGTCTTTCGCCAGGAGTAGATCAGCCAAATGAAGAAAAATAAACTAAAAAATAAAAAACTTAACTTTAACAAAACTAGTGGCAGTAGTTTAAAACCGATCAATACACCCGTCACGGGATCATAAACAAAACCAGTAGCCGGATTAATCAGATAATGAGTTATCGGATCGATCAGATAACCAGTCACGGGATCTATGGCATAACCTGAACTATCACCGGTAAAAGATCCGGTCGCAATAAAATTAAAGATTGCGTTTAGTAAAAGATATATCTGATAAAACCAATATTCTAAGTTTAGATATCTAACGAACATCCTTTGCTATTTTAAATAACAGATCCTCGCGAAAATGATCCGCCATGATCTGGAAACCGAGCGGCAATTTAACACCGTCTCTTTCCACAAACCCCGAAGGCACCGAAATTGCCGGAACGCCGACGACATTCGCCGAAACTGTAAAAATATCTTCCAGATACATAGAAAGCGGGTCCTTTGATTTCTCGCCGATCTTAAATGCCGGCGAAAGGGTTGTTGGTGTAATTATAGCAGAGATTTTGTCTTTGCCAGAAAACAGTTTAGAAAAATCTCTCTTAAGCAGAGCCCGAACATCCAAAGCTTTTTTGTAATAGGCATCATAATAACCAGCCGAAAGAACATACGCGCCGAGCAAAATTCTCCGCCTTGACTCACGACCAAAACCTGCACCTCGAGTTTTGAAATAATCCTCCTGCAAATTCGCGCCGTCAATATGCAGACCATAACGAACGCCATCAAAGCGGGATAAATTAGTAGAAACTTCTGCCGGCATGATCACATAATAAACCGGAAGTGCATGCTTGATGTTAGGCAGATCAACCTCAACAATCTCATAACCCCTCCCTCTCAGCTTTTCAACTGTGTCGTTAAAATTTTTTAAAACATCCGGAGCAATACCTTCGCCTATAAAACCGCGCGGAATTCCCAAACGCATTTTTTGATCCGAATCCGCTGATTTTGAAATCTGATCAACACTGGTAGAATCCATCGGATCTCGGCCCTTAATCGCATCAAATAAAATTTCTGCATCTTCAACTGTTCTAACCAACGGACCAATCTGATCCAAAGAACTGCCCATCGCCATCAAACCATGCCTGGAAACTGCGCCGTAAGTTGTTTTTAAGCCAACAATACCGCACAGGCTGGCTGGCTGTCTGACTGATCCACCGGTATCCGAACCTAAAGATGCCAATGCCATATCAGCCGCCACAGCCGCGGCTGACCCACCGGACGATCCACCCGAAACTCTGGTCGGATCAATAGGATTTCTTGTAACACCATAAGCAGAATTCTCTGTAGAACTGCCCATGGCAAACTCGTCCATATTCACGCGCCCAAGAAAAATCGCCCCCTGTGCTTTTAATTTCTTTATTACTGTAGCATCGTAAACGGCCTTATAATTTTGCAGAATTTTAGAACCTGCCGAAGCTACTTTGCCTTCAATCAAAATATTATCCTTAATGGCCAATGGTATCCCCTCCAACATTTCGATCATTTGCCCCGAGGCAATCTTTTCATCAACTTTTTTTGCCTGTTCGACACAATCAGAAAAAACTTCCAGATAGACATTCAGCTCCGGATTAACTCGTGCAATATTAGCAAGATAAAAATTCACCAACTGTTCAGCAGTGATCGTTTTAGATACCAAAAGTTCGTGGGCTTTTGAAATTGTTAAATTTTTTAGATCTACCATCCTTCCTTATCTTATACTATTCCCTTATACTTATTTCGCTCCCTTTTCTCCTATTACCTGCTTAACTAAAATATATCCATTGTCAGCACGAGGCGCTTCAGCTAAAATCCTCTCCGTGTAAAGTCCGGCCGGTTGGGCATTCTCATCTTCACGAAATATATTTCTATTTTCTTCCAAGACCATTTCATCTGAGACATCAGAAACTTTTGAAAGTTCCGAGACATAACCCAAAACCGCCTCGAGGTCTTTAACCATCGCGGTCTTTTCCTCATCGCTTATCTCTATCCTTGAAAGAGCGGCTAGTTTATCTACTGTTGCCTTATCTATCATTTTCGTAGTCTAACACAGATCGATTAATAAAAAAACCGCGAAACAAGGACCTACTTAACCATCTTCAAAAATTCAGCCTCATCTATAATTGTTACGCCAAGCTTTTTGGCCTTTTCATACTTAGAACCAGGAGCTTCGCCAGCAACCAGATAGGTCACAGCAGCGGAAACCGAATCATTAACCTCACCGCCCAACCTTCTTACCATCTCCTTAGCATTATCTCTATCAATTGAGATCGTGCCGGTAAAAACAAAACTCTTTCCAAAAAGCGGACCAGAATTTGCTGGCAGCGCCTCTCTTGAAATTTTTACCCTCTCCAATAAATCTTCGGCTAGTTTTTTATTAGCCTTATCACCGAACCAATCGTGAATAGCTTCAGCTACAACTTCACCGATGCCATTAATTTTCATCAGATCTTCCTTTGTTGCTAATGAAAGCTCTTTAATATTTTTAAAAAACCTCGACAGATCGTAGGCTGTCTCCTCGCCGACCTGAGGAATCCCTAGTCCAATTATAAAACGAGGCATAGAAATGTTACGCCGAGCTTTGATCGCCTCAATCAGATTTTCTGCCGATTTTTTACCAAAACGCGGCAAATTTTCCAAGTCTTCAAGCTTTATATCAAAAAAATCAGCGGGCGAAACAACTAATCCATTATCAGCTAACAGATCAACAACTTTCGGCCCAAGATGATCAATATCAAAAGCTGATTTGGACGTAAAATAATAAAGCCGCCTTCTTTGCTTCGCCAAACAATTTCTATTTATACATTTATGTGCCGCCTCGCCCTCTTCCCGCACAACATCTCCACCACAAACCGGACATTTCTTTGGAAATATAAAACTCTTTTCGTGACCAGTTCTCATCTCTTTTACAACTGAAATGACGCTCGGAATAACATCACCAGCCTTTTCAATAATGACTGTATCACCGATCTTTAGATCAAGACGATGAATCTCATCTTCGTTATGTAAGGTCGCCCGCGAAACAGTCGTACCCGCCAAAACAACCGGCTCAAGATGAGCCACAGGAGTTAGAACGCCTGTCCTGCCAACCTGAATCCCGATATCCACAAGCCTTGTCGTCGCCTGCTTAGCACGAAATTTAAAAGCGATCGCAAATCTCGGCGCCTTACCGGTGTAACCCAAAATCTCTTGCTGTTTTCGGCTATCAACCTTCAACACTACGCCATCAATCCAGTAATCCTCTTTCTCAGCATGCTTGCCCCAATATTTCCAATATTCAATCACCTCTTTAATATTTCGGCACTGCTTATGATTTTTATTTACCAAAAATCCCAGCTCCTTAATCTTCTCCAACTCTTTCGTCTGGGAGTCTGACAAAGTAAAATCGGCTTTAACAATGTCATAAACGAATGCGCGCAATTTTCTCTCGGCCACCAGCTTAGAATCGAGTTGGCGAATACTGCCGGCCGCCACATTCCGCGGATTGGCAAAAGTCGGCAAATTTTCTTTTACTCTGTCTTTATTTAAATTTTCAAAATCTTTTTTGCTCATCCAGATCTCGCCTTCAAAAATTGCATTGACCGACTCATTGAGCTTGAGCGGAACAGTCTCAATCGTTTTAACATTTAGAGTTACATTCTCGCCAATCGTACCGTCTCCGCGCGTAGCCGCAGTTGTTAAAATTCCCTTTTCGTAGGTCAAAACTATCTTAAAACCGTCGATCTTTAATTCTGTCGTATAAGCGATATCACCTTCATGTTTCAGAATTTTCCTGACACGATTGTCAAAATCGATAATATCCTCTTCGGTGAAAGCATCATTAAAAGACCATTGTGGAACAACGTGATGAACTTTTTCAAATTTATCCAAAGCCTTGCCGGCAACTCTTTGCGAGGGAGAATCTGGCGTCAAAAATTGAGGGTATTTTTTCTCTAAACTTACAAGCTCGTACTTTAAAGAATCCAGCGCTTCATCTGATATCTCCTGCTTGTCGAGAACATGATATAAATAACGGTAATGATCTATAACCTCGCGTAACTTTTCGATTCTGGCCTTGGCCTCTCTTGTCTCTTCATTCATTATGAAATTTTACTGATTTATAAGTGTAATTTCAAGCGTTCTTTGGAGAACATTTGGCGCATTAATATCACAGTGATTATACCCGTTTGAGGTAATTTTAGTCGTTATGCCTGTCGGATCACTTTTATCTACTACAACAAATGTACAGGGCTGAGAGGACAAAGTAATGGCAGCTGCATTCGGATTACTCCCGAGAGTAAAAGTAAAACAGCTTCTCGGTTCGCCGTCTATATTATTAATCGCCGGGCTTCCCATAGGGTCAGCCGGGCAACTGGCCAAAGTAACCCCAGGCATTCCACCGTTTGAATTGCCGTGCATAATAGTAACACCATTGCAATATATAGTTCTAGCAGCCGTTGGAGTAGCAAGATCAAATTTTCCGAGAGCATTCCAATGTAAAGCACACTCCAAGCCACTATCTGCCGCAAAAAATGCTACCTGTGAATCTCGGCTTAGTGTCGCCAGATTAATTTGGCGGATCATCAAACGTGAAATTCCAAGACCAGTTGCCAGAAGAATTGATGAAACCAAAAGAGAAAATAGCAGAACAAAACCGCACTTGGTCTTTGGTTTTAAAAATGACATAAATTTTGCCTGCCTGTTCATAAAATTTAAATACTAAACATATTCTCTGTAACCTGAACACTTCTCTTAATATTCGCGGTTGTCCAAGAAACAACCACCGTGACATTGATCTCATTTATATCTGTCGGGCTTGATAAATAAAGTTGCAGTGGGGTTACATTCTGACTTAAATAGTTAGCGGTTATGTTCTTTACAATAATTCTGCGGGAAAAAATAGAAGGCATCGGCGTAATGCGATTGCCATTGGAATCAATTTTAATATTATCAGTAAAATCGTATCCATAAAGCAAACTACCACCGGCATTCACCACGCCAAGAGTCTCCCAATTTTTCCTAGCATCATCATTTCCAAAATCTGTATGAGTTGAAATACCACGAGAACCATTAGGAAAATTCCAGATGTCCAAACGACACGCAAGATTTATACAATCATTGGTTGATGTATCAGCAATATCCTTCAACCATGGACGATTATTCCTAATATTCGTATCACGAATATTACGGATCGATTCCATCGCCTCTTGAGCTAAATAAAAACCAGTGATCTCATCTTTAACATAATTTGAATAAACTATCCCCTTGGAAGCCAAGGACAGCGGACCGACGATCGTGATCATTAAGATAGAAACCGCCACGATCGTCTCGAGTAGTGAAAATCCTTTATTATTTTTTGTTTCAATCACGATCATTTATTTTTATTCAATCCCCCTCTTTGAGATCGCCGTCTGCAAACTAAAATTAGTCCGCAATTTATCCTGTTTCAAATCCACAACTCCTGACATATTTATGATAATCATTGGCTGAGTCTGACTATTACCATTTCCAATGAGTCGAAATTCCATCCTCTGAATATCAACCTCCGGTGAAGTAATAGCTGATTCTTCATTAAATCCCTCTATATTAGGACCGCCGCCAGTTACACTTTTACGAAGTTTTATACTACCGACACCTGTCGAATCTTTTTCAAAGACATAAGCCGCCCATATTGCTGCATGCGTAACTGGGTCAATATCTTCTGTCTGTAGAGAGATCGCAGCACCAGCCACGCCAGAACAGTTTAGTTGAGAACCAACCGGGGCGGGCAGTAGACTTGTGGCAACCACAACCGCACCATCAGCATCCGGCGGATAACAAAGATAGTTAGAACCCGTTCGAATCTTTCTATTCATATCCTCAACGGCAAAGTTCAGATTATCAATAACTGTTCGAAGTGCTTGCGCCTTGCGGCTCGAATCGTTTAAACTCAAAAGCGCCCCGACAACCACAAGCATGACAATGGTAAAAATCGAAACCGCTACGATCATTTCGATCAGTGTAAAACCACCGATAAGATTATGATTACTAATTAACTTTCTTAACCTTTTCATCTTTATCTTATACTCTTCCCTTATACTAAAAACCTACTCCACTGAAATTTGTCCCGTTTTCCAAACCACTACTGTTTTATAATAATCGCCGCCCGGAGACTCTAAAACTATACCTACATTAGAAACACTGCTTAACGCCGGTGGATTAATACCGTCGCCGATCGTAATTTTAGCATCAAGATTTGGCCTTTCAAAAACTATATCCAACCAGGCGATCTTCTTGGCATTTCCAGCGCAAGCCGCCACACGGTCATTAACGTTAATCGCCGGGTCATCAAAGTCATAGCAGAGATATTTAACTTTATTTCTGCCGTTTATCTGAAATTTCTGGGCGCATTCATTATCGATTGTAGCACCACCACAAGGATTAGTATCTGGCGTTTCATTATTGTTGGTATCAGTAAAAATTCTGTTTTTATCAATATCTGCAAATAGCGAATAAGAATACAGATAAGGTGTAGAATTATAACTAAAGTTCGGATCTTCCATATGAATTCCGTAAGCGCCGAACACGGTCAACTGGCCGAGACCGGCATTACGGGCGCCAAGGACGGAAGAACCAGAAATTTGTGCCTGGCGCAATGACAGGGCAATATCTTGAGCCAAAAGATCTAAAGAAAGTTTGTTACTAAACTTAGGATAGCTGGTCAATGTTATAGAAGTCACCATAACAAAAATCGTAATGGTAACCATAAGCTCAATCAATGAAAAACCCCCTATCAATTCATTGTTAGGAACAGATCGAGATATTTTAAATAGATCCCGCCGCAAGGCTTTATGGATTAATGATTTTATCTTCTCAAAAAAAATCATTTCTATTTAATACATGCCAATGACCCCAAGTAGTCAAAAAGATTAGAATCAAAGAAAAAAACAACCAAAAAGCCGGCGATCAGAAATGGCGCGAATGGAACTTCTTTTATTCTTTTAAATAAGAGATTTATCAACACACCAATCGCCGCTCCGAGCCAAAATGCATAAACCATACCTGTAATTCCGTAACACAAACTATTAAGCCAACCGAGGCCAAGCATCAATTTTGCGTCCCCAAATCCCATCCATTTTCCATTTGAAAAAAACCAAAAAGATCCCAAAAATAGAAACATTACAGCTCCGGATAGAAAACTTGATACAGCAACATTTCTTGAAACAAAAACATAAATATAAACCAATCTGACAAAGGCGAGAAATGCTAACAGATATGCCATATTATCTGGAATAATCCGATGACGCAGATCATAAACTGCGATCACAATCAAGAGTGAGAATATGACGGCGTAAAAGATGAGATCAAAAGCAAAACCCAACTTCAGATAAAGCAATGTAAAGAAAATGGCGGTAATAAACTCAACGGTCGGATATTGCCATGAAATTCTAGAAAAGCAACTGTTACACTTCCCGCCCTGAAAGATGAAGCTTAGAATTGGGATCATGTTATACCAACCCAATTTTTTAGCACAAGAAAAACAAACGGAGCGCCCGGAAATAATTGAACGACCGGTATTGTATCGTAAAATTACAACATTCAAAAAACTACCGATAATCGCGCCTAGCACAAATATAAAAGTTGAAATAATTAATTCCATTAGATTATTATAACATAATAGATTATCATGGCGAGCAGTAGTAGACTGTCATTGCGAGAAATTTTTATAACAAACTTCCCTATGTCATTGCGAGGAGTTTACGACGAAGCAATCTAACACAATGACGTCAAAAAAAATCCCCGATATAATTCGGGGATTTTTAACTATTTTCTTGAAAACTCTTATGGGGTTACGTCGTAGCAAACTGCTGTTCCACCTACAACTGTACCAGCACAATTTGTTCCCGCAGTCTGTGCCCCATTAAATGGAGCCGATCCTGCCGCCACGAATCCCTTACATGTTGGTGTAGCACCGCCATCATTACACTTGGAAGCACTTGCCAAAACTCCACTACCAACAGCAACTTGCTCTAAGGTAGATCCCAAGTGGTAACTCAAACTACCATCAGAACCGCCTGATGCGACAGAATAACTATAGGTCTCACCTGTATTTGGTCCAACAGGATCAGATGACAATAAATTGGCTGTAACCAAACCATGCAATGTAGCAGGATACTGATTATTTGAATCATAATACAAAGCCAAAGCTTGCTGAATTGAACCGATATCAGCAATTCTCTTAGCATCTCGAGCCTTAGCTCTTGATGACTGCAGAGATACTAAAACTACTGATGACAATATACCTATGATTGCGATGACCACTAAAAGTTCAATCAAAGTGAACCCCTTCTGGCCTGATTTCTTCTTAAACATTTATTATTTATAAACTAATAATGGCTAATAATTAAATTAAACTATGGCGTAACATCATAACATCCCCCACCGGTAACATCAGCACCTGTACAATCTTTATCTAACTGCGTACCATCAAACCCGCCAATTCCTGATGAATCCGCAGCAGTAACACCGGCAGAAAAACCTCGACACAAAGGCGGCGTCCCATCAACTACGGCCCCCTGAAGAGAAGAACAATCACCGTCATTTGACATCACACCCACAGAATCTTCATTCATCTGTTCCATTGAGGCACCTATATGGTAACTTCTATGATTTGGCGCAACAGCATACATATAATTCTCGCCCACATTCGGAGCAACAGGAGGCGATGCTAAAAAGGTCGGTGATAAGGCAGTTAGGTTATCTG
>CAZWJJ010000025.1:0-11949 GCA_964634555.1 uncultured Candidatus Saccharibacteria bacterium | reverse complement strand
AAATGTAGATGTTATGTTATGTGTGACCAATGTCTATTTAGGTAGTGGGCGGCTTTCTAAGTTGTTGTTTCAATGTATTCATGCATATTAACGTTACTCAATGTCATTGCAAGTGACCGCACGGAGCGTGGCAATCTCTTTTTCAACGTAGATTGCTTCACATAGATCGCAATGACATCGAAACTGTGGCATAATACCCTTAATTGTCATTGCGAGGAGTTTACGACGAAGCAATCTCAATATGGTGGACGCATACAATAAGGTAGACATTCACAAATAATCGTGCTAGATTGAAATTGCTACATTATTATTTTTTTAATTTAGTATTTCTTTTATAGAGTATCTAGCAGAATTTCAGAGTTTGACCGCTCGATAAGTTTAAGACAAAGCTAATAAAATATGATCAAACTAAAGTTTTCATCTCGGTTTTTCAAGATAAAATCAGCATTTGGGCTTAGACTACTTGACTAGGTAGGTCTCTATAAAATCAAATACGGTAGAATTTATGGGATTACAAACAGTATTGCTCCTGGCTGGTATTGCAGTCGCAGCGGGCATAGGGATCGGATATTATCTCCGATGGATAGTGTCTCTGGGGAAAAAGGGTTCTATGGAATTGACAATCAAGCAGACGATGCTTGAGGCTAAGACGCAGGCACAAAAGATAGTTGAAGAGGCGGAAAAGAAAGCAGAAACATTACTTTCTGACAGCAAGGAGGATATAAAAAACCGCGAAATCTCAATGAAAAAGCTTGAGGATCGCCTAATCAAGAAGGATGAGCTGATTGATAAAAGGCAATCTGATGTCGATCGTGAGGCGGAAAATATAAAGGAGAGGATTGTCGAGGTTAAGGATCTTAAAAATAAGGTTAAAGAACTAGAGGTTAAGGCCGAGGCGGAGTTGGCACGAGTCGCTAGACTATCGGAAGAGGCGGCTTTGGCCGAGCTCATTTCAAATGTCGAGACCAAGTATGGTGAGGATATTTTGATCAGAATGCAGAAATTGGAGCGTGATGGCACCGAGAAGCTCGATCGCAAGGCTAAGGATATCCTAGCAACTTCAATTCAGCGATTGGCATCTTCGACTGCCTCTGATGTTATGACCACCAACGTACCAATAACTTCTGAAGATATTAAGGGCAAGGTTATAGGTAAAGAAGGAAGAAATATCCGATCGCTTGAGCGTGCGGCCGGCGTGGAGATTATAATTGACGATACACCGGGCATGATCACTATTTCGGGCTTTGATCCGGTGCGTAGACATATCGCTAAATTTGCTCTGGAGAGTTTGATGGCCGATGGCAGGATTCAGCCAGCGAAGATCGAAGAGACGGTTGAAAAAGCCAGGGGCGAAGTTAATAAAATTATTAAAGAAAAGGGCGAACAGGCGGCCTATGAAGCCGGTGTCTTCAATCTCGATCCGCGAATTATTTCGATTTTGGGACGATTGCATTTTCGAACCAGCTATGGACAGAATGTTCTTCAGCACTCGCTTGAAATGGCGCACATTGCCGGAATGTTGGCGACTGAGCTTGGCGGGGATATTTTGATAGCAAAGGCAGGTGCCTTGCTTCACGATATCGGTAAGGCCCTCGATCATGAAGTCGTCGGCACTCACGTAGAGATCGGAAGAAGAATTTTGGAAAAATTTGGCGCGGATGTCCGGATAATCAAAGCTATGCAGGCTCATCATGAGGAGTATCCTTATGAAACCCTCGAATCGATTATTGTTCAGACGGCAGATGCGATCTCTGGAGGACGACCGGGCGCAAGGCGCGATAGTGTTGAGAATTATCTGAAGCGCTTGGCAGATCTGGAAGCTATTGCAAACTCTTTTGACGGCGTAGAAAAGTCTTACGCAATTCAGGCCGGACGAGATATAAGAGTTTTTGTTAATCCGGAAAAAATAACTGATCTTGAGGCGAAAAGGATCGCGCAAGAGATTGCCCGACGAATTGAACAGGAGTTGAAATATCCAGGTGAGATTAAGGTAAATGTCATCCGCGAAACTAGAGTGATCGAGTACGCGAGATAGTAAATTCTAAACTTAGCCCATAACTTTGTCGAAGGTTGCGTTTGCTCCTTAATGTACTGTTAGTACATCTTCGTCACAAGCCTCGCCTCCTCCTTGTTCTGCATCTAAGTTTAGAATTTCCTTACTTGGATTATAAATTATTAAGCCTCAATTAAAAACACCTTGCTTTGGCGGGTGTTTTTAATTGAAGATAGTATAAAACAATTTACGTTGTGATTATAAATGCTAGAGATTGCCTCGCCGCAAGCTCCTCGCAATGCCCCTTGCTTTTATTTAAAAAGATTGTAGGATAGAGGCAGTTCAGAAATAGTTCTTTAAAATTTAAAATAAAAAAAAGGAGTAAAAATGCAGTTTGAACAGGAACGATCATTCGATCTCATGATTGATTATAGTCAAACTCTGGAACAGATGATTTCCGTTGGTAACTACGATTGGTCACACAACGACATCAGAGCCAAGTATTTTTTCGTGAAGGGTGAAGGTAGGGTCTCATGTAAGGTGAAACTAGTTCATTTCAATCGAAGAATCTATCTGGAAGAAGCTATTTCCGAGCTCGGTAAGGCGAACAAGCGACCTGCCAATATTGAAGAACTTCTAGCTTTCGGGGCTCAATATCCTGAGATACAGCGTCAATTTCCAGTGCTTGCCATTGGCTCTTCCGCGGAGATCAACGGCGACCGTGGTGTTGCGTACCTGTGTGGGAAAAGTTCCGAACGGAATTTGTACCTTGACTTATGGGTCGCTGATCAGCACCCTATTTGCCGATTTCTGGTTTGTGACAAGTAGATCTTTGTTTATAATCTAGTTTTCAGCTTTTTATCTCAACCTTTTGGTTGGGATTTTTTATTTACTCGCCATAGCTTTAGCGCAGGAGAGTTTGCCACATTGAATGACAAAAAATAGTTTACAAAAAAATAACATTAAACCGTCTAAATATCTTAGAGAAATTATTAATGAGGCGGAAAAAGAATTAAGAGAAGGCAAAAAATCGGCCCGTTTAAGAATATTAAAGATCTTTCTCGAAGTTTGCGTTGTTATATTGGTGGCTGTCGGCACTCATAGTCAGCTTTACAATTAGAGTTGCGCTAAAAAGGCGTTATAGTATAATAGGCTTATTATTAGGTCGAAGTATTAATACATCTTGTAATAAATATAATTATGAATAAGCAGGGCCTTGTTGATGTAGTTCATGCAAAGCTTGGCGGAACAAGAACATCTGCCGAAGAGTTGGTTGATTCGATGTTCGATTCTATAGTTCATACGCTCAAGAAGGGCGAGGAAGTATCGATCGCTGGTTTGGGAATCTTTTCTGTTAAGGCGCGAGCCGCACGAACAGCAAGAAATCCTAAGACGGGCGAAACTGTGAACGTTCCAGCTATGAACGTTCCTAAGTTCCGAGCCGCAAAGGCTTTGAAGGAGGCTGTAAAATAGTTATTTAGAGGTCTACTAAACGGCAAAAGACTCTTCCTAAAAGGAGGAGTTTTTTGTATTCGTCGAAGTATGTTTTTAGTTTGGCCTGACTCGGTATATAATAGTGGAATGAATATTGAGTTGCTATTTTTTCTGGCCGGTTTGTGTGTCGGCGGACTAATCTGTTATTTTTATTCGGAAAAAAATGCCAAGAACAGGGGCGACCGCAATCTGACGATTGAGGCTATTGTTCATGAGATCAAGACTCCCCTCACCGCTTTGAGCTGGATTTTTAATTCTTTGTCTGAACTAAAACAAAACGATACTTTAAATGAAGATAATTTTAATCTGATCAAGGAGGGTGAGAGTAAGGTTTCTGTTGCCATTGGTTTGGCCAACGATGCCTTAGCTGCCTTGAATACAAGCGTTGATTACGCTTCATATAAATTTGAAAATCATAATTTAATTGAGATTATCAATAAGGTCATTGCAGAAAATAGTCTTGGTGCTAAGGGAAAATCCATAGTTATAAATTTTAATGAATCAAATGAAACGCTTTTTTTCTTGTTTGATTCAATCAAGATGACGTTGGCGATCAGAAATTTGGTTACAAATGCTATCAAATATACGCCGGCCGGCGGTATTGTAACAATTACAGCCAGAAAAGATGGTAAAGATGCTATTGTTGTGGTAACAGACACTGGCATAGGTATTCCAGAGACAGATTTGGGTAAGATAGCTGGAAAATTTTTCCGTGCTAAGAATATTGGAGAGGTTTCAGGGTCAGGATTAGGACTTTTTATCGTTAAAAATATTGTTGCTGGACATGGCGGTAAAATGGATATACAATCTAAGGAAGGAAAAGGTACAAAAATCACTCTATTTTTGCCAATAAAGTAGAAATTAACAGAAGTAAATTTAAATAATAAAATGGGCGAGAAGAAAATTTTAATTGTAGAAGACGATAAATTCCTTCGGGAAACGCTCGCGAAGAAATTTGTAGCGCAAGGTATGCAAGTTCAGGCTGGTGTGGATGGCAAAAACGCCCTGGAGATTTTAAAAACATTTACGCCGGATATGGTGGTACTCGATCTTTTGTTGCCTGATATTGATGGTTTTGGCGTTTTAACAGAGATGAAGAAGGAAGATAAATTTAAAGCCACACCGGTGATTGTCTTGAGTAATCTTGATAAATCAGATGATATGCAAAAGGCTAAAGGGTTGGGAGCCAGTGACTTTATGGTTAAATCGAATTTTACGCTTAATGAGATAGTCTCTCGCGTTAAAACCACTCTCGGAATCGTTTAAATTTTATACATAACTTTGTCGACAACTCCGCCAATTCGTCAGTGTACATTTAAGTACACTTTCCTCATCTGCTCGTTGTCTTCGCGTTCTGTATAAAATTAAGTAATTTTTGTTTCGTCACAATCCTCGCCTCTTCCTCGCTCTGTATCTAAATTTAAACGATTATGCCAATATTGTTATTGCGAGAAGTCTGCGACCAAGCAATTCCGAATGTTCAAAAATAATAACGTAGATTGCTTCGCACGGCTCGCAATGACACCAAAATGACAGAAATTTCCACCTAGACCGTCATTGCGAGGAGTTTACGACGAAGCATCTCCTAATTGTATTAAACAATAATTCTTTTGATTAACGGATTTATTCGAGTTGTAATTTCATAGTTGATCGTCTCAATAATATCTGCCATTTCGACGGCGGATATTTTATTTTTGCCATCCTCGCCAATTATCGTGACTTCATCCCCTACTTTTACATTTTTGATTTTACTTATATCAATCACAATCATATCCATTGAAACTCGGCCGAGAACTTTTGCACGTTCGCCACGGATTAGAACATTGCCGATACTTGAAAATCCTCTATCAAGGCCGTGCCAATAGCCGATCGGACAGACGGCGATTTTTGATTTTGGCGTTAATTTTTCGGTGAAATCGTAGCCCACTCCCCCACCGACTGGTAATGTTTTTACTTCGCCAACGATTGTTTTCCAAGAAAGCACTGGTCGAAGGCGGATTTTATTTTCAACAGCTCTCTGTGTTTCTTTTGATGGCCACATGCCATACAATCCGATGCCGACTCTCACCATGTCATAATGCGCTTGAGGAAAAAGAAGAGTCCCGCCGGTCGCGCAAGCATGTTTGACTGGTTTGAAGTCAAAACTTTCTACAATTTGGATAGCTTTGTCGAAGAGTTCAATCTGAGCGTTTGTTGCTTGTGGGAAACTTGGATTTTTGGCGGCGGCAAAATGTGTATAAATCCCCTCGACATCTATTTTTGATCTTTTCAGTAATTCGCAGACCTTGCTTAGTTCGTTATTAGAAAATCCCTGTCGGTGCATGCCGGTGTCGATCTTGAGATGGATTTTTGGCGATAATTTTTGATCGTAAAGGTTTTTAAGATTCTCAAAACTGGAAATTGTCAGTGAAACATCATTCTTTGTGGCGTCTTGAAATCTTTCCGGCAGTGTATAGCCAAGGACCAAGATCGGTTTTTTGATTCCGTTTTTGCGTAGTGTTAGAGCTTCTACTATGGAATCAACACCAAACCAATCGACGCCCGCTTTATCTGCAAGCTGTGAAAAATCCCAAAGGCCGTGGCCGTAGGCATTGGATTTAACAATCGCCATGAGCATGGTTTTCTTGGAGATCAAGTTTCGGAAGGTTTTGATATTTTGTGCAGTGGATGCTTTATTTATCTCCACCCAAGTTCGGAGGCCATATTTTTCAATATTTTTGTTGATACCGTTTTTCATCTTTTAACCAAGGATAGCACCAGGGGTTGCAATTTGGCAATGCGGAAAAAATGCGTTAAGATGGGAAAGTTATTAGAAAGGTTAATTAATTTAGCAACTATTATGAGTGAAAAAATGAAAAAATATCTGGGTTTGTCGGGAATTCTGCTTCTTTTATGCGCCTCATATAGTGTTGTGAAGTTTGTAAATTCATATAATTCGTCAATCCAACCGAGCTCATTTAGGAGTTTTGCCGTCAATGCCGAAGGTAAGGCTACTTCTATTCCTGATGTTGCTAAGTTTTCTTATAGCGTTATAACCGAGGGTGGAAAAAATATAAAAGATTTGACAGATCAGAATAATAAAACTGCTAACGATATTATGGCCTTTTTGCAGGGTAGCAAAATTGATAAGGATGATATTAAAACCATGACTTACAGTGTCCAGCCGCGAACTCAATACTATAATTGCGTAGTTGATGCGAACACCCCAGTCAAGCCATGTCCGCCTTCAGATGTGGTTGGTTATACTATAACTCAGTCGGTGCAGGTTAAGATTCGTGATTTCTCGATCATCGGTGATGTTTTGAATGGAGTGGTTGTTAAGGGTGCGAATGATGTTTCTGATTTGCAGTTTACTGTTGATGATCCGACCAAGGTTGAAGATATGGCACGCACTGATGCGATTAAGAAGGCGATTGAGAAAGCTAAGAATGTTGCCTCCTCCGGTGGATTTGGCCTCGGTAGATTGCTTTCAATTGAAGAGTCTAACTACAACCCGATTCCATATTATGCCGATAGCTTTGCACCAAAGATGATGTCGGCTGGCATGTCAGCGTCAGTTCCTCCGGTCATTTCTCCTGGATCTCAGGAAACCAAGGTGAATGTCACTTTGCGTTATGAGATTAAATAGAGTTTACGATATAAATAGTTCAAGTTAATCCCTGGTTGTTGATCGGGGATTTTCTTATTTTAGGCAATAAAAAAGCCCCTTACGACTTTGGTCGTAAGGGGTGCCTCGTTTGAGGACTTAAGGATTAGTGTGTGTGAGAGTCGAGGATGGCTCGAAGGAGCTTGGCGCGCTCCTTCTTTGCACCCTTGTTGACGCCAAGCCGCTGGTCGAGGATCCGGAGCTGTTCCTCGGGGCTGCGTCTTGATGCGTTGTGCGAGCGACCATCGCTCTGCCACTTTTTATTCATCCGTCTGTTCCGCCACAGTCTGACACTGCTCATGTGCCGTGTGGAAACCATGTCAATCTCCCTTCTCTTGATCACCACTTGGTGATCATCCAGGTCCAGGAACCCCCTCCTGGCAGGTATCACTGAGTTTTTTCAGCGACGGTAGAAGTATATCATGCCTGTGATAATTTGTCAAATATTAACAATTTAGGCCTGATTTTGGACCTTAGACTCAGTTGGACAGATGCAATTAGTCTGGTTGCATCGAAAGCAGATTATAATAAAAAAAGCCCCTTGCCCGCTAGTTATATTCTCCCTAATCCATTTATCGATTTTAATATCTTTAAGTAGTCTGGCCCGTTCTTTTTCTGCTCGTCTGCCGACATCTACTCCTGCCCTTTCAAGTCTATTAAGGCGTTCGTCGAGCTTGGCAAGTTTTTCTTCAGGCAACATCCTTTCGCTAATCTTTTCACCAAGCCGTATTAAACTTCGCGCACACTTCATTAGCTTTCTGTACTCATATATCGATGTGGTCAACACAACCTCCTTTTAGTGTAAATGATCAAGTTAGGGTACTTTTCGATATTAACATATATATTCTGTTATGTCAAAATATTTTTAACTTCAATTGAGTGCACTTCTTCTATTCCTATATTTGTGTGCGGGATGGGAGAATCGAACTCCCAACCTCGGTTTGGAAAACCGATATTATACCATTTAACCAATCCCGCTTATTTCTCAAGAACTATGGCCTTTTTATTGATATGGTTTTAGATATGTGTTTGACTTGGTCTAAGAAAACAAATCTACTTATTCAAAGTCTTTGTCTTCTTCACACACTGTACATCCCCTGCCCTCGCAAATATCGCACTTCATTTCCCGGCCACAGCAAGAACTTGGAAACTCGGATTCATTTTGACATCTTTTGCATCTGTACATGCTTAAGTTGTTTTATATTTATAAAGATCAGTTTTAAAACTGAGCAAAATTGTTATACGGAAATTATACATGGTGGATAATTTGAGTCAATAAAGCCGTCATTGCGAGCGATAGCGAAGCAATCTACGTTATTAATTTAAGAACAGAGATTGCTTCGTTGAAAATTCCTCGCAATGACAAACTCTGCTTTGGTAATAAAAACCCCGATCGAGTGATCGGGGACGATGATAGATTTACGGCAAGGTAGTGAAGTGCCGAACATCACTGTACCAGTGAATGTTCTGATCCAAGCCCAGGAACAATCTCACTGTGTACTGCGTATTCGGTGTCAGTTGGCCAGGTATGATTGTCGAAATAGGTCCGACTGAACGGGAGTTGATAAAGATTGACCGCCAATTGGTCTCCTGATTATTTGGAACTGTTATTGCATACTGGAAACAGAGCGCCGCGGAAGGTGAATTTAGTCCTGGATAATTATCAACATACCCATTTAGCATGACAGAATCTTGGGTCACGCCGGTCGGGTCGAGGATGTGAAGCGGATTAAAAGCGGCGGGCGTTGGAGTTGGAACTGGTGTCGGTGTTGGGGTTGGCGATGGTGAGCTTGGGGTTGTGAATATTCTGGTGCTACTCACCCACTCTTGATTGTTGAGAATCAAGAAAACTCTGTAAATATAGGTTGTGTTCGGAGAAAGGTCGGTCAAGAGGGCAGATATCGGTCCGATTTGATCGACTGGATTTATGTCCAGTTTATTCCACGCAGTTGGCAATGTATTGCCGTTGTACAACGGCGCCCACTCGAAGCCCAGCCTAGAAGGTACCTCCAGCGACATAGGATAATCATCAATAGTTCCGTGTAAAATGGCCGAAGTAGCGGTAATGTTATCTGGACCACTGCCAGACGATAGTGGGTTGTCCACCATCGGCGTTGGGGTAGGAATCGGGGTTGCCGTACCTATCGGAGTCGGATTTGGGGTTGGAAAATATGGCGGGAATGTCGGAGTCGGAACTGGAGTGGAATATGGTGTTGGTGCGGGCGGCCACGGCACGTATCTGTTGTGGTCGAGAACCCCACCACCCCCGCCTCCACCTCCGTTACAGCCACAGATTAGGGATGACAGGACGAGTACGGAAGCCGCCAAATGACTTCTTGCAATTTTCACTTTTGCCTCCTGTGACGAGTTTGTTGTCGAAGAACCCAATCAACCTCGGATAGTCTATAATAAATTATTATTTATGTCAATATTTGCCTCCTGAATTCTCACTCTAAAAGTCTATTTCATTCGATTCGTCGGATTTGTCATTGCGAGGAGCTTGCGACGAAGCAATCTCTTTCTGCAAAATAGCCACGTAAATTACTTCGCAAAGCTCGCAATGACGCTACAAAACAATAAAAACAGCCCCGACAAAAGTCGGGGCCGAAAGATCAAGGTGATCAAGATTAGGTCAGATTAGCAAAGTTCAAAGTTCTACTTACTTGCGAGAGAGACGGAGAAGTCGCGGTCGCGCCAGCCGAGGCCGAGCCAGAAGCAGCGCCAGTGCCACCCGCCGTCATCGCGGTAGAGATACAGCACACAGCGGCGGCCGTCCGGGCGCCCGAGAATAGTCCCAAAGAAGTCGAGGTAAGTGACCCCCTTCTCCTTGTAGAGCCATTCGAGAGTGGCGTGGTCCTTCTCTTCCCAGAGAGCCAAGAAGGTCTCGGCGCCGAGAAGAATGTTACCACCCTCCTTGAGGCGCTTCAGCTTCTCTTCTCCGGTGATATAGGTTTCGCCATCTTTCAGGCAGGTCTCGAAGTTAACCCTGGTAAAGTCTACCTCGGTCATGGCTTCGGTGCGCTTGTCGCTCTCGTCCTTGATAACCTTCCAATCCCTGCCAATGAAGGCGACGGGATCGAAGGTCTTAACTGTACTAAGAATGTGATCAACCATCAATATCTCTCCTTTCTTGCAAACCTGTTTTGCAACATGTTTGCTCTGTCGGAAGGACTGTTAGTTTGACAGTCCTGCTTATCTTACAAATAAGACAATTATTAAAGGATCTTAACCGCCTGTAATCTAACATATCGTGTGTCGTTGTGTAAATAGCAGGTTAATTTCTGATGACTAGTCTGCCAACAATTAAGCCGAATAATCCTGTTATTAGTATTATAATTGTATAGAAAAAGGTAAATTGTATAAAAGAGACCCCAATATACGGAGTCGTCTCGGTTAATATCAATAAGATCCACGATAATAACGATAATAAACCAAGGACAAAAGGCGATCTTTTGGTGATCAGGTTGGTAGCGTGTTGTTTTGTTGTTCTGCCCGAATAGATATCGAGTAGTTTTGATGAAAAGAAGATGTCGTAGACAAGATTAATTAAAACTAAGCCGGTTAAAATCAATATTTTGAAGGAAAATTTTGGTAAAATTTGGCCGGTCATGAATAAAACATAGAGACATATAACAACTATTTCAATCGAAAACCAGATTATTTGTCTAATGGTTGAAAGTAGAGAGTATTCTGTTTCTGAAATTATGTTATCCTTCAGGTCGCTTATAAGAAGTGTCTCAAAGATCAGTTCGAGGATTAGGCCTAGAAGTATCGCCAGGGCATATAGAGTGATTAGTGTTGTTTTGTAATTGGCGATTACGACTGGCAGTGTTCTAAGAATAAGTTTATTTTGAAGTGCTAAAAGCAGGATGAGGGTTGTTGAAAATGCTGAGGTTAAACACCAACTGCACCACTCCCTAAGTTTTAAGAGCTGAATTGAGAGCAGGTATGTCGAAAATAAGAAGGCGCTGGCCATTATGGTGAATATTGCTGTAACAAAGAGCGTATTTTTGATATTTGGCAGGAATAGAAAGATAAAATTGCTGATGGTTATAAGTAAATAATAGAACATACCCAGTATCTCCACTGGTACACCAAGAAAATTAGCATATTTGCTATGCAGAACATCTTCGCACTTCATATTTAAGGGGCAAATCATAGCTTCGGTCTTTGCTTTTTCAAGTCGGATTTTCCACATAACAAAAAAGCCGATTACTCCTAAAACAATAGTTAGAAGATAGATCAAATTATCCACATTTCTATTTTACCACTTATTTTACTCCGTGTCTTTTGCGGATCTCCCCTATCTCCTTTTTTTCAAGCTCCTCTTTTGACTCCTTTCCGCTCTCACCCAGAGATTTTAGTTCATTTTCAGGCAGTTGGATTAGTTGCAAGGCTCTTTTTTCAAGATATTCTTCAGTATTTAAGGTTGGATCATCTAACACCTCCTCAAGTAGTGCATGAAGAGAGTAGCCGATTTTCGGTCCGGGTGGAATTTTGGAAATTTCCATAATTCTATTGCCGTTTATTTTCAACATACCGACAGATACAGGCGCCCGTATCGCCTCTTCGATCATCGCCTCATATTTTCTTAGTCTATAGGGCGTTTCTTTGGGCCTACCCATGCCAATTCGATCACAAGCGCGAACTTTCATCAGATCCCAGACATTTTCTGGACCGATATTTTTAACAACTCTTCTGACCGCGGAGAGGGTTATTGTCTCGATGTCAGAGAAAAACATATGATATCTGACGAGTTTGGATATTTTATCAATGAAATCTTTTGAAAATCTTAGGCGAGATAGTAGTTTTGCAG
>CAZWJJ010000024.1:0-12169 GCA_964634555.1 uncultured Candidatus Saccharibacteria bacterium | reverse complement strand
AACAAGATATTCCATCCTTCCCGCCTACGACTGTCGCAAATCAATGAGCTAAACGATCTAAACTGAATATATCAGATTTTACAAATTTAACAATATCTAGTAATATAGCAGGGCAATAACGGGCATTTAATGCCTTAATGGCCCTATCGTCTATCAGCTAGGACGGAGCCTTCTCAAGGCTCAAGCGGGGCTGGGAGGCGTATGGATCGAAGCGCAATAAGAAGTCAACTGCTTGACTTCTGAGCGCCGGACAGAGCCGGAGCATATTGCGAAGCAATGCGAGGCGGGGTCGCGAAATTTTGTGAAGCAAAATATTTGTGACCGATTCGTAGAATCGAACCCGCATAGTTATCTTTTAGAATTTAATGGCCCTATCGTCTATCAGCTAGGACGGAGCCTTCTCAAGGCTCAAAGCAGGGTTCGATTCCCTGTAGGGTCATCGCGAAACGAGGAACCTAAGTAATTCACCTTAGTACGTTACTTCAGGGAATCGAAGCCCATTTGAGATATTTTATGAGCATGCGATATAAAATATCTCAATTGGGATACTGCTCCTACGGGGAGGGATTTCTTCATAACGGTCAAAACTGAAAGTAAGAAGATTTCACCAAATCTAAAACCATGCTACAATAATCTCATGCGTTGGAACCCATATTTAAATGCCGCTTGCGCCCTGGCATATATCTGCCTTGTCGTGTTGTTTATACATTTTATATCTGCTCTTCATCATGACACTCCTGACGGGCTTATCGATGGAATCACGGCATTATCGCTTTTCGTTTTTTCTGCCGCCACAATGGGATTTCTCTTTTTCTACCGACCAGTAATGCTTCTAACCGAAAATAAAAAATCCGAAGCTCTTTCTTTCTTTCTTTTTAAAAACCCTCGGGACATTCGGTCTTTTTCTACTAATTGCTATTATTAGCATAATATAAAGGGTATTAACCCTAGGACTTGCCCTTAACCCAAGTTCTCTTCGTTCACACGGCTTACCAAAAAGTCACAGGATATTTAATATCTATTTCGCTAAAAATTCTTCAACAATTGGAGATTTTTTATTTTATTCTTATGCTATACTAAAAACCTTAATAGTTAGAAAAACCGATGTCAAATAAAATTAACCCCTTCGACAATGCCATGCGACAACTCGACCGCGCCAACAAAGTCAAACCTTTCAATGAAAATTTTTTTGTCCAGTTAAAAACTCCGGAGCGTGAAATTAGTGTCTCAATACCCGTCAAAATGGATGATAAAAAGATTAAAATCTTTAAGGGTTATAGAGTGCAATATTCCAATGCCAGAGGTCCTTATAAGGGTGGAATTCGTTACCACCACGAGACAGATATTCATGAAGTGCGGGCGCTGGCTTTTTGGATGGCGCTTAAATGCGCTGTCGCTGGCATACCAATGGGTGGCGGAAAGGGCGGGATTAATCTCGACCCTAAACAACTATCAAGAAACGAACTCGAACGCCTTTCACGAGGTTTTGTAAAAAAGATTTACGATATAATTGGTCCGGTCAAAGATGTTCCGGCTCCGGATGTCAACACAACTCCGGAAATTATGTCATGGATGTCAGATGAATATTCAAAGCTAACTGGTGAAAAAACCGGTGCAACTTTTACCGGCAAACCCTTAGATAAGGGTGGATCGGAGGGTCGGGGAGTGGCTACTGGCCTTGGAGGTTATTATGTATTTGAGGCACTGAAAAAAAATTTAGACCTTCCAAAAGACGCAACGGTAGCAATTCAAGGCATGGGCAATGTCGGGGGAAATGTAGCTAAGATATTTAACGAAAACGGATATAGCATTGTTGCAATGTCCGATTCAAAAAGCGCGATCTATAACATCGAAGGCCTGGACCCAACCGAAGTTGAAAAATACAAAAAAGAAAAAGGTTCTCTAGTGGGTTTCCCTGGTGCCAAAAAAATCACAAATTCAGCGTTACTTGAATTAAATTGCGATCTTTTAATTCCGGCGGCTCTGGAAAATCAGATCACTAATAAAAATGCTACGAAGATCAAGGCTAGGGCTGTTCTTGAACTTGCTAATGGCCCAACAACTGCTGACGCCGATGATATTCTCTTCAAAAAAGGCATAGTTGTAATCCCCGACATTCTGGCAAATTCCGGAGGAGTAATTGTCTCTACTTTTGAATGGGAACAAAATTTAAAAAGCGAACATTGGCCTGAGGCAGATGTCTTTGCTAAGCTTAAATCAATTCTTCGCAAGGAAACCGCCAATATCTTTTCACGAGCTTCAAAACTTCAGACCGATCTCAGGCGTGCGGCGTTCATTGTAGCGCTAGAGCGAATAGAAAAAGCAATGAAATAATATGATAATAGATACTCACACTCATCTAACTAAACTTCCAGGGACAAAATTTACGGATAGTTTTGAAAAAAATCTAGAATATGTAGAGGCTGAAATGAAAGAAAACAGCATTGATCTGTCGCTTGTTATTGCTACATGGCTCAGCGAAAATCCCGACCGGCCAGAAACCGCCGATCTGATTAAATTGTGTTCCGGAAAAAATAATTTCCGAGTGATTGCCGCGGTCGATATTTTAAATTATGAAGAAAAAGATTTGCGGGAAATTGAATCATATCTCTCTGAAAAGAAAATTGTCGGGATAAAACTTTATACAGGCTATCAGCATTTTTATCCTTCAGATGAAAGGTGCGGTCCGATTTATAAATTAGCAATGAAATATGATGTACCGGTAATTTTTCACTCCGGTGACACCCTCGCCGGCATGGTGCCAAATCCCAAAATAAAATTTTCCCATCCTATAAATATAGATGAGGTGGCGGCAGATAATCCTAGCCTAAAAATTGTCATCGCTCACATTGGAAATCCTTGGCTTGCAGATTGCGCTGAACTCTTATACAAAAATCCAAATGTCTATGCTGACATCTCCGGTCTTATCGTAGGCGATGATCTAGAAACTCCTTACGGAATAATGATGCGCAATAAAATAAATGATCTTATTAACTATGTCGGCTATGACCACAAACTTCTTTACGCAACTGATTGGCCATTGGCGCCAATGAAAGTTTATTTAAAATTTGCAAAAGGCCTTGCACTTAATTCACAACAGCAAGAGGCTCTATTTTTCAAAAATGCACAAAAAGTTTTTAACCTATGATCGGCTGCGATAATTAAAAAGCCCCACAATAGGGGCTTAACTTCTCTAAATTCTTGAGATGAATTCCATTAGATCAGAATTATTCTCCGCTGGCACCAGCGATCCGTCGTCGTCTACAATTAAATCGCCCGGCACAACAAGCATAAACTGTCCAGATTTTTTGGATACTGCGACTGTGGCCAATAGGAGATCGATCTTGTTTGTACGACGGAGAATATCGGGCATTGCAGATGTTGGGATCAGAACCAAGACCTTAAAACCGTATAGTTCGTCTTCCAAAATGTCTACAAACATATCGAGACCGACATGTTCACGAAGTTGAAGGACTGAGATTTTTATACCCCTATCCACCACCATAGAATTAATCAACGGGCATTTGTCAGCAAAAAATTTTCTGGCCACACCTCTTTGATCTAGCGAATGTTTTTCTATGTAACACCTTGGAAATAACAGAGAGATTTTCTTTTTCATTTTCGGCACACCTCCTTAGTCCAGTAAATTTCTGGGCAGTAGAGCAACAAATGATCCGCCAACTATTCCACAGCTTTTTAGTCCGCAAATTATTGGCTTACCTGAAATTCTATATCTCCACAGAAGATCATTCTGTGTTTTTTCTGAAGCCTGCAGCTCGCATGTTTCAGACTCAAGAACTGTAAACTCACCTTCACGCAGATCCAAATAATCTGGATCTTCCGCAACCTTGATTGTCAGCGGATTTTCCGAAGTAACTTCAGCTATCATGAGATTCTCATGCAATGCAAGACTGACCACCAAAAAGCTTCCCTTGGTCATATTATACGATTTCTTCATTCTTCTCCTTTATCAAAAAACTATGATTTTCTGCCACCAGATTACCGCTTTTTAAAACATTAGTCAATAACCAAAATCGGACTAGCATTCAAATCGATTTAGCGCTATATTATTTGAATTAAACATATATGAAAAAAAATTCCGATCTTAATATATTATTTCTCGATATTCTAACTGATGAACCTAAGCTTAAACGAGATTTAAACAAAGCGCTTTTCGGTGCAAGGGGTTATTCCGAAGGAATGCGCAAGGTCTTCGGCATAGAAAAAAAGAGTTGGCATCACCTCGATGCTGGATTGGGTAAACTACCAGATGAGGTTGCCGAATATGATGCCGTGGTAATCGGTGGATCCGCCGAAGATCCAATAGATGAAGCGCACGAAAAACCCTGGATGAAAGACACCTACAGATTCATTAAGAAGATCATAGATAAAAATATTCCAATACTTGGCATTTGCGGTGGATTGCAATTTACTGCCCGCGCGTTAAATAAAAAGGTAATAAAAAATCCACAAGGACGAGAGCTTGGAATTGTTTCATTAGATCTTAATACATTGGGTCAAAATGATCCTTTGTTCAAAGGTATGAAAAAAAAGATGCAAATCTCTGTCAGCCATAAATGCATGGTGGAAAAGATTGATAAAGAGTGGAAATTACTTGGATCCTCAAAAATTTGCGATTTTCAAGCCATAGCCATCGGGAAAAACATCCGACTCCTACAATTCCATCCGGAAATGGGTTCCAAGGAAATAAAGGCATTAACCAAAAACAGAAAAGAATCGCTGATTAAAGAAGGATTTTTTACGAACGAAAAAGCCTTTAAAAAATTTCTAACACTCATAAAAGATAATAAAAATATCGGCATTAAAATCGCCCAAAATTTTATTAAAAATATTGTCTTGCCGGGCAAAAAAGATAAGTTGACAAAAGGTAATAATTAAGGATAATACAAAAAGAACTTTTAACTACTTGGCACGTTGAAAATTCAACTTTAAACAGGAGGTCTCTAATGACCAGCTGGAATAATGACGATCAAGAGCATGAAATGAGGGATTCTTACGATAAACAATGTCTCGAGATCCTTTCTAAGCCAGACTATTACCGCAAGAGTGGTGATGAAATCAAAGTCGGCTTTGAATCCGAAGTTGCTATTCATCCCAATTCAGACCAAGTTACCCATGCCGACATCGAAAAGCTTCGTGATGAAATTATCGGTTCAGAAACAATTCGTGAACACACCGACAAGGAACTTGGTGTTGCCCAAATAGAATTCCGAACTCCTCCGATAGTTATTAACAAAAAGCGTGGCGGCCGGATTGTTGGCTATCGAGTCATCGAATCATTCTATCGAGATATTTGGAGCAAAGTTCTTCTATCTGCTAGACAAAATAACTGCAGGCTCATTCGCTGTGGAACCAATCCTTTTTTGCCAGTTATGAATAGCCCGCGTACGAACAAGCCGAAATATCAGACAGTACCGGATTATTATAATTTTCATCGCCGAAAAGATGTTGAGCCGGTGATTGGCCGTGAACCCAACAAGCTCAATGTGGGCGATGCGGCCATAGTTTCTCTCTTCCAATCTTTCCAAGTAAACCTTCAAGCTAATTCATTTGATGATGCCATCGACAAGATGAATCGTTCTTTTATGATCGCACCGTATCTATTAGCACTTAGTGCAAATTCTCGTTATCTTGAATATTTGGATACCGGCATACAAGATTTGCGCATGAAATCATGGGAACTTAGTCACGATAGCGGATTGCAGGATTTACGGCTCATGTCGTGGGAAAAAGCATTTGACACCCGCAAACCAAGCCAACAGATATCAGGAGCCGGGTTGCGTGTTGGTCTTCCTGAAAACTATTTTGAAAATATATATCAATATTTGGCTCGAGCTGGACAGTTCCCATTCATTCTACATGCTCCGGAAAATGCTCTTCAGATAGCGATCGGCATGACCTGGCTCGATAGTCGAATAAAGTTTATCGACAATTCTCTTGTTGTAGAACTTAGACTCTTGCCAACCCAACCGACAATCGATCAGGAACTCTTCCTCTTCCTTCTATATATCGGCCGATTGCACTATTCACAATCTCACAAAGAAGCTCTGATGCCCCTTAATTTAGTGCGTTACAACCGCGAAGCGGCTATGGTCTCCGGTATGTCTTCAAATATGTGGTTTCCTGGAGAGCGAGGCACATTTTGCCGACAACCTTTCAGATCGGGACTTTCAAATGAGATCAAAAAAGCAAAAGATGGCCTTCAAGAAATTGGCCTACTCTTATATTTTGATACAGATGTTCTAGATACTATTATTAAATGCGGAACGCCATCGAACATACTTACTCGTTCACTATCTAATTTAAGGGTTAGTCACGATCGCGAAGGAATGATAAAAGCCTTGCATTATAGTAGTATGCTTTATGCCTAATTTTCATTTTCCACCAATGGTGAGGATCAGATCCTCACCATTTTTTATTGGGATCATTTGAGCAATTATATAAAAATGCTAAAATTAATGTGTGATTTTTCTTTTTTATATTTTTGTCTTTATTGTTTCAATAATAGTCATGGGGGTCTCTAGCGGCATAATCGCCAAATCTCTGCTAACACTCTCAAGACTGCTTCAACTAAATGAGTATCTCATCTCCTTTTTTTTGATAAGCATTGTTACTTCCATACCTGGAATTTTTATAACTTTCGCTTCGATAATCGCCAAAGTTCCGGCTATTTCCGTCGGAAATATTCTTGGCGCGAATCTGGCCAATATTACAATATCGATCGGACTAGTATCACTATTTGCCAACGGAATAGAAATACCAAAAAATGTTTCTAGTCGTATTTTCTGGGCATCATTTTTAATTGCATTATTACCCTCAATCTTGATTCAGAACGGTGGAATCACGCGCTTTGATGTGATCATTCTGATATTTATTTTTCTGGCATACAGTTATGTTTTTTCCCGAGATGCCGGATTTCTTGAAAAAACAGTTCCGCATATCCCATATAGAGCCCACTTCTTCACAGATACAATCTCTAGTCTCACGCATCTTTTTTTTGGTCTAATAATTCTTACATTATCTTGTTTTTTTATAGTAATCTTCGGGACCGGCCTAGCAACATATCTATCTATCGACCTGATCTTTTTCGGCACCATTTTTCTCGGATTAATAACCACTCTACCCGAACTCTTTTTTGGTATAAAAAGTGCTATCCTCAGGCATCCAGCACTAGCCATGGGCAACATTTTGGGTTCAATTGTTTTTAACGCCACAATATCAGTTGCACTTATAGCCTTCTTATCACCAACAATTATCGGATATAACGCCTCTCCATCATTTATCCTAAGCTGTATTTTCTTACTGATAGCATTTATTTTTCTCGGCATATTTTCTTATAGTAATTCAAGGATCAGTCGGAGTGAGGGAGTATTGCTCATATCAATCTATATCTTATTCGCTGTTACTCTTTTTGTAATCAGATGATTTTTTTATATCTATTTATAGCGACAATTGTCGGTGCCGTGGTAGCTGTCTTATTTTTACGCGTCATAACTAAGTCCAAACCATCAGAGGATAATTCACTGTTACTCATCCAAAATCAACTCAATCATTTATCCAAAACTCTCGACAATCGACTATCGGAATCGGAAAGACACTTAAACGAATCGGTCAATGAAGCAAATCGCGCCATGCGTTCACAAATAGGGGAGTCATACAAAATCGTGAGCGATATGACTGAGAAAATTGCCAGATTAGATGAGACAAATAAACAAGTAGTTGGTTTTACCGATCAGCTTCAATCATTGCAAGATATCTTGAAAAATCCTAAACAGCGCGGAATTTTAGGCGAATATTACCTTGAAACAGTTTTGAAAAACGTCATGCCGCCAGGTAGTTATGAGATGCAATATCAGCTCGGTCAAGATGAAGAGGGCAAGAATTTGATACCCGATGCAGCTGTTTTCGTCAAAGATAAGATTATTCCCGTGGATTCAAAATTCTCGCTAGAAAACTACAATCGCATTATTGCTGAAAAAGACCCGGCTGAAAAAGATAGGCTAGAAAAACTCTTTGTCAGTGATCTGAAAAATAGGATTGTCGAAACTTCCAAATATATCAAACCATCGGCCGGCACAATGGATTTTGCTTTTATGTTCATTCCACACGAAGCCATCTATTACGATCTTTTAATAAATAAAATCGGTGCCCTCAAAGAAGACACAGAGAGTTTAATACAGCGAGCGGCGGCAAAATATAAAGTTATAATCGTTTCTCCGACATCATTCTTGGCATATCTTCAAACTGTGCTTCAGGGTCTAAGAGCAATGCAGATTGAGGAGCAAGCTAAAGATATTGTGAAGCGGGTGGGAGAACTGACAACTCATCTGAAAACATATATGGAAAAATATGAGAAACTCGGCAAATCGATTTCAACTGTCGTTAACCAATATACCGATTCATCACGCGAGTTCAAAAAGATTGATAAGGATCTAATGAGGATCACTGATGTAGACAATGGACTTGGATATGAACCACTCAATCTTGAAAAGCCGGAATTAGATAGTTAAACCGCCATTAGAGCTTGCATTTTATAACCTTTTTTTGTATTATGTCAGGACTATGGAATTTGCAGTTATCCAGACAGGAGGCAAACAATACGTCGTCAAGCCTGGCGATGTTATTAAGGTTGAAAAGCTTGCCGGATACGATGATAAAAGGCCTGAAAAAGGCTCTAAAATCGTTTTTAACGAGGTTTTACTCGTGGACGACGGGGATAGCACCACTGTCGGTGCTCCATTCATTACAGGCGCAGTTGTAGAGGCGACTCTCATCGAAGAGGGCAGAGAACGAAAGGTTATAACCCAAAAATATAAATCAAAAGTCAGATACCGCAATCGAAAAGGCCACCGCCAGCCATTCTCTCAAGTTAAGATCGATAAAATAAAGTAAGAGATCCGCGTTCAGCGGATTTTTTAATTACCCCAAAAACAAGATCTATGATCTATTTTTGAGCGCGTTTCGAATGGTATCGCTGTCTGAATATTCAAGCTCAGTGCCAGTCGAAAGTCCGCGGCCTAAAACTGAAGTCTTAATATTATTGGCATCACAGATCGATTTTAAAAACCCTCTGACATAATCAGCAGTGTTATCACCCTCAGGATTGGCATTGAGGGCAATTATAATCTCTTTCAAGCCGTCTTTTAACATATTTTGTATCAATAAAGAAAGTTCTCGAATACGAATCTTCTGTTCCGGACTTTTCTCCAGTATTGGCAGAAGACCACCAAGAATAAAATATCGTCCATTGAATTCACCGGAGCGCGAAATATTTTCTAGATCAATATCCTTGGCAACAATCATCAAGACCGAAACATCACGGCTCTGATCACGGCACAGATCACAATATTGACTATTTTGATTTAAAGATAGTTTATAACATTGCCTACAGTAACTCACTTCTTTTTTAAGCCTTATTATCAGATCAATCAATTCGCGAGAGTAAGCTGAATTTTCCGACAACAAAAAATAGACAAACCGCTTTGCCTGCCTTGGGCCAATCCCCGGGAAACGGCCAAAAATTTGAGTCAATCTTTCTATGGGATTCATTGTTCGCAAAATTCTAAACTCCTTCGCCTCGCAAAGACAATATCATTTTAATTAAAAATCTCCAAAACCTCCGTCGCTACCGGTATTACTGCCACCATAATCATTGTTATCTATATTACTAAAGCTTACCCGTTTCTCATCAAAATATAGTTCCGCTTCGCCAACGGGGCCATTTCGATGTTTAGCGATAATAATCTTAGCAATATTCGGCCGGCTAGAAGCCTTATCATACTTATCCTCACGATGAATAAAAAGCACAACATCAGCATCCTGTTCGATAGAACCAGAATCGCGCAAATCAGACAATCGTGGCTCGCCACCTCGCTGTTCAACGGCTCGAGAAAGCTGTGATAGCGCCAAAACCGGCACATTAAGATCGCGCGCTAATCCCTTTAGAGATCTTGAGATTTCAGTCACCTGATGCACGAGCGAATCGTAATTTTTGCTGGTCGCCATCAACTGTAAATAATCAACAACGATCATCCCGAGACCGCCTTCACTTTTCAATCGGCGGGCAACAGCTTTCATGCGAATAATATTGTTTGTCGATTCGTCGTCTATATAGATCGGCGCCTTAGAAAGTTTGTCCATCGTATCTCGCAAAAGAGAAAATTCTTCGTCAGTCTGAAGCTGTCCGGTGCGTAATTTCCAGGCATCAAGCTGAGACTCAGCGGCAAGCATTCTATCCACGAGTTGATCAGAGCTCATTTCAAGAGAAAAAATCCCGACCGGCACGTTGTGGATCAGAGCGGCATTACGGGCAATATCCATGGCTAAGGTTGTTTTTCCCATAGACGGTCTAGCGGCCAAAATGATCAGATCAGAATTTTGCAAACCCGCCAATTTATTATCCAGCTGATGAAAACCGGTCTTAACTCCACGAGTTTCATTTTTGGAATTATGGAGGCGTTCAAGCCTGGTCCAAGCGTTCTCCAGAGTCTCACTGATATTTATAAATTTATTCTTCAGGCTGGCATTACTGATACCAAAAATCTTTTTCTCTGCGGCATCTAAAACTTCATCAATATCTTTCTCCTCGCCATAACCCAAGGTGGAGATATGATCCGCAGCTTCGATTAGATTTCTCAAGACAAAAGTTTTCTGGATTAATTTGGCATAATGTTCTACATTGTTGGTGGACGGCACGCCACTGACCAGTTGCATCAAATAACTGGCGCCACCGATATTATCCAGTAATTTTTTCTCCTTTAATTTGGCAGATAAGACGACGGTGTCAATCGGTTCGCTCTTGGCCAAAAGTTCCAGCATTGTGCCGTAAATTATTTTGTGTTTTTCAGAATAGAAAGCATCTTTAGCCAGTTGATCTGAAATGTCGTAAATCGACTGCGGACGCATCATTATGGCGCCAAGCAGAGCTTTTTCAGCCTCAATATTTTGCGGTGGGACACGAAAGGTGGGGGATTTAAATTCCGATGCGGTGGTCATTATACAACCACTTTAACAGAGCTTAAAAATATTCAAAAATGAATTTGTGGGTAATCTGTGGTTAACTTCGAGAATTAATCTCATCTTTGATCATTTCAACAAATTTGTCTAGCTTGAGATCCTTAAGCTGTCCATTGTCGCGGGTTTCGGCAGTAATTGTGCTGGCATCAAGCTCATTCTGGCCAACAACGATCACATAAGGAATTTTCATCATCTTACTATTGCGGATCCGCTTGCCTAAAGTTTCACTTTCATTATTTAATTCGACTCTAATGCCCTGCGTTCTGAGATTTGTATAAATTTCTTTGGCATAATCAAGGAACTTTTCGCCAATAGGCAAAATAGCTACTTGCACAGGCGCCAACCAAGTCGGAAAAGCGCCGGCATAATGCTCAATCAAGAAAGCAAAAACACGTTCCAGAGAACCTATGGTTGAGCGGTGAATCATAACCGGTCGCTTCTTCTCGCCATTCGCATCCACATATTCGACATTAAACTTCTGCGGCAAAAGAAAATCCATCTGAGCGGTGAATAATGTATCCTCCTTGCCATGAACATTCTTAGCCTGAACATCAAGCTTTGGCCCATAGAACGCGGCCTCATCTTCAGCAGTAATGTATGGTAGTTTAAGTTCATCTAGCGCTTCCTTCATCAGAGCTTCGGCATGATTCCACAAATTATCATCGGGATAATATTTCTCTGTATTCTTGGGATCTCTTTTTGAAAATCTATAACTTACTATATCCAAAAGTCCCAGGCCTTCCATACCCTCAACAATCATTCGACAGACTCTTTTAAACTCCTCTTTCAATCCCTCCGGAGTTACAAAAATATGCCCATCAGACAACTGAAACTTTCGGACTCGGATCATCCCCATCAGTTCACCAGATTTTTCATAACGATTATAATCGGCAATCTCCGCATAACGAACGGGTAGATGTTTATAACTCCAAGGTTTGCGCTGGTAGAGCCTAATATGATGCGGGCAGGCCATCGGCCTTAGGTAAAATTTGTCACCATCCATATCGATTGGGGCGTACATATTTTTAGTGTAATGATCCAGATGGCCGGATATTCGATAAAGTTCCTCTCCGCCAAGGTAAGGTGTTACGACATGTTCATAATCGTATTTTCTTTCGAGTTCTCGAGCGAA
>CAZWJJ010000023.1:10022-12966 GCA_964634555.1 uncultured Candidatus Saccharibacteria bacterium | reverse complement strand
TTAATGGGGTGTGGGTTTTGGTTAATGAGGTTACAACAGTAGTGGTTGGTTTTTAGTGGTTTGAAGTTTTTCGTCATGGTTAGAGGGACGGTGATAATCAGTATTTTAGAAACAATGGCCGGGGGCGGGTAAGTGATGTTATTGAGCTTTTATCGGGGGTATGTTTGGGTGTTTCCAGCCACCATATAATAAGTCAGGGAGAGGCTGATAGGATTTTGAATGCAAATATTTATGAGAGGCGGGAGATGATTGAGGATGCTTTAGGACTTCGAACTTATCAGTATAAAAAGATCGAAAGTGAAAAGAAGCTCGATAAGACAGCGGAAAATATTAAGCAGGTGGAGTCACTGAGGCGGGAATTGGCGCCGCATTTAAAATTTTTAAAAAAGCAGGTTGAGCAGGTGCAGAAAGCCGTAGAGATGAAGAATGCACTCTTCGATCTTTATCGGGAATATTTTTGGCGCGAGGATTTTTATTTAAAGATATTAAAATCAGAGATAGATAACGAACGCAATGCGCCAACTGAAGAGTTGAGGAGGCTCGATCAGGAAATTGTCAGGCTATCTGCCTTTCTTAATTCATCTAATGCCGGAGATAGCGAGAAATTTAATCGTCTTCATGAGGTAGAAAAAAGTTTGCAAGAGACCCGAAGAAAAAAAGACGAACTATCCAGAAAAATTGGTCGGTTGGAAGGAATGATTGAGGCTAATCCGTTGAAGGATATTCTTGCTGAGCGGGAAAATAGCGAGGCCAAGATGTGCCCATATTGCGGACAAAATATTCCAATAAAAAATGAAGGTCAGCCGGATGCTGAATTTGTTAAAAGAATAGAAGAGGAAATAAGCCATCATCAACAGGAGAAGGCTCAGGCTGAGGTGGAAATTAGAAATTTGCAGGCTGATGAAAGCCGTCTCGCGGAGTCGTATTCTGTAATCAAGGCCGAGATCGATAAGCATAAAGACTCTTTAAGAAATTCAGAAAAAGAGGTTTATGAACTGCGAGCTAGAAAGAGCGATATTTTGTCGGCGCTTGGCATGCTGAAAGCTAAGGAAGATAGATACAATTTTGAAGACGGCGCTTTTAAAACGGAGTTGACTGAGGCGGCTGTTTTGGTTGGCCGTAGGGTGGTTGATGAATACAAGAATTTTGTTTTATCGGAAAATTCTACCGCGGAAGATCGGACTGTTCAAGAAGAGAGGCGAAAGAGAATTGAAAAAATAAAGATCCGTCTGGAGGATATGGGTGGGTCGGGAGAAGATGTGCTTAAGGAATTTCAAGACACCGAGGAGCGGGATAAATTTTTGGCGCGCGAAATAGATGATCTACAAAAGAGCGCCGAGTCGCTTCGGCTTGTTATGTCTGAGCTCTCAGAAAAGATAGATATGGAGTTCAAACAAGGAATAGCCAAGATTAACAAACAGTTTCAGGATTTTTTTACTTTGATGTTCGGCGGCGGAGAGGCTTCACTTGTTTTGATGACGCCGCCGAAAATCCGTCGATCGGCTGAGGATGGTGAGATGCCAGCTCCTGAACTTGAAGATGAGGAGAAAAGGCAAGATGGTATTGATATTTCAGTAAGTTTGCCTAGAAAAAGAGTGAAGGGTTTGCAGATGCTTTCGGGCGGTGAAAGGGCTCTGACTTCTATCGCTCTTTTGTTCGCTGTGTCGCAGGTTAATCCGCCGCCATTTTTAATTCTTGATGAGACCGATGCGGCCCTTGATGAATCCAACTCTAGAAAATATGGTGATATGATCGAGAGTCTTTCTCAATACTCTCAGCTTATTGTCATAACTCATAATCGTGAGACAATGAGTCGAGCTAATGTTTTATATGGCGTGACGATGGGCGCTGATGGTGTTTCGAAGATTATCTCTATTAAGTTTGACGAAGCTGCGGTTATTGCAAAGTAGAAACTTTACGCCAGCACAAAATCAATCGTCCTTTTTTCTAAATTTACTTCTGAAATTTTAACTTTAACTTCATCTCCAAGCCGGTACATTTTTTTCGTTCTCTTTCCGATTAGGGCGAATTTTTTCTTATCAAAAGTGTAAAAATCATCTTTTATATTCCGCAGAGAGACCATGCCTTCGCAGATTATATCTTTAGCTTCGGCGAAAAATCCCCATTCTGTAACGCCGGTTATTACTCCGTCATAAATCGTGCCGATCTTGTCCATACTATATTCAACCTGTTTATATTTTATAGATGCGCGCTCCGCCTCCATGGCTTTGCGTTCCATTTGCGATGAATGATTGCAGAGTTTTTCATATGGAATTTTGTCTGGAGATTTTCCGCCTTCAAGGTAAGAATTTAAAAGACGGTGAACCAAAACATCAGGATATCGCCTTATTGGTGATGTGAAATGGGTGTAGCAGGCAAAAGCCAGACCGAAGTGGCCAATGTTTTTGGTGGTGTAGATGGCTTTAGCCATAGATCGCAGAATTGTCGATTTAACTAGTCTTTCTTCGGGCTTTGCCTCGGCTTGCATTATCAGATCGTTAAGCTTTTTGGAATTTAGGTGGTCTTCTCTGGGGTTGAAATTGTAGCCGAAGTTTTTAAGAAAGTTTTTCAGATCGCCGATACGTTCTTGATTTGGCGTGTCGTGAATTCTGTAAATAAAGGTATTACTGCCAGGTTTTTTTATCTTTTCGTCTTTATAAAAAACATATTCCGCAACTTTTTTATTGGCTAGGAGCATATATTCCTCGATCAGGCGATGAGAATCGGTAGCGATTGTTCTTATGATCTCTACTGGCTTGCCGCTGGCATCCAGCTTAAATTTTACATCGTCTGTATCAAGAGAAACTGAACCCTTGAAAAATCTTTCCTCGCGAAGTTTTTTGGCAAGTTTATTTAATATTGCTAATTCTTCATGGAGTTCGCCATGGCCAGAATCTAAAATTTTATCGACATCTTCGTAAGTAAATCTTTTATCTGAATGAAT
>CAZWJJ010000023.1:0-10012 GCA_964634555.1 uncultured Candidatus Saccharibacteria bacterium | reverse complement strand
ATCAATGATAAAAATAGCGCCGAAGGTTAGGCGATCGACATTGGGTAAAAGACTGCAGACGCCATTGGAAAGAATTTCCGGAAGCATTGGGATTGTTCGGTCAACTAGATAAACAGAGGTGGCGCGCAAGGCGGCCTCATGATCGAGAGCGCTGCCAGGTCGGACATAATAGGAGACATCGGCGATATGCACGCCGATTTCATAATTGCCATCAGGTAAGATTTTAAAAGAGATGGCATCATCAAAATCCTTCGCATCTTTGGGGTCAATGGTGAATGTTAGCGTATTTCGAAAATCGCGGCGTTTAGAAATCTCTTCCGGGGACACATCTTCTTTGGCAATTTTTTTAGCTTCCTCCTCGACAAATTTTTCAAAGTCGTAGCTTATTTTATGTTCGAAGATGATTGTTTGCATTTCAACTTCGTTGTCTCCAGCGCGGCCAAGTTTTTTTATAACCTTACCGGCAAGATTTTGCCAATTGGTTATTTGTACAACTACTCGATCTCCATCCGATACAATTGATGGCTGCTGTTCGCCTATAAAAATATCGGCGAAGACTTTTGTATCGTATGGTTTAACCCAAAAATGGCCATGGTCGGTTTTGACTGTTCCGCTGAATTCAGTTTTTGCTCGCTCGAGTACCCCTACGATTTTATCGCCATGAACAATAACCTTGTCGCCGTTTTGGGCGGTGCCTAGATTTTCCGCTTCTATAAAAATTTCGTCTTTTCTATCAATACTGCCTTCGTGTAAAAAATACCCACCTTTTTTTGAGGCGAGGTTTAGGCGACCCGTTAAATTTTGATTTTTATTTTCTTGCACAGTATAATAAACTTCTTAAAACTTGTGGTAATATATTAACATAAATAAGGATATGAAACAAGATATGGGCATAGCATTCTGGATCGTGGTTATTATAAGCCTTGGGTTCCTGGTTATTTTTGCCGGTACCCTGCTAAAAATCTTAAATATGACGAATCAAAATAATAATGCGAATAATACGGCAACTCCTGATATTACAGTCTCAACATCATCAGAAGAAACTGTTTCTTCATCGGCCGATAGCTCAAATAAGGTCAACGTCATTATGCAGACCTCAATGGGTGATATTAGTCTGGAGCTTTACTCGGACAAGGCGCCTAACACGGTTGCGAATTTCGTGAAGTTGGCAAAATCCGGTTTTTATGACGGCACAAGATTTCATCGCGTTATTAAGGACTTTATGATTCAGGGCGGAGACCCGCTTTCTAAGTTGGTTGATAATAAATCTATGTGGGGAACAGGCGGGCCGGGATATACCTTTAAGGACGAGTTTAATGATGTTAAATTAACAGCCGGTGTTTTAGCGATGGCTAACGCCGGACCGGATACAAACGGCAGTCAGTTCTTCATTGTTACTGCGGATGCGACTCCGTGGTTGGATGGAAAACACACACCATTTGGCAGGGTTACTGCTGGTATGGATGTTGTGAGGAAGATCGAAGATACTCCGGTTGATCACCAGAATGGCGATAAACCAGTGGCAGATGTAACGATAAGTAAGATTATTGTTCAGTAGATAGTAGTGAGCATCAAAAAACGTCGGACTTTTGCCCGGCGTTTTTTTATGTGATAACTAGATCCTATGGCCTCGCTTAAAATCCTGCCAGTCCATCTCTTTTTTACCCTCAGGGACGACCTTTTCAATTATCAGATGATTGTCTTTAATTGAAGCCCTGGTAATTTTCACGCGCAGTTTTTTATTATTGATATCAAAAAAGGTAAAGACACCTGGATCGGGATTGAGTGCTCGAACATGGCGTTCGATATTATTTGCTTCATCAATATTAAGATTGGGATTGAGAAGATATTTGCTGTCGATGAAGCCATCTTGTTTCTCGATCTTTTTTGTGAATGTTGCTCGTGTGTGATCTTGCGGTTTTGCCTGTAATTTTCCAGCTATCCAATCAGGCAAAATTTTAATTATAAGCTTGCCAGCGATTTTTGCTGCGCGATCTTTGAGTTCCATTAGATAAGGTTTACCTGTTAGGTTGATCTTTTCTATGACTAAGATCGGGCCATGATCAAGCTCCTTATCAAGAAGCATGATTGATACACCGGTTTCTGCATCGCCATTTAGGATAGCGGATTGCAGAGGAGAAGCCCCGCGATATTTTGGCAAGATCGAAGGGTGTACATTGATTGTCTGGTATTTTGGTAAGTTTATGATTGTTTCTGGAATGATTTTCCCATATGCGGCTACGATAAATAGGTCGAAATTGTCGGTGAGTTCGTTTGGTGTTGTTTTTAAATTTTCCGGCTGGATGAATTTTATTTCATTTTTGATCGCCCAATCTTTGGCTGGCGGTGGAGTTATAATGAGTTTTCTGCCCTTCGGTTCATCGGGATTAGTAACGATCAATTTTGGAACTATTCCGCCCGCTTTTAACTCTTCTAAAATTGATACGGAGAATTCCGGTGTCCCAAAGAAGGCGATTTTTAGATTATTTGGTTCCATCTTGATGGTGATGCGCGTTGATGATTAAATCCTTGGCGGAATCTATGAAAAGTATTCCGTTTAAATGATCTATCTCGTGCTGGTAAATTTCTGCTAAAAGTCCCGAGGCTCCACGTGAAAATTTTTTGCCGTGTTCATCGAGAGCTGTGACGGTAACTTTTTCATGCCGAAAGATTTTGCCGAAAACATTTCTCACACTCAGACAGCCTTCGTCCAGCTCGATTTTTTTTGATGAACGCCGAGTGATGATAGGATTGATATAAATAAGTTTGTCGACGGTCGCTGTCGGTTTCTTTTCTGCGTCTATATCACTTGATCTGTTTGCTTCCTCGCCAGCTTGGATTTCGTAGGCCCTTGGCGAAACGACAAAAAGCCGAATTGATTCGCCGATCTGCGGAGCGGCAAGAGCTACCCCATCGGAACTTTTTTCCAGCGTTGCTGTCATTTCTTCGATAATTTTGTTTATCTTTTCTCCTCCGATTTCATTGAGCGTGACTTCTCTGGCGATCAATCGTAAGACCGGATCTTCTTTTTGAATTATTTTAGACATTGATGATAGATTATCATATAAATAGGTCTTTTTCCACGCTATAAAAGGTCTGGCAATATGTTATAATTAAGCGATGTTTTCCCTAGAACAGATAACTCAGTGGCTTATAACCTATAAATATTTTTTAATATTCCCTTTGATGGTCATCGAGGGGCCGATCATTACGGTTATATCAGGATTTTTGGCATCCCTCGGTTATCTTACCTTATTGCCGATCTATATTCTGGTGGTTTTGGGTGATTTGGTTGGTGATACTATATACTACACCTTGGGTTATTGGGGTAGAGAAAAGTTATTAGACATGTGGGGAGGATCTTTTTTGGGTATAACAAAAGAGCGAATAAACAAACTTGAAGTTCATTTTGACAAGCACAGGGGTAAGACATTAATTTTAGGAAAGATCACGCATGCGATTGGGGTCGTTTTTTTATTTGCGGCGGGATTGGCAAAAGTTCCATATCTTGAGTTTTTATGTTTTAATCTCATAGCTACTATGCCAAAGTCGTTCGTACTTTTGCTTATGGGATACTATTTTGGCCAAGCATATCCGGTAATAAATAAAGATCTTGGGTTGGTCTCTGTTTTTATTTTAGCATCGTCTGTCATATCTTTAGTTACATTTATTATTTACAAAAAATATGCGAATTCTCATCTCAACTGATACCTACTATCCGAATGTTAACGGCGCTTCGTATTTTGCCCAAAGATTGGCTCATTATTTATCAAGACGCGGCCATCAGATATTAGTTGTGGCGCCGTCGACCTCTTTTGGTTTTGAGACAAAATCTGTAAATGGTATCGATATCTTTGGCGTTTGGTCATTATCGGTTTTGATGTATAAAGGTTTTCGGGTAGTTTTTCCGTTTGGTATTCAAAAAAAGATTGAAAGCGAGATTTTAAATTTTAAGCCGGATATCATTCACGTGCAGGGACATTTTACTGTTTCGCGAGCGGTGATTCGAGCGGCTAGAAAATTTAATATAAAAGTCGTTGGTACAAATCATTTTATGCCTGAAAATCTCACCCATTATCTGCCTGTTCCGTCATCTACAGAAAGAAAAATCATAAATTGGGCTTGGAGTGATTTTCGAAAGATTTATGAGCAGTTGGATGCTGTTACAACTCCGACTGAAAGCGCAGCTAATCTTATGAAGCAGTATGGTTTTTCTAAGCCAATAACCGCCATTTCGAATGGTATTGATCTCTCTCGTTTTAATCCTTCTAAGCGCGATGACTCAATTAGAGTAAAATATAAATTGCCAGATGCTCCGCTTTTATTTTTTGTCGGTAGATTGGATAAAGAAAAAAGATTGGATTTTGTTATCAGAGCTTTGGCTCAGGTTCCAAGGGATGTTTCAATTCATTTTGCCATCGCGGGAAATGGCGCTGAAAAACAGAAGTTAATCAATTTGGTTAATGATCTAGGTCTTCAAGATAGAGTTACCTTTTTGGGATTTGTGCCCGATGATGAGCTTCCTGCATTGTGCGCCACAGCATACTGTTTTGTTAATGCCGGTACTGCTGAACTTCAGAGTATTGCTGCTATGGAGGCGATGGCCTCCGGCCTGCCGATCCTTGCCTCTAATTCTGTCGCCCTTCCGGAGTTGGTTAGAAACGGCGAGAACGGCTATCTATTTGAGAAAAATGACAATAATAGTTTAACAAGTTTTATAGTTAAAATATTTTCTGATTCGTCTATTCAAAAGAAAATGTCTGAAATGAGTTTGGAAATGATCAAGAAACACGATATAGGTTTTGTAATTATGCAGTTTGAATCACTGTATAGGGATTTGATTAATAGAGAATGAAAGAGGTATTATATTAGGGTCTTATTAATTTTAAATAATTTCAATGAAAATAGAGCAGATGTTTGGAGGGATGCCATCAGGTGCCGGAGAAAATTTAACAGACAATGTTGTCGTTAATGCTGAGATGCAAAAGGACGTAGAAAAAGAAAAGATCGGCGAGCAGTTGGTGAAAATGGGGGATCAACTAATGGAAAAAAATAATCCCAAGGAGCAAAAGCCGTATCATAATATAGAACATCCGATGGAGTTATATAATCGAGCCGAAAAGATGGCAAATATTTTTGGATTGTCTGAAGAAAGAAAATTGATGACTAAAATAATCATCAGTTATCATGATGCAATTATCGATACCGTCGCTCCACCAGATTATATGCCAGGTGTGTCTGCACCGCAGGTACTCACTGCCATGGTTACTAGAAAGAGGGGCGCGATGGAAGGAGATTTTTCTGCTGGCGTTAATGGTAATGAAGCCAGAAGCGCGGAACTATGCGCAGATGCCATGATTAAAAGCGGGGTTTATAATAAAAAGGATATAGACACAGCTAAATTGGGCATACAGGTAACATATCCCGGAGTTGAGGGTGGTCCTGATTGGAGGGGTGTGCTGTTTGATAATGAGCAGGATAAGGAATATTACGATAACGCTATAAAAAATCAAAAAGGTTTTGGCGAAATGGTCGAGAGATTAAAGCAGAAGGGTATTGTTAAGGGGATTAAATTTTTCCAGCCACATTTGGAGAATGCTTTACAAAAGGGAGAAAAAGTTCCGGAAGAAGTTTTGATAATGGCCATGTCTGATCTTGGCGGTAGCGGGATTATTTCAGCCGAGCAGTTTGAAAAAGAAGGCAATGCTGAAGGACGAGAGGTGAAGTCAAATATTGTTAACAATATGAAGAATTTGCTCAGCCAAGAAGGTTGGGTCTCTGAGAGGGAAAATGTCGTCAGAGATATACAAAGTTGGTTTGATGCTCAGGTGACATTTCCTGTTATACAAGCCATTAGATTTGAAAAGATTGTCTCGTTGCTAAAAAAGAATGGACAGCTTGATTCAGGTAGGGAGGCTGGTCTGAGAGAGATGTTCAGTCATTTTACAGAGAATGCTCTGGGTTCTTTGAAGAGAGCAGAGGAGGCAGAAGATTATCGTGCAGGCAAAATCGATGATAACGGTAACATTAAAACCCAAGCAGAAAAACCGGATGAAATGAGCGTATTCAAATATATGGCCAAGCGAATGGGTTACGAGGCTTAAATTTGTCGCAACAACATTGACATAAATACAAACTCACTATATATTCTAGGCGGAAAGGCACCTTGATTTTTGATGAGACAAGGAGGTTTGTCTTGAAACTAGCCGTTTCTTATCGCGGAGAAGATTCTCTTACTGAGATAAAATATGCTGGTGATCTGGCTGATAGGGCGAATTGCGAGCTATCAATTTTGATTGATAGTTTTTATCGTCATAAATCTTTGATTGATCTGTCTGTTGATCGAGTTTCCAATTATATTATCGATATGATTGGGCCCGGTGTGAAATTTGTCGTCGGGTGTGACCATGCCAATTTGGGTTTTGAAAGAGACGGGCATACTGATGTTTCGCAGATTATAGTGAGCAACAGCTTTATCAAAGAAGCCAAGCGAGCGACCGTTATCGCACCAGGACATGAGGCATTTCTATACGGAAGAAGTCGGGGAGAGGTTATGTTTCCTATTGGCAAACGCGGTTCCGGCAGATGGGCGATCGATGAGGGTTTGTCTTTGTTGAAGAAAATATCTCCTGATGCCAAGATTCTAATCTGGCATACTACCTGGCCTAAGACTAATCTAACAAGCACTAATCCTGCTGATCATGTTTGTGATATGTCGAGAAGTAATATCGAATATGCGGAAAGAAAGGCTCATGAGATGAGATTTGAGACCAGGACGCTGATTGAAATGAGGCGCGAAGTTGTTGAGGGATTGTCGCGAGCATTGTTGCGTGAGGGATGCTCTATGGTTGTGATGACTAAGGGTGTTAACACTAAATGGGGTAATTATCCGATTCAACTTATTGAGCGATCCTGTCCTGTGCCGTTGATGCTGATTAGACCGGAGGTAAGGTAATGGAGGAAACGGGGGATAAAAATCGCACAGAGGCTGGGTTGATTACAACATATCGTTTTATGAGTGTTGTGTTGGTGATGTATATGATCAAGGCATCACTAAATATCTGGGTCGGCTGGTTGGTCAATTCTCCAGTTATTGCCGGTGATGGCTACCACAGCGCTTCTGATTTCTTTGTTTCTTTGACGGTAATTTTCTCTGTTTGGCTTGCCAGTCGGCCGGAAAGCCCTGAATTTCCTTGGGGTTTATGCAAGGTGCAAAATATAATGCAGGTGATTATTTCTCTCTCGCTCTTTGCAATGGGTTTTGATGTTCTCCATAAATCAGTCATGGGTATCATGGGAACGAATACACAATCGGCGCTTATCATTGCCCCACGATATTTCTTGATTGTTACTGGAACGATGGCTATATCGGCTGCTGCTTCATTTTTTATCGGTCAGATACAAGTTAAGATTGGTCGGGAAAATAAGCAGGATGCGGTGGTTGATGATGGTACTGAGACTATTAATGATGGATATATTGAGCTGATCGCCTTGTCCGGTATTCTTGCTGAATACGGATTGGGCGCCGCATGGGTTGAATATCCCTTAGGTCTTTTAATGAGCCTAAAGGTATTACATGTTGCTTGTGAAATCGGCTGGGGTGGTTTGAAAGATCTACTTCAGGCCGGAGTCGATCCCGAGATACTTCGAGAGATATGGAAAATTATCCGGACTGTTCACGGGGTTGAAGAGATCGAACCAATTGATCAGGCTAAGACTTTTAAAAACGGTCATCAATTGGTGTGTAATATCAAGATAAGCACTTATTGCGACAATTTAGCAGTCCACGAAGATATGAAGCTAGCAATCGCCCATAAGGTCGGTAACTATCTTGAAAAAAATGATCTAGGCGAATTTTGTTACTACATAAGATTTTGTCATCCGGATAGGCCGCGCGGCAAACGGATCGCTTATGCTGTAACTCTCGATGGAGACCGTTGCTATATTTCCAATTCCATAGCTGATGCCACACACGTTCGAATCTGTGATCTGGTCGGCGCTACAGTCGTTCGTCAGAAGGATGTTTTACTTCCACCTTGTGCGTATTTAGAACAGCTTAAGGTTTTTGATTCAGAACGGCTTAAGATTGTGGCAGATACTTTGACAGACAAGAAGACACACTTAGTTTACTGCTTTAGTCCTAGTGATGATCTATTCGCATCAGAAATGGAGATGCTGGCCGAAAGAGGAATTACTCTTGAACGTACGCTGACACCATTTTTATCTACTGTCGGAATGTAAGCAAAACCGCCCATTATGGGCGGTTTTTTAAAGTTGAGTCGTTTATAATTAACTCCATGAGCGCTGTTTGTTGATCTCCTCTTTTTCTCTGAAGGCTTTCTCGAGATCAACATTGTAATGATTACATATATCTAACAAATAGATAAAAACATCAGCTATCTCGTGATCGACACGATACTCTTTTGAGGCCTTATCAATTTTCATTCCGGCTGATTTTCTGGCGGCCTTGGCCATTTCGCCGCACTCTTCCAGAAAAAGCATAAACAGTTCTGAGATCCGCTCTCTTTTAAACCCTCTTTCTTTGACTAATTGCGCAACGTACTTTTGAAAATCTTTTAGAGTGGGGGATTTGGGTAATTTTAATTTACTTGGGGTTTTCATGATATCTCTTTAGAGTTGTAGTTAAAAAATATTTTTACTGATGGAAAATTTTTTTGACTTGGCTCGCGGTTGTGGACCCTACCAGATTCGAACTGGTGACCTCCTCATTGCAAATGAGGCGCTCTACCAACTAAGCTAAGGGCCCAATGACGTCAATAAAATAACATTTTTAGATGAATCTTGCAAAGTTCGTGATGCTTTTGGTTGATTTTGGCTTAATTTTTTATTCATGTATAAAAAGATTAAATTGATCGATTGTGAATCACCGAACTGGGGTCAAAGATTTGTAGGAACAGCAGTCGATCATTTTAATGGTTAAAAAAGCCATATTTAGAGCTGTATTTCAGAAATGGGGTTGACTTTGCTTGATGTCTTTGCTAATATTACCAGACAATATTTTGGCAGTATTGTCTATAGCTACTACGATAAACGATCTTATTTCAAGGATATTTATCAGTAGTAGCTTCTTGTTAAGGCAGAGTTTTGGCAATCTTTAGTCGATTTTGCAAAACTTGAGACGCGTGATCGTGGGAACTTAATTGAAAAACTATTTTACTTACAACTATAGGGCAGACCGTGGCCAGTACAATGCTTGCCACCAGTCTTCTCGTAACACCCCAGTGGGCATTACAAAATCAGGATAGTACGATAACTATTCGTCCGGAAGCAGTCGTTGTAGATGCTTGTCAGGCGGATAGCAAGGGTAAGGAGTGCGTTCTGGGCTTAATCAAGAAGTGGGCGAACATTTACGATGTTCCTGTCGATCTCGCCGTTGAGATCGCGGATTGTGAATCAGAATTAAAAGTTGATGCTGTTGGTGATAGCGGCAAAGCGTATGGGGTTTATCAATTCCATAAGCCGACTTTCAAGGAATTTTCCGAGAAGCTTGGTGTTAAACTCGATTACATGAACACCGAGGATAATGTCAGACTTGCGATGTGGGGTCTGGCAAATGAGAAGGGCCATCATTGGTCATGTTATCGAAAGATTGCTGAAAGATAATTAAAAATAAAAAGCCGCCCGAAATTTGTCGGGCGGTTTTGATTTGTGGAGATTATTGCGGACTGTCTTTTAGCTCTTCAGCAAAATATTCTCTCAATTCCTGGCGTTCATTATCCAGGGCTTCTTTCTTTTCTGCATCTTCGATGGTTTTTGCTTGAGCATCGAGTTGACTGCAGATTTGTTGATATTTATGCTGTATATCCTTAAGGTTATCCATTAGTGAAAGATAGTCGGCGGATGACATTCTATTCTTTAGTTCAAGTTGAAAAATGGACGATTTTCCAAAAAGGACAAAATTCTTACTATAATAAATCTTGCCATCCGGTGAATAGCCAATTATCTTTGGATAAACTCTTGGCGGTATATGTATCAGGCCGCCATCACTCAA
>CAZWJJ010000022.1:0-13060 GCA_964634555.1 uncultured Candidatus Saccharibacteria bacterium | reverse complement strand
TTCTAATCTTAAATTCTTTTGTATATCCTTGCAACGGCGTAAAAAAACCCTCAATCAAAAGCTGTCTTGCAAGAGCAGGCGCAAGCGAATAGTAAGTAACATCCAGCCAATTGTCCTCACGTCCATAATGATCAACCTGAATAAACGGAGACCCTTCTTCATGAATCACCAATTTGCGGGTCGTACAGTCTCCGTACTCTCCGACCAACTTTAAAAGTGCCTTAACGGGATTTGTCATCGGTTCAATATTTTTATATTCCACGATAACCGACCTCCTTTCTGTTGCTAAAGAACACGCCCAAAGGCAAACTAGCATACATGTGTTTGTTTTAAAAGTGCGCGGGAGAGGATTTGAACATTACATGTTCAGTACCCCAATTGGATATTTTATTTCGCTCTGCTCATAAAATATCTCAATCGGACTTCAAATCCCTCACGCAGACATTAAGATGTCTGCTCCGCGCTCGTTCGCAATGCTCACTGTGCGCGGGAGAGGATTTGAACCTCCATAGCCTTGCGGCCGCTACCACCTCAAGGTAGTGCGTCTACCAATTTCGCCACCCGCGCGTTATTTAAAGTATAAGGAACAAGTATAAGTATAGGGAGTTAACGAATAAAAGCAACTCACGTTGCTTTTATTAAACCTTATTATTTTTGTCCCTTATACTTATACTTTCTGCTTATCACTCTACTCTGCTACTGCTTCAACCGCTTCTGAAACCATAACTCCTCTTCTCATTTTTCGACTTATCTCTCGAGCGGCCTTGTCGTGGATGAAGTAAAGTTTAGCCCTTCGGACAGTCGCTCGCTTCTTTATCTCAATTGAATCAATAATCGGAGAGTAAAGTGGGAAAATTCTCTCCACACCAACACCAGAAGCAACCTTACGAACAGTAAAAGTACCTCCGGCCTCGCTTCCATGCTTAACAGCTATAACCAAACCCTCGTAATCCTGAAGTCGGACCTTATCCTTTTCCTTGATCTTCAAAGAAACTCGGACCGTATCGCCTGGCCTTACATTTATTTTATTCCTTTCCTCTATATTTATAGGGGAAATCTTGATATTACTCTGCAACATAGTAGTAAAGAATCTATCACAATTACTTTAGATTAGCAAGAGCTTTCTTAAAATCGATCGGCAAAGGTGATTCAATCTTCATTTCCCGGCCATTTGGAAGTATGAAATCTATAGATATAGCGTGCAAGGCTTGCCTCTTTATCTCCGGCAGGCATTTATGGTCTTTGGCATAAACAGGATCACAAACGATGGGATGGCTAATTGACTTGAGATGCACGCGGATCTGATGTGTGCGGCCAGTTTTAGGCCGCAATTCAAGCAATGAATAATCTTTAAACCTCTGCAAAACTTTATAATAAGTTACCGCCGGCCGAACCTCTCCACGCGCTCCGCCACCTGTTATCTTTGCGCTAAATTGAACTCGACTTCTACCTATCGGCCGATCAATTATTCCGCTATCATTTTTAAGATGGCCATAAATAATAGCCTGATAGACTTTTTTAACACCCTTATCTTGAAACTGCTTTTTTAAAAAATTATAGGCCAACTGATTCTTTGCGATAAGCAAAACACCGCTCGTATCCTTATCAAGCCTATGCACTATTCCCGGGCGCGCCACCTTACCATCGTTCTCACCAACCTTTTTTAACTCCGGATGGTTTTCCAAAATCCAATCGGCAATTGTATAATCCTGATTGCCCGCTAAGTCGTCGTGCACAGCAATTCCCGCTGGCTTATCGATTGCCAACACATCAGAATCTTCATACAATATCTTAATTTTTTTACGAAGTACCGATCTCATGACTTTTTTTCAGTGCCTCAATGCCCGGCAAAGTTCCATTTGCCAAAAAATCCAACATCGCCCCACCTCCAGACGACACAAAAGTAAATTTATCCATTATGCCAAGCCCGGAAATAGCCGCTAAAGTATCGCCGCCGCCGACAATCGACCGCACGCCAGAATCAGCGATCATTTGTGCCAGATCATTGGTCATGCTACTAAAACCCTTCTCAAAATTACCGACCGGACCATTCCATAAAATAAACCTTGATTCGCTTATCAACTTACGTAGCGTCGCTAATGACTCTGTCCCAAGATCAAGAATATTTTCATCTTTCAAAACCTGATCCGATTTTTTAACAGTATTACCTGAACCGCCCTGAACAATTACATCTGAGGGAAACAAAATCTTTTTCTCATCCAAAACAAAATTAAGATCAATCTCCTTGGAATCAACAAGCGATGTACCGACCTCATATCCAAGCGTTTTAAAAATATTATTTGCCAGCGCGCCACAAATAAATATCTTGTCAGCAATACTAATAAATTTTTTTACCAAATTTATCTTCGTTTCAAATTTGGCGCCGCCAACAATAAATAAAAATGGGTGTTCGGGAGAAAAGGCCGAGGATAAATTTTCTACTTCTGATTGAATCAGAAATCCCGCATAGCTCGGTAAAATCTTCGGCAAAGAAACAATGGAAGCATGCCTTCGATGGCAAACAGAAAACGCATCATTAACATAAATATCCGCGAGGCTAGCAAGCTCAACCGCGAAGGTTTGATCATCGACAATCTCCCTGGGATCTTGACGCAGATTTTCCAACATCACCGCTTCGCCGACCAACATATTAGCAATCTCATCCCTCAGTTGAGAATCAATTTTTATCGGCAATAATTTCACTTTAAGATAATCGGCAACCGGACTTAGTGATTCATTACCTTGTTCACCGATGTGACTAATTATAATAATCTTGGCGCCATTTTTCTTTAAGTAATCGAGAGTCTTCATGGATGCCCTAATGCGAAAATCATCCAGCACCGCAGCGTCTTTAATTGGAACATTCAAATCGAGTCGCAACAAAACAGTCTTGCCATCAATATTTTTCAGATCTTCAACTTTATTAAATTCCATTGGCAATTTTTAATATTTTAACAAAATTGACAGGATTCAAACTCTCCCTGCCAACAAGCAATCCATCGGACTTGCCAGCAAGTAAAAACTCCTCACAGTTGTTTGCATCTACTGATCCGCCATATAAGATAGGCACTCTTATCCCATCCTCACGTCCAAATATTTCAGATAAAATCTTTCTAATAAAAATTGAAGTCTCTAAAATATCCTGAGCGTTCGCAGCCCGAATAGCCTCCTTGCCAATCGCCCAGATTGGCTCGTATGCGACAATAAGATTTTTAAGAAGATTTTTTTTAATCTTATCTAGATCGATTGTAAGCTGGTTTTTTATAAAATTAAGATACTCACCCGACTCATCTCGATCACGTTCCCCAACACAAAGAATAACTTTCAGACCCAAACTCAATGAGGATCTTAACTTTTTATTTACCAGTTCATCACCTTCACCTAAGGCTCGCCTTTCAGAATGACCAATGATGACATATTTAATTCCCATCTCTTTTAGCATCTGCGCCGAGATCTCGCCTGTCTGCGGACCAACATCGCCAAAAAAACAGTTCTGTGCTCCGATGAAAATCTTTTTATCAGACATTGACACAAGATCTTCGAGAAAAGTAAACGGTGGACAGACAACGATATTAATTTTTTCTAGACCGGCGGTTCCCTCCGAAATAGCCTTAAAGATCTCCACGGCCTCAGCCGAATCCCGCGGATTCATCTTCCAGTTACCCACGATGATTTTTTTCATCTAACTATTCTAACAGATTTATTCAGTTTCCGCCCACGTTTTAATCGTCCAACCGCCAGTCGGCCCATTTGTAAAGTTCGTATTAGTAATACCTTGCTCGTAATTTATAGTGGTACCGTTGTCAATCACAATCTTATCGGCAGTCAACTGTTTAACAGAAGCATTATTATTAAGATGAATTGTGCCACTTTGAGCGTCGATAATCACTGCACCAGCATTATTTGAAACATCTATTGCATAAGCGCCTGCACATGATGATCCGGTTGGACAATTGCTAGTACTTACAACCAAAAGATAACTACCCGACTGCCCAGAACCAGCAAAGAGAGAATTATTAGAAACGGTAACTGTCCCGTCAGACACCACAACACCACTATTAGCGCCATAAGAAGAATCCAACTGAATCTTGCCTCCATTATTTAAAATAATATTACCAGTCACCCAGAGCGTACCAGTAAGAGTAAGGGTTTTATTATTAATTATATTTAAATTACCTGCTATTTTTTTGGGACCGAGCGAACCAGAAGATGAAAGTGTGTAATCCCCATTTATAACACCGCCGGCTACGGCTAAATTTTTCCAATCTAAAATGTTACCCTCAGAAATGGCGTAATCAAGAGAATTTGGATCAGTCTTAGAAGTGTTGCAAGATTTATTATTCCCTGATCCGACCTGACAATATAGATTGCCTGCGATAACTGAACCAGTCACACTATGGGCCTGTGCATCACCCACCCCCGACACACCAACATTAACGCCATTGATCAATCCGGTAATTCCACCTAAATAAATTCTAAAATAAGAACTGAGTCCGACAGGACTGGTGTTGTTCCATGTGCCGCCGTATTGCCCGATCTTCGCTTGACCATTTGCATAAGAACTATTGGCGCCAATTGTATAATATTTTGAGCTCGAAGTTACGCCGTCCAAAACCAACCAGTACGTTGTCCCGTTTGTTAAATTAACATCCGGAAAAGAAACATCCACCCAACCGTAACTTGTCGTAACTAAAGATGCATCAAGGACGGCGGAGGCAAGTGTAGTCGCACCCGGACTACCCGCATTATCCGAAACAACTCTAACCGCTAAACTCGATGGCGTACTTGTCTTTTTTATATAAAGAGAAACCTTAGCAAGTGTTTCAGAAACAGTAACCTTAAAACCCTGTGCGAAATCTTGAGTTTTGTTGGCATCCCCGAATCTAACTGAATTCGGCGGAGTCACAGGAGTATCATTTACCTGATCAGCCGTTAATGCTGGGCCATTAGCTGAAATTGCCGTACCAGTTATAGCAGCGCCATTGCTACCGGAGATCGGCCCATTAGAATAGACGCTCCCATTAACTGTGGCATTGTTGCCCAATGTAAAACCTCCCTGGCCTGATTGAATGCCGTAACTAAATGAACTGCCAACTCCGGTTTTTAAAATAGATTCCATTTTTCTAATTAAATTATTGCCGCTGGCAGATGTATAAATAGTTTTAGTACCAGTGGTATTTGCGATAGTCGTTGTAACTGAAACTCCGCCCAAAGATAATGACTCGGAAGCGGATATCTGTTTATTATTTCTAATTCTATACACAGAATCTTCAATTCCAGCTTCCGACAAAAATAAACTTTTTCTCGACAACAAAAAATCAGAGACAATATTCGACTGCCGTAATATTGGCATCGAAATTCCCGTTATTGCTGTAACTGACAGGAAAAGAAAAAGCAATACAGCAAGTAATAATGCCTGTCCGCCATTTGTTTTTATTTTTCTTGCCCGTCTCATTTTATTGATATGATCCTCTAAGAATGATGGTGTTGTAATAATTCTTAGTACGAGTAATTTTACCGCTTGTGCCGACTAACTGCATCAAAATCTTAACCGCGGAGGAATTGCCGGAATTTATCGAAGAGAACACTAGACTTGAGACTGCAACACCGCTTGGCAAAAATGTTCCCTGATCATTGCCGTCTCTCTTCATTTGAATATTTTGATTGTTGGTCTTAAAAAGCACAGTAGACCTTGTGCCGTTTGAATCAACCTGATTCAAACTCAAAACCCCCGGACTAGTTCCTAAAACAGTATTAGCTGCATCAATCGAACTGGAAGCACGAACCTCTCTCGTAATTCTTTCCATTGCAGAAATAGCTCCCGTATCCAAATTCCTGATCACAGCGATCTCTGCGTAAGATTTACTGACGCTCAAAACGATCTGCGTAAAAAGCCCAAATACCATCGAGATAATCGCGATATAAATGAGTAGTTCAATTAGTGAAAAGCCTTTCTTCATTTAATTACTAAAAATATTCGTAATATATGTGGAGATCGTTTTTGTACTGGTCGCCAGAATATTTCTAGCGGAGACAGAAACGGTAACCTCCTTGGTATTCAGATCGAGAGTTCCCAATGAGGCGATATCGTAAGAAGCATCTCGATAAACATTATTTAAAACAAATGTCCGCAAAAATTTAGCATCGATATATTTAAGAGAAGTGGTCGATGTCCATGCACCGTTGATAAACTCTATACCGTAGTTAACTCCCGGAGACAAAGTGGCAATCTTTGCACTCCAGCCGCTATCGCGTAAAAGTTTTACAACCTCAATTCCCTCTTCCGCCAGCAAGGCAGCCTGCACATCATTTTCATGAGCCACAGCAAATCTTAAATAATAGTTATATGCGGCGACAACAGAAAAAACGCCGACCATCATTATCGCCAATCCGATAATAATTTCCACAACCCCCGCTCCTTTTTGGTATTTTTCATTCATAATTATTGAACAGTGACTATGCCATTACCAGAAATATTAACCGCTCGCATCTGATTGCCGTAATTTGTTTTCAATGTAATAGAACCGGGTGACGCCGTGATTCCTGTTAATTTTTGAAACACCATTTCACTTCCGCCGCCGATTAAATTTATCGAAGTAATAGAAACGACAGAATTTAAAACTGAGGTCTCATTAGTCGAAGCACCAGAAGAATAGGTGCTCCCCTGAAACAAAACCGCCTTTTTACTCTCAAAATGAACGCCGTACTGAAACCCACCCTTGGAGGCGAGAGTATTTGATCGGGCCTTGTAAATCAAGGAAGCGATTTTCCCTACATCCCCCTGAATAGAAACATCGGCATTGAACAACGAACCGGAAAAAATTATAATGGCACTGATTATTAACAAAACTGCGACGGCAATAATAATCTCAATTAAAGTAAATCCCTTTTTCATAATTAGATTGATGACGTGATCGAATATATCGGCTGTATCATAGACACAGCGAATAATCCCACAAAAAGACCGATAATAATCATCAAGACCGGCTCTATAATCGTTGACATATCTTTAGTTAATGCTTCGACTTCATCTTCATAAAAAACCGCCACATTAGATAGCATATCGGATAGTTTTCCGGTCTCTTCTCCAACTTCTACTAATTCGCCGACAAGTATTGGAAATAGTTTTTGCTCGCGCTGAAAAAAACTAGAAAGCGAATCCCCTTTTTGCACGCCGTCTCTCGCTCTAATTAAAACATCTTTATAGTAGGAATTTTGAACAACCCTAGCTGTGATATCGAGCGCCTCAACCATATTAACACCTGAAGAAATGAGTGACGAAAGTGTCCTTGTGGTAGTCGCAGAATTCATCTGTTTAACAATCCCTGAAATAAACGGCAGATGCAAGATTGTGTATTCAAACATACGCTTACCTCGAGCTGTTTTAAATAGCCTGTAAAACAGATAAATGAGCAATGTGCTGCCGACAAAAACATAATACCAGTAGCTGGCTAATATATCTGACAGCCAAATAATGACTCTAGTTAAAAATGGCAGTTCAACATTAAATTCTTTGAAGGTCGAAACAAGATTAGGCACAACAAAAGTCAGCATTAAAAAAGCGATAGCTATCATGGCGGTCAAAATAACCGCTGGATAAGCCATTGCGCCCTTAACCTTTCGAGTAAGAGTGTAAGTCTTAGACATTTGATCACTCACAACCCTTAAGGACTGCGGCAGATTTCCCGACTCTTCACCGGCTGCAACCATAGCGATAAAGACCGGCGAAAATATTTTTGGAAATTTTGCCAAACTTCCATTTAACGCCATGCCGGAATTAACATCTTTCAATATATCTCCAATAGTTCTTTTTAATTTCAAATTATTTGTCTGCCTACCCAATATTTCCAGCGCTCTAGATAAAGACAATCCCGCAGCGATCATGGCACCCAAATTATTCGCAAAAATAACTTTATCGTGTAATTTAACTGAAACGACAGCTTCATTCAGTCTCTCAAAATCAAACCAGCGCCCATCAATCTGATCTGCAGTGATAAGCAACAGCCCCCTCTCTCTCATCTGGTGTGAAAGCGCAAAACGGTCAACAGCCTCCGCCTCCCCTTCGATAAAAGTTTCCTCGCCTGGATTGTGCGCCTTATATTTAAACTTCATTTTGTTAACTATTCGTTCGCAACCCTAAGCACTTCCTCGATAGAAGTTAAACCGGATGCCGCTTGAAAAAGTCCATCTTCGATCAATGTCAACATCCCTTCTTTCCTAGCCTGCACCTCAATCTCATCGGCGGTAGCGCGCTTGATAATCAACTCCTTAATTGTCGGCGTAACTCTCAAAACTTCGTGAATTGACACCCGACTACTGTAACCAGACGGACATGTCTCTGAAGCTTTTGGTCTGTAAAATTGTATTGTTTCAAAAGTATCCGTATCCTTCACCACTCTCTCATTTTTTAAAACTTCAAGCACTCGTTTTAGATCAGCTTTCATTTCCAAAGCCTTGATCTCCGCCTTGCTCAAAAAATATTTTTCGCCACTATCACATAAACGCCTTACCAACCGCTGAGCAATCACAACATTAATGGTTGACACTAGAAGAAAGGGCTCACCACCCATATCGATAAAACGAGGTATTGCACCGGCAGCTGAATTTGTATGCAAAGTTGTAACCACAAGATGGCCGGTTAATGCAGCATTTATTGCCAAACTAGCTGTCTCCTTATCGCGAATTTCTCCAACCATTATTATATCCGGATCCTGCCTTAAAAGTGACCGAAGACCGGCGGCAAATGTCAGGCCAATTTCAGGTTTGACTTGAACTTGATTGACCCGTTGCATCTGATATTCAACTGGATCCTCAATCGTAGAAATATTTACCTCTGGCTTATTTAAAAGATCCAAAACTGTATAAAGCGTAGTACTTTTCCCTGACCCAGTCGGACCTGTTACTAAAATCATGCCGACTGTCTGCCGCATCGCATTATGCAAAGCCTCTAGACCCGCACCGTGAAATCCCAGCGACTCGAGAGTAAATCCCCTTGAATCTTCGGGCAATAAACGCATCACTATCTTCTCTCCAAAATATGTCGGCAGAATCGAGACTCGGAAAGAAACCTTGCTTCCGGTTATACCGCTAGTCTCAATCTTAAATCGTCCATCTTGAGGCAATCTTTTTTCATCCAATCTCAAGGCTGATAATACCTTTATTCTAGCGGTAATTCCTGGCGCGATTTTGCTCGGTAAAACCATTGCATCGTGCAAAATTCCATCAACTCTATACCTAATCATCAGATCCTTCTCAAACGGCTCAATATGAATATCCGATGCCCGTTGAGTAATCGCGTGCTTTAAAAGCGTATCGACAACATTTACGACGGGCAATTCCTCCGCAATCTTTTTCAAATTATCAGCGACATTTCCACCATTATCTTCAGTCATCACGATCTTACTCGCCTCACGACTAATAATATCCCCGAATTCAGCCTTGAGTGATTTTTGATATTGGATCAGAGCAGATCGAATAGATTCTTTATCAGTCAAACGCGGCAAAATTTTTACACCAACTTTCTTTTTTATAAAATCAACAGCAATCAGATCATCTGTATCAAGCATCGCAACCTCAAGTCCATTCTCGCTTTTTTTATAAGCGACAATATTATGCTTCCTAGCAATCGGCTCTGGAATTTCAAATAAAACCTGCATATCAATTTTCTCACCCTTGAGATCCACAACTGGTATACCTAAGGCATGGCCCTTCATCTGAATCAGATCCTCCTCTGTTATCCGCCCCATCTCTATCAATACCTGACCAAGATCTTTTTTAGGATCTTTTTTTATCTCTTCCATAGCCTGATCTAGATCAGACTGAGAAATCAACCCATATTCAGTTATATAATTATTCAATATTTGGGAATCCATAAATTAAATGAGCTAAATTACTTAACAGTAGCGCACGCTGCTGGGGATGGCGTGGATTCAACTGTCTGGCCCGACACTGTCCTATATGCAGAAATTCTGTAACAGTATGTAACACCCAGTGGCAAACCAGGCGGAGTATTACCATCAGTATAAGTAACCGGTTGAATAATTGAACTTGGAACAACTGGAAAAATACCTAGCCTATTGGCGGTAGATGCAATAAAATTAGAATTATTTCCGCGATACAAATTGTAACCATTAACATTATCAACCGTCACAAAATTAAACTGCAAGTAATAAATGTTGCTCAATGGTTCGTAAACACTGTTCACTTTAGAATTTTGAATAGTAGGCACAGGAATTGACGAGGTTGTTGGGGTAGGAGTTGGGGTTGGCGTTGGTATCTGTGGCAAATTTATACTCGCAGTAAGAGGAATATTGATCGAAGTTTTTGTTAAACCATCAGCAGAAACACAAGAAAAAGTTCTGCCGGTCGGACCACCAAATTCACAATACCCGCCTGCAGGAGTACAGACTATCTGACCTGTACTACGAATAGCTCCAATTGCTTGGCCAGATCCGCAAACTGTTTTAACTAATCTCTGGATAACAAGATCATCATCAATATATATTGGCCAAGAATTGTTAAGAGGTGGTTTTATAACAATTGATGAATTAGGCGCATCGGAGCTATACAATCCTGTAACCCCCGACGAACTTCCATTCTGACCGCTTGTCCTAGCGCAAGTTGAGAATCCATTTGAATCAATAGATGTTACCAATCCACTTGGATCATTAGTGCAGGGATTGACCGTAAAATTTCTACCAACAGTAGCGTCGGTAATTCCAGTGCCAATACCGATCATATTTACAATATTACCGTTTTTATCCCGAAGGATGATCCCCATACCGGATGAAACTGTTTGAATATAGCTTATAACATCATCTACTCCAGGCAGACCGGCAATACCTTGAATTCCTGGCCGCCCCTGAGAGCCAGTGGGTCCAACTGGACCAGGCGCACCCTGCAAACCGTTCAGACCAGCAGCGCCAGTTGGTCCAACACCGGCTGTAGCACTTTGAGAAAAATCCAAACATCCTGAACCAATCCTAAAACAATCCGACAATGTTATGCCATTAATATCAGCTGACATTGTTGAGCCTGAAAAATCGCCACCAATACCAACATTGCCCGTAAAAATCGCATGCGATGCTCCCTGCTCAATCGCGCCGGACTCAAAACCAGCAACCACATCTAGACTACCGGCCTTTCTCTGAATCAAACGACTAACAGTAATAGGAAGTGGTGTCAAACTTGAAGGAGACACAACTGTTGGATTGCGCCAATCAGCCAGAGTCAAATTTAGTTGACCAATAAAAAAATAAAAAAAAGCAAAACTAAAAAAATTAACTCGCCAAAATTTCAGATTTTTTTTTGGAAATCTATTTAAGATCATCGAGGAACATTTATGATCGTTCCACCGCAACTAATGGTTCCAGCAATGGCAGGATCACTTGAACCGATCGTGATCGAACAAGGTGGATTAGAAGCGCAAACAACACTGCCGTCAGAATTTATCTGTGTTATTCCACCCCTGCCAACACAACTGCCATTAACTCGACTCTGGATAACCTGCCTATTAACAGCCAAACCTCGTGTGCCTCCATTTTGGCTGAGCAGTAATGTCGAATCAACTTGAATTGCGTTTATACCGGCCCCACCTCCGCCATTCTGAATAGTCGCCGGAATACAACTTGCATTTCCATCTGGAGAGATAGAGGTGATCGCCATTGTATTATCGCCGCAACTAATCTGCTTTGTTGTTGCAGATATTGTTACTGCACCAGTCGAAGGATTTGTTGATACATTAATTCCGGAACCGGCTGTTATTGAAGTTATACCAGGAGTAGCATTCACACCAAGCACACATTTACCAGCCGGACCAGTTAGTCCCTGAGGACCTTGTAAGCCCTGAGGACCAGTAGCCCCAGCAGGACCCTGAACTCCCTGAATACCATTAGCACCAGCCGGGCCAGTTGGACCCGGCGCACATTTTGAAATCAAACTTGAACTGCTTAAGCAAATGTCAGATTTGATACCATTAGATCCTCGGAGACAGAAATCATTCGCCCGCACCGTACCAGTAACATCCAAAGACTCAGTCGGGCTACTGTTGCCGATACCAACCTTACCAAGCAAAGTTGTTGCGCCCTCAACCCTAAAACTTCCGCCGACAACCAGCGCGCCAGATTTAACTTGGGATGACGGTCCTACATTGATCGGCTCTGCGGTGTTACCGCCAGTTGGTGCAGACACTGGACTAGACCAAACAGCCAAGACTAGATACGGACTAATAAAAAACAAAAATAAAATAGCAATGGATCTAAAAATTTTTCTATCCTTCATGCTCTAATTATACACCATACAAACAAAACCTAGGCGATCAGTTGTTCACAAATAGTTACCAACAATTATGAACCATTGCGCGGAGAGGATGTGATCAGATATCTAAACTTCTGCCAACTCCCGGCACATTCCCATGTTGGAACTTCATTATTAATTAAACTACTCGTTTCATAATAACAACCTTGAGAATCTTTATGAACAGGAAATTGTTGTCCTCCAATATTCACAAAAGGCGAATAGTATGGGGGCAATGGCAACTGACTGCATGTAACCTGAAAATCACGGCCAGCTGAACTATCATAATAAAAAATTCCATGCTCCAAATCAGTGAAATAATTTTTAGTAACATCATACGCAACCGATGACATAAATACAGCCCATATATTATTACCATCAATATTCCACTGTGGATTAGAATACCCCGATGGCGGCTGAGATTGATTAGTGGCGCCATCGATATCGTACCATTCACCGGAATGCCTTAGACATACCTGCTTCGGCCAAACCTGCCCCCTCACATCAAGAGTATATTGGGGATTATTTGTGTTAATTCCAACTCGCCGCTCACCACCAGTATAAATTGGGCTTGCTCCAATCGGTACACCGGGATCATTCAAAAAATTTTTAGATCCATTGTATTGGAAAAAACCCGATGTTGCTTGATTAAAAATATCCCCGTTACCATTCGCGTACCAATACTCCGTTGCTGCTTTTTGTTGCTCGATGCAATTCTCCCCATTCTCATCACAATAGTACGAAGCTCCAACATTGCCTCTGGTCA
>CAZWJJ010000021.1:7860-13163 GCA_964634555.1 uncultured Candidatus Saccharibacteria bacterium | reverse complement strand
CGGGATTAATAGGAGTAGTACAAAAAAAAGTCGCACCGTCCTCAAGGGTAAAAGCCCATGAATCGACGTTCGCATGAAAACAGAAACGAACAACGATCTCAGCTAGCCACTCATCCTGAGCTTTTTCAAACCTGCTTCCGTTGAACTTGGACTCCAAGTTCAGATCGCTTGGACGAATCTTGTTATCGAGCATAAGATCATACAAAGTTGCCATAACACCCCCTGTGAGCGACTACGCCCTTAATTTACAAGCCTGTTTTCAATTCCGTGCATATTATACACTGATATATGCTAGACTGTCAATATCTGATCTTGACTTAGTGACATTAGATATGTTAGTGTAGTCGAAGCTTTATAGATCATTCACAAGTAAAACAGGGAGGCGTATGGCTAGCCATTACGAAACTTCTTTCTTGCCCCGACGGCGAGATGGCCAATATCTAGAAAATCTCGCCGTAAAAGAGGCGAGCGATGAATTGAAGTATCGCGCCTTCAGACGCTGGCTCAAAAAAATCGAGAAAGAAATAGACGAAATACTACGAGATATTGAGGATATCGAGAAAGATCGAGAATATTACATCGAGTTGCAGAAAGATATCGCCTGGGCAGAAAGACGATTGCAGCTATACATGGAATTCAAAGATACCATGCTCAAAATCGATGAGGACTTAGATTTCATCGAAACAGAGTTCGAAAATTGGGGGGACCCGGACGAGGAAGAAGAGGAGTATATCAGGCGTCTGGAAAATCAATCAGATGAGGGAGGAGGCAGGCATCACCGCCACCAGCGCGATCCGCTCGACGTGCCAGGCCATCGCTTTTATGACGACGATCTTGACCCATTAGACATCTAAATAACGCCCGCCAAAGCCCCGCACTACGCGGGGCTGTTTTATTGCTGAGATAGAAAAAGCTATTTCACCAACAAATCAAGATTTTCCAAACCCGAATCAACTGAAGAGACATCAACATTATTTGCATCGGCCTCTATATCTTTGATCTTGGTGGATACTTGAGGTGGAGTAGCGGGCGGGCTAATTATAGGAACAGGCTGAGTCGAGATATCGACAGCAGCCGGTTGCGAGATCTCAACCCTCATCAGACTACTGCTCTTTTGCAAGGAATAATAACCGCCGGCCAAAAGCAGGATAACAACTATTATAGAGCCAATCAGCGGCCCTGTGCTTTTTTCTGAATTTGGTCCGACTTTTTCCACGATTATTTAATTAACCTTAATTAGAAGTTTGATCAGAAGTTGTGGCCATTTCATCGGTCGTCGAAGCCGAATCAGTGTCATCAAATTTAACCGAATCCCTCTTGATCAAATTGATCATCTGAAGCACCAGTGTGTGTGCATCAATGATCTCAGTCTTAAATTTATTAACCTCTTTCTTAAAATCCTTCTCGGGTTTAGCTGGTTTTGAAGAATTGGCGGTCGCGGCGGCTAATTTTGGCAAAATATTATTCACCTCTTCATTGGCAGCCAAGAGGATTGTGTCCAACTTGGTCTGGATTAAATCAAGTTTTATTTTTGTCTCCTCGGCAAGAATATTATCTAAAACAAGAATATTTTCTCTGTCTGTGACCCGATTTTCCAGATCTTGAATCTTGGCAACCAATCCGCTACAAGTATCGATCGTATCAGCCAACTGTTTTTTTATATCCTCTTTTTTCTGCTCTTTCTTTGATAACACCGGAATCGCCGGGGAAGTAGTAGCGGACTTGCCAAAAATCTGCGAATTATCATTACCAGCTAGTACGGCAAATGGTAATAGAAACATCAATCCTAAATAGACTAATATTTTATTTTTCATAAACCTAATTAATTACGCCTAGAGTCCGCGCTACATGTCCTCATCGTTGTAATCGTCTTCGGCGACCTCTTCATCTTTAGAACCAGCCGAGATAATATCAATCTTCCAACCGGTTAATTTAGCAGCCAAACGAACATTCTGTCCGCCCTTGCCGATAGCAAGAGAGAACTGATCGTCATCGACGCTGATCTTAGCATTTCGGGTAACCTCATCTAATTCAACACTGGAGATTTTGGCCGGGGAGAGGGCATTGGCGATGAACTCTTCAGGCTTCTCTGACCATTCTATCACATCTATCTTTTCACCCCCAAGCTCGCTGGTAATTGTCGCGACACGCACGCCTCGCTGGCCGACGCAAGAACCAACCGGATCAATATTCGCCTCGGTTGATTGAACGGCAATCTTCGATCGCGATCCCGGTTCACGAGCAATACTCTTAAGCACAACCGCGCCTGAAGCCACCTCTGGCGCCTCAATTTCAAAAAGTTTGTTTATAAACTGAGGATGAGAGCGTGAAAGTCGAAGATTTATGCCTCTCGGAGTCTCCTCAACGGAATAAAGATAGGCTTTGATCTGTTCGCCCTGACGATATCTTTCACCTGGAATCTGTTCTTCTTTTGGCAAAATACCGGTCGCACGGCCAAGATCGACAAAAACATTGCCCATCTCGATCCTCTGGACCTTACCGACAACTATTTCACCTTGCTTTCTGCCATAATCCTTAATAACAGAAGCTTTTTCGGCTTCTCGAATTCGCTGAATAATAACCTGCTTGGCTGTCTGGGCGGCAATTCGGCCATAATCATCTTTAGACTCCAACGGGAAAATTATCTCATCGCCGAGCTTTGAACTCTTAATAATCTTCCTGGCATCAGACAACATAATATGCTGATCTTCATTGAAGTAAAATTTTGATACCTCTTCACCGGCCTCATTGGTATATTTCTCAACCTCCTCCGGCATAACCTCTTCTTTTACAGTCTTGCCTTTCTTTTTTGGTGCGCTTTCATCCACTTCTTCCTCCTCAGCCGGCCTTTCCTTAAGCATCGATTCATCAACTACAGTCTTAACCTGGACAAATTCAGCCTTGCCGGAGTTCAAGTCAAACTTTCCGCGGATTATCTGACCCTTTTTGCCGTAATCTTTCTTGTACGCCGCAGCCAAGGCCATCTCAATAGCCTCAACAACCTTCTCCTTAGGAATTCCTCGCTCCTCCTCCAACTGGGAAAGGGCGGAATTTAATGCCTTTAGATCCATCATAAAATTAAGATAAATTTATTGCCATTAGGTACACGGAATATGACGATTCCAAACCTCACAGAGATTGCTTCGCAAAGCTCGCAATGACACCTAAATCGTCATTGCGAGGAGCTTGCGACGAAGCAATCTCGTCCTAAAATAATGGCCTATTGTTAAAATTTTAATAAAAACGTCCGCTTCTTCATGAAGGGACTACGCTTATAATATATACCTATAAATCCTTATTGTCAAGCCAATCAGTTTTTAGCTGTCATTACGAGTCGTGCAAAGCAATCTACATTAATGTGAAAAAAGAGATTGCCTCGTCATTTCATTCCTCGCAATGACAATTTAAGTGTCGTTGCTTCAGCTTTGGCGTAATCAAGCCCGCCTATGCTTAAAGCTTCTGCGTGGCAAAGCCCGTCTATCTACACCAAGACTTCGGCGTAACAAACCCGCTTACGCCAAAGCTACAGCGAGGTAAAGAAAAAACCGCCCGAAGGGCGGTGAGAAAAATGATACCACTATATGTTTATCATCTAACTGAATCTAGATCTACTCTAAATCATCTATCGCCAAAAATACACGCCATCGCAAAACCACTCACTGATATCAATCCAAGGATATTGAAGTAAATACTATTCAACCAAGATGTATCAGGGTAAAGCGAGATCAGCAATAAGGCCTCCATCATGAACCCAACACAAGCAACCGCACAACCGATCTTGCCGGCTAATCTCTCTTGACTCATCTTGTAATAGTCATTATAGAACCGGCCCGACAACCAGAGCAACGCTACAGATGACAGGAACAATAGGTAGACAGACATAGTCACCCTCCGGTTTCAAAGTTCACAGGCAAACCATTAGCCTGTTTCTACTTTAAACAATAGCACCCTCATAGTTTATTGTCAAGTTATTTAACGCTAAGTTCCAGAATTAATCGCAACACTTGATTTAGCAATTTGGGTTCTATTTTTAAGAGATTGCTTCGCAAGGCTCGCAATGACGGGCCTAGATTGTCATTGCGAGGAGTTTTTACGACGAAGCAATCTCTAACAGTTAATTTACAGAGATTGCCGTGCTCCCTGCGGTTACTCGCAATGACATTGAATAGCATTTGGCTCAAATTTGCGTTTTTTGGGCTTACATGCTAGGATAACAAAACAAATGATAAAGAAAGAAAAAAAGCAGGATATTATCAAAAAACTTCAGAAACACGACGCCGATACCGGTTCGGCTAAGGTGCAGGTTGGATTGCTGACCGAACAGATCAATCAGCTGGCAAAACACCTAAAAAAGAATAAAAAAGATAATCACTCAAGACGTGGATTGCTTCAGATGGTTGCCGACAGACGATCCCATTTAAAATATTTGCAAAAGAAAGACAAAAAAGGCTACGAAGAGGTTGTAAAAAAACTCGAACTGAAATAAGCTATAACCTTAAGGGGTTAAGCGGGAGACAATCTCAATTTTTATGTAATATGTCATCGCGTGGATCGCGCGGTGATAGATCTATTTTTTAATACTAATTTTCTAAAATGGCTATAATCAAACAAAAAGGACAAAGAGTCGGGGTTTTTATCGATGCCCAAAATCTATATCACAGCGCCAAAAACATCTATCACGCTAAAGTAAATTTCGAAAGTATTCTTGAAGATGCGGTCGCCGGACGAACGCTAGTTCGCGCCATCGCTTATGTTATCACCACCGAATCGGGCGAAGAAAAAGGTTTTTTTGAGGCCTTGGAAAAACTGGGCATAGAAACCAAAGCGAAAGATCTGCAAATTTTCTACGGCGGAGCCAAAAAGGCCGACTGGGATGTAGGCTTAGCAGTAGATGCCATCAAAATGGCGCCGAAGCTCGATGCCATCGTTCTGGTAGCTGGTGATGGCGATTATATTCCGCTGGTTGAATACTTAAAATGGCATTCTGGCATTCAAGTGGAGGTTGTTTCTTTTGGCAAAAGCACTTCCGGCAAATTAATCGAGGCCGCAGAAGATTTCTTAGAGCTTGGCGATAAGCCGGAAAGATATTTAATCGGATACAAAAGCGGCACGACAAAAAAAGCGGCTAAAAATTAAGCATAAAATTCATTCCTGAAATATTTATGGAGAAAAAAACATATGAAGTTGAGATCGGAGGCAAAATAATCACAGCCACTTTCTCAGATCTCGTCGATCAAGCCAACGGCTCAGTTATTATCAAGTGCGGGGAAACATCAATTCTGGCGACGGCCGTAATGGGACAA
>CAZWJJ010000021.1:0-7850 GCA_964634555.1 uncultured Candidatus Saccharibacteria bacterium | reverse complement strand
TGGGCAAAAAAGATAAACCGGAGATGGATTATTTTCCGCTTGGCGTCGATTACGAAGAGAAATTTTACGCCGCCGGCAAAATTCTCGGTGGACAGTTTGTTCGACGCGAAGGCAGACCGACCGATGAAGCAATTCTGACCGGCCGTGTCATCGACCGAACGATCAGACCCCTCTTCGATCAATACATCAGACGCGATGTGCAGATTATCATCACTGCACTTTCAATAGACGAAGAAAACGATCCGGATGTTCTTTCGGTTCTCGGCGCATCTTTAGCACTTTCTACTTCAAATATCCCTTGGAACGGGCCGGTGGGAAGCATTCGTGTTATTCTCGATCAAAATGGCGAAACTAAAATCAACGCCAGCTATAAAGATCGGGAGACAGCAAAATTAGATGCGGTCATCTGCGGCAAAGACGGCAAAATAAATATGATCGAAACGGAGGCAAAAGAGATCTCGGAGGAGGCGATGAAGAAAGTTTTTGCCGATGCGTTGGCCGAGATAAAAAAACTTGAAGAGTTCCAGAAAAAGATCATCAGCGAGATAGGAAAAACAAAAGTTGTCATCGAAAAGCCGATGTTGCCGGCTGAAGCCATCGCTCTTTTTACAGAAACGATCACCGCAAAGATTCCACAAGCATTATTCAGCGGTGCCGGAAACGAAGCGATCTATAAATTAATGGATGAGTGGGTCAAAATCTTTCAGGAAAAATTTCCAGATGTTAAAAAAGGGCTGGCGGTTGAACATTATGAAGAGGCCATCAACGATATGCTTCATAAAGAAGCGGTTGAAAATGAAAAAAGGCCAGATGGCAGAAAAATGGATCAACTACGCGGTCTTTCAGCGGAGGCTGGCGGAATTTCCAAGGTTTTACACGGCACTGGAATATTCTACCGCGGAGGTACACATGTACTTTCAGTTTTAACCCTTGGCTCGCCTAAAGATTCCCAACAACTCGAGGGCATGGAAATTCGCGGAAATAAATATTTCATGCACCACTATAACTTTCCGCCATTTTCTTCGGGCGAAACCGGCCGAATGGGCGGGATCAATCGACGCGCCGTCGGCCATGGCGCCCTGGCAGAAAAAGCTCTACGCGGAATTTTGCCGAGTCGGGAAATTTTTCCATACACTATTCGATTAGTTTCCGAATCTATGGCCTCGAATGGTTCAACTTCAATGGCTTCTGTCTGCGCCTCATCTATCGCTATGATGGATGGGGGAGTGCCGATCACACGTCCGGCGGCCGGCATTGCTATGGGATTGATGTTGCTCGACGATAATAGGTACAAAGTTTTGACCGACATTCAGGGCCCAGAAGATCATCACGGCGATATGGATTTTAAAGTCGCCGGCACAAGCGAAGGCATCACCGGCATTCAGATGGATATTAAGGTCGGCGGAATCGCCCCAGAAATTCTCGGTGAAGCACTGATAAATGCTAAAAAAGCCAGACTCGAAATAGTTCAAACAATCCTAAGCGCCATAGATAAACCGCGCGCAACAATCGCAGACTCGGCGCCAAAAATTGTCAGCATAAAGATCGCGATTGATAAGATCGGCGCAGTTATAGGACCTGGCGGAAAAGTTATAAAGCAGATTACGGAAGATACCAGCGCCGAAATCGCCATTGAGCAAGATGGCTCCGTATTTATCACTGGCAAAACAGAAGCCGTGGCAAAAGCCAAACAGATAATCGAAGCGCTGACTCATGAATTCAAAGCTGGCGAACGGCTTCAAGGACAGGTTGTCAAAATCGCTGACTTTGGAGCATTCGTAAAACTAAGTCCGACCCAGGACGGATTGGTGCATATTTCCGAGATCGCCCAGTTTAGAATCAATAATGTTCGAGATATTCTTTCTGAAGGAGATATTGTACCAGTAGTTATCAAGGAGGTTGACCGAGCTTCGGGGAAAATCAGTCTTTCGATCAAGCTAGCAGATAAAGATTTTGCTGAAAATAAAAAATCAAAGAAAGTTTAAAAAATTCCCCTCTATTCTCTTATATAATTTCTAGGTTATAATATTCGACATGGACGAACCACAAACGACATCTTCAATGCCGGCCCCAACTGAGGCAGAAATTGCCGAAAAGAAAAAGGAGGCAATGCTGGCTATGGAAGGCGAAGAGGGCCGAAAACACAGAGAAGCCCTGGAAAGAAAACAGCAGGAAGACGAATTAAAAAAGAAACTCCAGGCCAATCTTGACCAATTAGAAAAAAGAAAATCCGAAATAGCGGTGGAAAAGGAAAGACTCGAACTAAACTGGGTTGATCTCAATGAAAAAAAAGCGCCGATAGACAAGTCTCTGGGGCCTGTCGTAGCAAATGAAATAAAGATAGAAAAAGAAGAGGGTGATATTGAGGCGCAAGAAAGAAGCACCCAAGATCCAAGGGAAAAACAAGCAATAGAAAAAAAGCGCTGGGAAGCAGATGACCGGAGGCGAGCTGTTGAAAAGGAGCGCTGGTTATTGGAGGATGAAATCGGCAAGGTTAATGATATAATTAAAACGAACTCTGAAAAATATCAACAGCTTCTTGGTGAAGAGGAAACTGTTCAGCAAAAAATTGAAGAAGTGAAGAAAAATATGTCGGTATATTCGAGTTAATATAAATGCCCGAAGATCCACTATTAACTGCAAAAAAAGAAGAGGCCGCTAAGGCTATGTCTAGCGGCCTATTTAAGGCCATACCAATACCACCGGCCCCTTCACCTGCATCTCAAATCTCAACCCCGGATATTAATTCATCTAATTTAATAAAACCTGTCCCGCAAAAAAATCCTCAAGACTCAATAAAAATCGCTGAAATGCGACTCCAGGCGCAAATAGCCATGGAAGGAGATGAAAGAAGAAAAAAGAGGGAAGAAGCTGCCAGAAAAGAGCGCGAGACAATAGAATTAGCCAAAATGGAGGAAGAGCGAAAAAGAAAGGAGCAGTTTGAAAGAGAGAGGATTGAAAAAGAAAAAGCCGAACAGACTGAAAAAATCCGACTAAATCGAGAAAAAATTTCCCAAGAGCTAAAAAAGCAAGTCGAGGAGGTAAAAGAAAACACCGCCGGATTAACAACAATCCGAACACTTAAGGCCGATCAAGAAAATCTAATTAAAACTCAAAATCTCTCGCTTGTTGGCATTGCGATCAAAGAAGAGGAACGTCGCAGACAAAGACAAGAAAATAGCTCGCTATCATCAGGGAAAAATCTGACAGTTATTGCTATTTCGCTTGTCTTAATTTTACTCGGTACTGGCATAGGCACATATATCTATTTTTTTTATTACTCAGCAACTCCAATCGGCATATTGCCCGGCCGAAACAGTGTAGTTTTACCCTCACTAATATTTTCAGATACTACAAAAACCTTGAACGTAACAAATATCACCTCCGATGATCTTAGCAACAGAATAAAAAACGAGGTTCGCAATCCTCCAGACCTCCGCTTGGGTGCCGTGGAAAATTATGTTTTTACCAAAAAAGGCACTAACGGACTCTCTACTCCAATCAATTCAAATGACTTTTTTAATATAATCGGCGCCACCCCACCAGATGGCTTCTTGAGAACATTGGGGCCTGGATATATGTTCGGCATACTTTCTTCGGCGGAAAATGCCGGCTTTATAGTTGTAAAAACAGACACTTATGACAAAGCCTGGGCTGGACTTTTAGAGTGGGACAGCAAAACAATGGCCCAAGATCTCTATCAAACCTTAACTTCGCTCAAGCCCGATCCAGCTTTATATGCAAAACCATTCGAAGATCTACTAGTAAAAAATATTGATACAAGAATACTTAAAGACGCTGAAGGAACAATCAGGATTGTTTATGGCATTCTCGACGACAGTAAAACAATCATTATTGCCGGAAGCAGACCTGCCTTCACCGAAGCCCTTAATAGATTTAACACCCCGACACCGATCTCACAATAACTGTTTGCGTTTCAGTACTAATTTGCTAAAATTATCGTTATGAAAATAGATTTAAACTACTTTAGAAAAAAACTCGAGGATGAAAAAAAGAAATTAGAGGATGAACTCAAGACAACAAGCATAAAAAATCCTAAAGATTCGCGCGATTGGCAAGCAGTCTATCCGGAAAAAGACCTCGACGAAAAGATCGAACCAGACTTTCTTGATGCAGCAGAAGAGATCGAGGAATATCAAGAAAGATATTCTCTAAATGATGTTTTAGAAAAACGATTAAATAATGTCAAAGATGCACTCAAGGCTGTCGCTGATGGCAACTACGGCAAATGCACAGTTGATGGAACTTCTCATGATATCGAGCCAGAAAGACTCGAGGCCAATCCCGCGGCGACGACCTGCATTGCCCACATCGAATAGATTTCATTTTCATCACACGGTTGTTTACTTGCCGCAATATCGACAAGGTAAAGTTTTTTGTTAGGATCACAGAATGATCTCTAAAATTTTCTCAGCCCAAGTCGCCCTATTGCGAGCCACCATCATTGAAGTTGAAGCTGATATTGGCAAGGGTATGAAATCTTTCACCATTGTCGGACTGCCCGATAAGGCCATAGATGAAGCTAAGGATCGGATCGGAGCCGCTATCAAAAACTCTCAGATAAAATCACCTCTGCAGGGCAACAGAAAAATAGTCGTTTCATTGGCACCGGCCGACATTAAAAAAGAAGGGCCGGTTTTTGATTTGGCTATTGCCATTAGCCAACTGGTAGCCGGCGGAATTATCTCCTTCGATCCGAATCAAAAACTCTTCTTAGGAGAATTAGCACTTTCAGGAGAACTTCGACCGATCAAAGGGGTTTTGGCTATTGTACAAGAGGCCAAGCGGGCAGGCTTCAGAGAAATTTATCTGCCGGCCGCCAATGCACGCGAGGCAGCTTTGATTGATGGTATAGATATTTACGGCTTTGAAAACCTGCGAGATGTTGCATCGCATATAAATAAAAAGATTGATCCAGAAAGCCTACCTCAAATAAAAAAATCTAAACAGCCAAAAACAGAAATCGAGTATAAAACTGGCGAAACTGCCATCGACATGGAAGATATTCGCGGGCAAGAGTCGGCCAAAAGGGGACTCGAAATTGCAGCGGCTGGAGGACACAACCTAGCCATGTTCGGCCCGCCTGGAACCGGTAAAACAATGCTCGCCAAGGCCATTCCCGGAATTTTACCTCCTTTATCCTTCGATCATATTTTAGAAACAACTGCTATCTATTCCGTCGCGGGAATTTTAAGCGCTGATCTAATAACCATTCCGCCGTTTCGTTCTCCTCATCATACATCATCTTACGTGGCATTAGTTGGTGGCGGCGCTTGGCCAAAACCCGGAGAGATAACCTTGGCTCATCGTGGAGTACTTTTTCTGGATGAATTTCCAGAATTTGACAAGCGCGTTATAGAATCTCTGCGCCAACCGCTTGAAGATCGTATCATTCACGTTTCGCGCGCTAAAGGTTCAGTAGCTTTTCCGGCTAATTTTATTCTAGTAGCCGCCATGAATCCTTGCCCTTGCGGCAATAAAGGGAATCCAACTAAAGAATGCATCTGTAGTCAAAACACCCTGGCCAATTATCAAAGAAAAATCTCCGGGCCAATCATTGATCGAATTGATATTTGGGTTGAAGTGCCACAAGTAAATTATAGTAAACTGACTGAAGATAAGATCGCAGCCGAAAATTCAGCCCTCATTAAAAAAAGAGTGATCGCGGCCCGAGAAATACAAAAAAATCGCTTCAAAAACTCACCTAATCTAAATACCAATAGTGACATCGGTGTAAAAGATTTGAAAAGATTCGCACCACTTAATCCTAAATCCTCGACACTTTTAACCTCGTCTGCTGAACGCCTAAGCCTCTCAGCTCGCGCCTACCATCGAATTATAAAATTAGCCCGCACAATAGCCGACCTAGAGGGAAGTGATAATATTTCCGAAAATCATATCCTTGAGGCGATCCAGTACCGGCCGAGGGTAAATTTTTAAAATCCGTTCACTGATGTCATTGCAAGCCCCACAAATCACCCTGAACAAACAAAGAGATTGCTTCGTCATTTCATTCCTCGCAATGACAATCTGGGTGCCGCCATTACTGCCCCTGGGTATTACTGCCACATGGCTGGTGTCACTGTGAATGGAACGAAGTAATCTCGCCAAAGCACCACTGTCATTGCTAGGAGCCTGCGCAACGAAACAATCTCAACAAGCAACGGCAATAGTTTGTTAAAACGACCCCAATTGATTAAAAGGATTCGTCGCGCCTCGAATTTCAAAATGCACATGCGGGCCGGTAGAATTCCCCGACGAACCTAAAATACCGATCTGCTGACCCTGTTCAACCTGATCACCGGAATGAACTGACACTGAGTACATGTGGCCATAAAGAGTCTGTGTTCCATTCGGGTGAGAAATAACAACATAATTTCCGTACCCGCCATTCCAGCCACCGGCCTTAGCCACAATTACATTTCCGGCGGCGGCGGCCAACAATGCTTCTTTACCGGAACAATGGCAATCAGGCGCAATATCTACGCCATTTTTCCCGTGCAAGCCTTGGGTTACACGGCCATGCAAAATAGGATGAATATAATATGAAAATGAATCGATGGCTTCGTTGATGTAAGTTTTAATGAGGGTTGAAATAACATGAATTTTGGTATTTATAGACGGTACAGCTCTGATCTCGCCATTTGGAATAATAATTTCATCACCGGCCACTAGCTTCTGATTTCTATCGAGATTATTAAAACTGATAATTTCATCCGGATCTCCGCCATATTTTTTAGCAATACTCGCCACTGTATCACCCTTCTTAATTGTGTATTGAATTCCACTTACCGGCAAAATAACCAGATCTTGGCCAATTTTTATATCTTTTGCCCCCTTCAAATCGTTACCCCAGATAATGGTGTTAACCGAAACACCAAACATCTTAGCTATCTTTTGAATTGTATCGCCGCTTCTAACTGTATAAACACTAATCGTATCTGTACCTGCATCTGATTCTTCAATATCGGCTATCGTACCAAGTGGCCCAGCATCAGGCATCAAAGCTGAATTGCTAACAATATTTAGATCAATGGCATCAGTCGGCATTGTCGAAGTCGGATTTTCGGTGTTTACTGTCGCTATGAGCAAAGCGACATTTTGAGAACTAACCGTCCGCACCGGTGGAATATTGATGGAAATATCAGCAGCTTGGGAAGTGTTTGTAAAGAGGGAAGAGACCATTGAACCAAGGCTTGCTTCGGCCCTTTGACCGTCTAAACAAAAAATTAACAATATAGCTAGAACAAGACTTTGTGTAAAAAGCCTTATAAATAGAGGTATACTAGCCAAACGGATCAACGCTGACCGGCAGGCGATTTTAAACTTAGTAAAAATAGGTCTAGAAAATAAAGGTTTTTTGGAATTTCCGTAAAATAGCCTTATTTAGAGCCATTTATTATCTGTAATTCGGCGATTCAGCTACTTTAATAGTAGCCGTTTTTTAACCCAAAGTCAAAGCAAAATGGATTATCGCCATTCCGAGCTGTGTGTCTAAGCCTGTCATTGCTAGCATTAACGAAGCAATCTATATTGCTAACGCCACAAAAAGAGAATAGGTCATTGTTACGAAAAGAGATTGCTTCGTCATTCCATTCCTCGCAATGACCCCCGGGTGCTATGAAGAAATTTGATTAAAAAAAATATTCTGCAATGTTATTTGACAAATCTAGTATTTAGGTGTATGATATACGATATAGTTCTTTGATAAGACTTGCGATTGGTCATAGCGAAAAGCGGCTTAAAACTAGGCCATTCCTCGCTATGACCACACAGGCCATGGCTCCTCCTCGGATTAGAGGAAAACGAAAACGGGCAAATTAGCCCAG
>CAZWJJ010000020.1:12978-14541 GCA_964634555.1 uncultured Candidatus Saccharibacteria bacterium | reverse complement strand
ACTGCAGAGATACTAAAACTACTGATGACAATATACCTATGATTGCGATGACCACCAGAAGTTCTATCAGGGTAAATCCACTAGAACCTCTTGAATGTTTTTTGAACATTTTTTATTAAAAAGTTAGTAAATCAACTACCTTGGCAACACTCAAGTTGCAGACTACCCATAAATAATACTCTTGACGATTATATTTTGCAAAGTATTCACCAAATCACGTGTGGATAAATGAGTATCTTCCTTTTCTGCGTATGTTAGAGATTGCTTCGTCGTAAACTCCTCGGAATGACGCCAAAATATTAATTACTCAAAAACAACACCACCCTACTTGGAGATCCAACCTCCAAGTTACCTAAATGCCAGCGGTAATATTATAGATCGGACCCAATACTGAAACCAACAGCAATCCTACCCCGACTCCCAACAAAATGATCATCAATGGCTCTATCAAGGCAATCAGTGTATCAATAGCTGTATCAACCTCCCTCTTATAAAATCTAGACATTGTCTTCAGCACAAAACCTAAATTGCCTGTCTCCTCGCCTATTCTGGTCATCTGCGCCATTATCTGTGGAACTTCTTTACTTTCTGAAAAAGTCACAGACAAAGGACTGCCGCCCTTCACATCGGCAATAGCGTCAAGCAAGACCTTTTTATAAACCTCGCTACCAACCACATCTGCGGTGACCTCAAGCGCTCTGACCATCGATACTCCACTGGTTATAAGCGTATCCATATTATCGGCAATTCTTGAAAGATAAAACCTCCTATATAATGTCCCGATATACGGAATCTGAAGCTCAAGCACATCTAGTGTATCCTTGCCGACGCTCGTTGTTATATATCGCCACAAAAGCAGAACACCTATAACAAAAAAAACCATTATAAATATACCGTAATTAACAAATAATGCTGATAGCCAGATAACGAACTGAGTGTATATCGGCACCTGTTGGCCGGTTTCTGTCAATATCTCTGCCAGTCTAGGAATAACTAGGACCAGCATCAAGACCATCACCACTCCAAAAGACGCAATAACGAATGCCGGATATATCAGGGCACCCTTAACCTTAGAAACAATGGCATATTGCCTTTCCAGATAGTCTGCCAAATAGTTGAAGGATTCTGAAAGTTTCCCCGACTCTTCTCCAGATCGAATCAAACTCACATAAAATGAAGAAAAAACCTTTGGATGCTTGGCCATTGCGCCAGAGATCGGCACTCCACTTTGAATATCGTCCGTAATTTCACTAAGCTTTTTTCTTAAAACGCTATTTTCCGTTTCAGAAGACAAAAGTTTAAAAGTATCTAGCACTGAGACTTTAGCCTCAAATAATGTGGCCAATTGCCTGGACAAAATAACTACATCTCTATTCTTAACGCTTTCAAATCCAGTGGAGAGCTGTGCCCACAAGCCACCCGCCTCAGCCAGATCAATAGAAATGATAATTAAATCTCTTTTTTGCAAAGAAGCAATAGCAACATCAATACTGATCGCGTCGATGTTACCAACTCTTTCCTGTCCATCTTTGGTTGTGGCTTTATATTTAAATAACATTCAGA
>CAZWJJ010000020.1:4574-12968 GCA_964634555.1 uncultured Candidatus Saccharibacteria bacterium | reverse complement strand
AAAAAATTATAGCAATCTTTCCAACGCTCGCGTATTAAGTGAATAAGCCCTAGCCACCTCCGGCGTTATATCGCCCCTTCTAACAAGCTCGGCCAGCGAGTGATTCATATCGATCATACCAGACTCCGAACCGGTTTCAATCACGACATTTATTTCACTATTTCTGCCTTCACGAATAAGATTAGCTACAGCACTATTATTAAGTAGAAGCTCGTAAGCCGGGACCAAACCGCCAGAAATTTTTGGTAAAAGCCTTTGAGAAAAAACCCCGAGCAAACTTCCTGCCAATTGAGACCGAATCTGATTCTGCTGATTAGCCGGGAAAGAATCAATTATGCGATCTATAGTTTGCGAGGCGTTATTGGTATGAAGGGTTGAGAAGATCAAATGGCCAGTTTCGGCAGCAGTCACCGCCGCTGATATAGTTTCCGCATTTCTCATCTCGCCGATCATTGCCACATTAATATCCTCTCTAAACATCGAACGCAAAGCTGTCGCAAAACTCTCCGTATCAAACCTCACCTCTCTCTGATCAATTATAGATCGATCATTTGAAAAAATATATTCTATGGGATCCTCAATGGTCAAAATATGTTCAGATCTCTCACGATTAATTAACTCAATCAAAGCAGCCAGGGTTGTTGATTTACCTTGACCGACGGGGCCAACGACCAGGAAAAATCCCTGTTTTTTATTCACAAAATCTTTCAAAATTGGCGGCAAGGCCAGATCTTCTATGCTTCTGATATTTGTCTGAATAGTTCGAAGCGCGCAACCAACAAAGCCGCGCTGAAAAAACGCATTACCGCGCAATCTCATGCCATTTGGTCCACTATAAGCAAAATCAAGATCTTTCGTTTCCAAAAACACCTTCTTATTGCTCTCGCCCATCAGCTCAAAAACAATTCCAGCACTATCATCCGGAGTCAAAACTTCCCTGTTGACCAATGGAATCAACTCACCTGAAACTCTAATCGCCGGCTTCCTCAGAGCTGAAATATGCAGATCAGACGCGCCTTCTTTGACGACAATATCTACCAATTCCTGCAACTCTTTTTTAAAATCTGTAATCATGCTCTCTTAATTTTATTGAGTTAAAATTTATTATCTAAATTTTACAATCTAAACACTTCTTCCATTGATACTGTCCCCTTGAATGATTTAATCATAGCATCTTCTTTCATTGAGAGCATCCCCTTGTTTCTGGCAACTTTGTATATCTCCTGCTCAACCGGATTCTTAAGAATTACCGACCGAATATCATCATCAATATCGAGCAATTCAATAACCGCTTCACGACCGCGAGTACCAGTCGAGCAAGTCGCCGACGGCACGCCGTTATAAACATTCCCCGGAATGGCAATCTCAGTTCTATATTTCTCCGGCAGATCAGCAAATGATTTATCAACCTCCTTTCTTAAATCATTTTCGAGAGGGACGGCGGCCTTTGACTCCTCACAAATAACGCCCACAAGTCTTTGGGCCAAGACCATAGTTAAAGTTGGTGCAATCAAATAAGGCTCAATGCCCATATCTATTAATCTCGGAATAGCCGCAATCGCACTATTAGTATGCAATGTTGAAAAAACCAAATGTCCCGTCAAGGCAGCCTGAATAGCCAATCGTGCAGTTTCCGCATCGCGAATTTCTCCCACCATAATAATATCTGGGTCTTGTCTCAAAATAGAACGCAAACCTGAGGCAAAAGTATAATCGATCTCCGGCTTTACTTGAGACTGACTAACGCCAACCATATTATATTCTATCGGATCTTCCAAGCTGACTACATTAAATTTTTCCTTATCAACTTCATTCAACATCGCATAAAGAGTAGTTGTTTTACCTGATCCCGTCGGCCCTGTAAGCAATATTAATCCATACGGTCTTGTAATCGCGCTTCTAATCAAGGATAAATTCCTTTGTGTAAAATCAAATTGATCAAGCCTCTTTATTCCCTTTTCAGCATCTAAGATTCGCACTACAACTTTTTCACCATAATATGTCGGAAAGGTGGAGACTCGAAAATCGATCGCGCGATTATCTATTCTGGCCGAAAATCTGCCGTCCTGTGGCTTTCTCTTTTCATCGAGCTTAATGCCCGTCAAAATTTTAATTCTGGCGACTACCGCTTCATGAACTGAAATCGGCAAGAAAAGAGAAGTATATAAAATACCATCAACACGAAATCTTACCTTAACCTTATCTCCGATTGGTTCGATATGTATATCAGACGCCAAACCCTCAACAGCATTCTGAATAATAACCGCCACGATCTTTGTAATAGGCGCTTCCTCCACAAAACCAGAACCAGGCTTAATGGCGATCTCTTTCATTAGCTCGCTCGAAACATCCTTTTTCTTTTCGGTCTCCTGCTCTTGTTGTTTTTGAATATCAATCTGCGTAAGGGCCTTATTAACCTGTTCAGAAATACCCTTATAGTTCTGCAAAATTGCATCGAAGTCTGTTTGCGAGATCAAAAAAATCTTAAACGGTACTCCAATCTTTGAAGCAATAAAAGAGATAGCGTCGCGTGCTTCAATATTATCTGGATCTAAAATGCCCAACTCCAGCACACCATCAATCAATGCCAACGGGACAAATTTATAATGAATGGCCGACTCCTCCGGCACATATTTCAAGACATCAAAGGGCACACCCTTCCCTCCGAGGTCCTTTACTGGTATATCTAAATTCTTTGGGAATATCATTTTCTGTTATTACACAATTCTTCACTAAGTGCTGAGAATGAATATTAAAATGCAGGTATGGCAGAAGGTGCAGTGGCTTTTTTCACCGGCGTTGAAGATGTTGTTGTAGGTGAAGTTGTCAACGAAACAACCGGGGCCGCACCAACGCCAACTGGCAAAAATGGATTATCACGCCCTATTGGTTCATCAACAATATTCCCACTGTAATCTATCAAAGAAGCGAGAGCCGGATCCTTAAAAAAGCTATCATCCAATTTAAGATCCTTTAGAGAAGAGAGGGCAGCTAAAAGCTCTTTACTTAATACATCTGCCCCGCCATTAACAGGCAACTGAACTTGCAAATTGCTATTTACTGCCGACTTAGAACCCCCATAAAAAATAAATATTCCAACTATCAAAGCCGATGAAGCAACTACTATAATGATCGTTACTATATTTTTGGAATTCATTATTTTATTTGAGCCAATATGATTTAACCTCTAAATTATACTCATACTGATTTTTATCGCCGGCAGTGAAAGACAATGAAGCCACATCAATCAATCTCAAACTTGTTTCAAGTGACGATAAAAATTTCTTGAAAGTTTCGTAAGGTCCAGAGACAGAAAAACCAAGAGTAGCAACACCGTAAGGTCTAGAATCAGGACCCAAAGCACTAGAACCATTGCCTTTAATGGAAATATTTCTAATTGTCATGCCATTATCAGATGCTATCTGGTTTATATCAATAATAAGTTTTACATTATCAATACTATCAGGCAGAAACTTAGTTATCTTTGCTTTATTAACCTCATCTATTTGATTATAAATAACGTTCTTTTCTTTCAACAACTGCTGATATTGCTCACTACTGGCTTCAGCATTACTTAACTGAATTCTTGTCTTCTCAATGTCAGCAATCTGATTCATGATCGGCTGAGTTTCAAGAAAGAATAAGCCGACAGCAACTCCGATAATGATTATGGGTAATAAAATCTTAAACATTTGAAATAATTATTGTTGCAATTGTTGATTTAAATATTCCGTGTAAGAAATCAATGCCGGCTGAACAGTGGCGGTTAAATTAAAAACTACAGTATTATTTTGTCCTAAATTAAGATCAGATACAATCACATTAGTCAAAAGACGCGTATCAGAAAACTGTCTTGCCTGTTGAGCAACTGCCGGATAATCGGCCGTAAATCCATTACTTTTTGCCTCCCCGCTCATTTTTATCTCAATTTTTTGATTATCAGTGTTAGTGTATGAAAAATTTGTAAACCTTACTGATTTTAAAGTATTATCGGAAATCAACTTGAGCAATGGCTGTAAAGTCACATGAAGAGCAACATCTGTAGCGCCAGCGCCCTTAGTTAAATAAAGAAGATCTTGTGCAACTTTAAGTTTGGCATCAAAACGTGTCATATTTACGACCTGATTAGGTTCAAACTGATCCTGAGCCTTTTGTAAAATTATTTTTAAATTATTTACATCATCCGTCTTAGCCTTCTCTTCGTAAACTGTGAAAAAATATCCTCCCACAGAAACAAGAAATACGAGAATCGATAGGAACATAAAAACACCGGGCAAACTTCCGCTTAAATTACTCCTAGGAACCAAGGGCTTCTTAGGAATAAATGATGCTGTGTTGTTACTCCCAACTATATCCATTTCCTTTTTTATTTATTTTACTATTTTTTCTAAAGATCTCTAAGCGCTACCCCAATCGCGACTGAAAAACTTGGCCCTGCATCTGTTAAAACTGGATCAAGGAAAGCCGGTGCTTCTAGTTTTTTGAATGGATCACCGAGCTTAATATCCATTTCTAAACTTTTCGACGCAATCTCCGGCAATCCCTTCAAAAGCGCGCCTCCTCCGACTAAAATCGACTTACCTATCGAACGACTGTATTTTTTCTGATAACTCAAGATAATCCGCGAAGCTTCGAATAGAATGTAATCAAGCGTCGGATTTATAATATTTAAAAGATCTCCACCCTCCCCTCTGCCGATCGCACCAACTTTGCGCTTCAACTCCTCTGCTTTGGTAAAATCCATCCCCAGCGACTTCGACAATGCCAAAGTTATATCTTGCGCGCCTCGATTAATAGTATGGACAACCCGTGAAATTCCGTAATCAACTATAACAACTCTTGTGGAACTAGAACCCATGTCAATGATGGCTGTCGCCGTGAGGTCGTGGCCAAAAACCGATCGGATAGAGCTGAATGTCTCGATCTCAAAAGGGCTAATAGTTAAACCCAGCTTTTCAGCGATCGTTTTATAATCCTCCAAGGTATTTTTATGGATCGCCACAACAAGCACTTCTGCTGTCTCACTCGCCTTTTTAGCATAGCCCGGCTCTTCAAACTTTCCCGGCTCATCTCCCAGCTCCTTTTCCCTCTTTGGAATAACCCACCAATCAAGAGCGACTTCAGAAATCGGCACCGGAATATATTTTCGTGCCTCTATTGGTATCATTTCATCTATCTTAGCCTTATCAACAACCGGCAGTTCTATCAAACTTATCAAGCTCGACTTAAACGGAATAGCTATGGCCGCCCTTTTAGTGGTAATATTAGCCTCGCGGAAAAGATCGCTCAGGGCTTCAACAATTTTTTCCGCTGGCAGGACAGTTGATCGGCCAATCTCTACATTATTGTATGAGCCCAAAGCCAATTCACCGTAAGTTTCAAGAACAGCCTTGCCCTTTTCTTTCTTGAATTGAACTGCTTTTATAGATGATGAACCAATATCTATGCCAACTATGCTTTCATCCTCTTTTTTGAAAAGACCTGACCCGAACGAATTCATTAAACTGCTGAAGATATTTGCCATACATATAGTCTGTTACTTGAATTATAGCACAGTTCAATAGTCAAGAATGTCGACAATAAGACGGTTATCCACACCGCATTGCAATATGAATCTAAAAACCCTATTCAATAAAATAATATATATCCTTATTCCGCAAAAATGCCTGGCCTGCGGGAAGCTTGGTGAGATAATTTGCGACAACTGCTTATATAAACTACCAAAAGAATCGAATATTTACGGTATCAACACCATCTTTTCCTATTCAGACCCTACAATCCGACGCGCTATTTGGCTGCTTAAATACAAAGGCATTCGCGAAGTAGCCAAACCACTGGCCAAGATTACCTACGAAAAACTATTAGAGGATCTATCCTCTCTTGCCGAACTACTATTGCAAACCGATTCAAAAATAGTTATCATCCCCACCCCTCTTTCAAAAGAGCGCGAAAAAGAACGTGGCTATAATCAATCGACCATCATCGCCGAAGAGCTGATTAAACTAGATGCCGGTCGATCTTTTGAATTACGAACCGACATTTTAATAAAAAACCGCCACACGCCGAGCCAAGTTTCTATTAACAATCGCACCTAGCGGTTAACAAATCACAATAAAGTTTTTAGTCTAAAAAATAAAGACGCCATCCAAAATAAAATCGTCGTTATACTAGATGATGTAACAACAACCGGCACGACACTAAATGAATGCGCCAAAACTCTGCGGCACAGCCGACCACGACAGATAATCAAGCTGGCTATTGCACATTGACAGGCCGTTGATTTGATAATAGTTTAAAACAGGAGATTAATTGCTCTTTAACAATCAGGAGGCTAAATCGTGGAAGAAACTGATCGTCAGCGACAGGCCAACACTGTTAAAATAATTTTGGATGCTTCAAATGAGGAGTATAATGAGAATTACAGCGAGGCAGCTTGCATCTATGCCGACAATCTAGCCGAACCAGCGCGCACAGAAGAACTCAATATTATTCTCGAATATCAGATCAAACAATGTTATATTCGAACCGGCATCAAGACTGCAAAGCTACTTAGTAAAACGCTCGAAACAGAGACCTTACTATCCATTTTCAATTACTATTACAACTCTCGCATGTTCAATCAGGCTCTTGAGGCTGTAGATAATCTGCCTAGGCCAATCAGAACAAAATGTATTTCCAAAATCCTTGGCAGGTATGTAAGAGGCGGTTATTTCAATCAGGCGAAAGACACTGTAAAATTTCTTGGCCGAAAATTAACTCTTAAAGAGATCCGTAAGCTCGTTGGTAAAATAACCAAAAAAAGGCTCTATCATAATCCAAGCTTGGCAGCAAATCTCCTACCAGAACCGGAAAGGACCGCCGTTCTAGAAGAAATTATAAAGAAACATCTGGAAAACTTTACCTACATAGACTACATGATGAAAACTTTCGAGATCCTAGGCCGAGAACCAACACAGCAAGAATTAGAATTGATTTTAGAAAAACACCTTGCAGATGGAAATCTGAATAGATCACAACATATCGCCCGGAAACTTGGCCGAAAATTGACCCAAGATGAAATCGATCGGATATTCAATATCTGTTTGAAAAAAAGACTTTACATTTGCGACGTTTGTTGTGGCCAAAATTTTGCCCGAGCCACGCAGAACAATCGAACTAACAAAGATTCTTGATAAAGAAATCGAAAATGGCTGCCTAAATATTGCGAAAAATATTGCCAAGCTTCTCAGGAGAGAACTTACCACTGACGAGAAAGAGAAAATTCTTGCTACTCAAATAAAGAAAGGTGAAATATACAAGGCCAGAGAATTAATTCTCTGTCATTTGCCCCAAAATATACAAAAAGCTTGGAAAATTAAACTCATTGAAAGATGTGCTGAGAATAGTTTGCCGAGCTATACCCACGATCTAATTAAGAAACTCTTTGAATAGAAAATAAAGTAACCCGCCTAAGTGGCGGGTTTTTAATTGGCTAAAATTGGCAGTAGAAAAGCCCCGCGATTGCGGGGCTTATATTTTTCTTTAGGTTTTGTTTTTGGCTTTTTCTCTCTATTTCTCTATATTTTACTCTTCCTTTCTTGCTTTTATATTCTCGTTTTTTATCTAGACCTTTTTTTATTGACCCTTTCTGTTCCCTGGGTCTTTTGAGAGATATTTTAACGACTCATCCCTTGCGATTCTGTCGTCGACAGCATTTACTTCTGGCCCCCATGTCGAACGGGTCCCCTTTTGTGTGTAGAGCAGTTTGAAGTCGGCGACTCCAGAAACTGCGTACTACCGACATCTAAGTAAGATGTCCTCCCTTGAGGGATAGGGTAGATGGTCAAGACAATTGGGGACCGATTTAGAGTCGTGTCTCCAACATTTGCACATCCTTTCGCCAGCAGTTATAGCCAGCGGTGGTTGTGGGCGCCATACCAAATCGATTGGTCCAGCGCCCGTCGGTTGGCCGCCAAATTGGCGGCATCGTTCTAGGAAGTCACCTCCCCATATAGATACGCGGGCAGGATGAAGTACATACCCTTCTCCTTTCTACTTTGTCCTTCGCTGTGGTGTGATTATCGGGGGCTCTGCCACTCGCCACCATGGCGAATCGAACTCCCGAGGTGTCTAATCGTTGTGACAATCCGCCATCCCAGCCTACCTATCACATGGTCCGACTGGGATTGGCTTGATTCTACGGACCGTCGCGGATTCTCATCCGTCCTCCTGATCTCATATCATCGTGGCCCAACTCCCGTCCGGAGCGGCCGTTGTAGTAGTTAAACCCTCATACGACGTTTTAACCTTTCCCGTGGCAGATCTTTCTTTTCTCCCTTCTGCCAAATCGGGAACGACGCTGAGGACTCTCTATACCCTGGCAATCGTTCAGGAAACCTTGTTGGCTCCCAAGCC
>CAZWJJ010000020.1:0-4564 GCA_964634555.1 uncultured Candidatus Saccharibacteria bacterium | reverse complement strand
GGAGCCGTCGATCAAGAACCCTGATAACCGGGCAATAGACTGCGAACCCTTTCGGGATCACAATCGCCTGCAACCTTGGTACCCTCCGCGACTCCACGCGCGAGAATCTCCTCGCCGGCCCTGACGAGCTCTCTCTCGACCGCCACATGAGGTTCAGATGTGAACCTGACGTGATTGGTCGAAATGACAACATTCTTCAGTGCAGGCTTGGTCTGTGCCTTCATTTCCTATCCTTTCAATTTGGAAAGTCAATGTTCAAACTTACCCCAGTAGCATAGCATGGGTGTAATTTTTTGTCAAGCAAAAATCACTGAAATTCGCCGATTTCCGTCGACTTTGCCATAACATCCTTATTTATCAACGTATTTTCAGCATGCTTTTTAGCCAGCTTCAGAAGATATTGCCTCGTTTTATCGGGATCCAGATCGTTATCCTCATTTCTAAGTCCTGATTCAGCATCCCAATTCAGCTTCTTGTCCACCATGATGATTTGGTCCATCAGATGGATACTCTCAGGCCCCAGACCGCCAGCAAGACCGAAATTCAGCCATGGAGCATTCTTTTTGAGCATCTTTGAATAAAGCACTGCACTAGGGAGATCAATTAGCTGGCCTCTTCCACCGCTAAAATCGATCAAAACATCATCAATCAACTTATAATCATTGGCAAAAATGTATTTACCTAGTTTCTCAGCAATCTGCTCACAACTAGAGGCAAGATCTTGTCCTGACCATACTGGCACCAAAAGCCTATAAATAATCCGCGTATTCCGGAAATTCTTCTTTAGATCACAAAGCTCCGTAACCGGTGGCCAATCGGTATTCAGTTGAAAACCGTGCAGATTTGGCCCGGCGTATGATGCAACCTGCATCAGCTGATATGCCAGAGTTGAAAGATTATTTGTAGCATAATGGATAATATTCAAAGCCAATGGATGATCAGTGAATATATCTTCTATATCGTCGAGCTTGGCAAAACGCCTATTATGGCGGGTTGGAATCCCGACCAATGACTTCATAGATTCAGCGATTCCGATCATGATCAAACGATCAGAGGGATAAGTCTTCCTCAGGCCATCAGCATATCGAAGCAGAAATCTTGCCTCTTGTCCGGTCATCACGCACGAAACACCGTCGTAATTGCCCTTTTTCATCTCGTCCTCCTTTTATTTCAATGTACAAATCTAACCTAAGCCGAAATATATTAATATAAAGTCTTTAACTTGGCAATATGACTAGATCGGATCAGCTATTCTCTAGAATCTGATCACTGTATGAATTTGTCAACAGATCACCCTCTTTGATCTCAAAAAGTTGTAAGTAGTAGTTGCATTGTTCCAAGAGCTTTTCCCGCCCCATATCGCCAGTAGTATCAATCGCCTCTATTTCCATAAATTTCCCCAAACCCTTAACGCTGTCGAGATGAAATTTAACATTATCGATAAAATAAATCTCCCGCTGTTTGTCGACGATGGCTAGAACACCAAGAGATTTTACCAGCAATTCTTTTAGATTAGATTTCGGTTCAACCTTATGCAAAATCACATTTGATTGCTTCGGCCCCTCTTTGTTTTCCCTCTCATAAAAAATAAGAAAATTTTCTATATTACCCTCTCGCAACTTCAATCGGCCATTAGAGACTCTAAAATACGTATCTATCTGATGATCGATACCTTTAAAATCTGCCTTATTAGACAAAAGAATTTGCCGGATCTTGTCCTGATCGACACACCTGGCTTTTATTTCTATATTTATGTGGGGCATGATTTTGATGAGCTAACACGGATTAATATCTGTTTTTCTAATTCAAATTTCCAAATCGGGCGGAGACGGAGGGATTCGAACCCTCGAGGGGTTTTAAAGCCCCTGCCTCTTTAGCAAAGAGGTACGTTAGACCACTCTGACACGTCTCCAGTATTATTTTTCAACTTCGCTCGTCCTATTATATAACAAATGTATTATTGTCTCGCCTTGCTCAACCTCGGGGCGATTTTTAACGCTCGACACGGAGGTCTCGCTAAATCGCCCGCCGAACTCAAGAAGTTGAGTTCGGCCTCTGACACGTCTCCAGATTACTTTTTAAATTCGATCGCTTTATCGAGCGACAAATTGCTTATTATCACGCTAATCTAACATACTTTTTGCCTTTTTTCTAGGTTAAATATATTATGTGTCGAGTATGGATAGGTGGCCGAGTGGCTTAAGGCAGCGGTTTACTAAACCGCCGTTCTTTAATTAGAACCGTGAGTTCGAATCTCACCCTATCCGCTCTCAGTTCGCTGAAGCTTTGTTACAGGTGACTTTTAATTCGTTGGGGTCTTATTCTGTAAGCTAAAACAAATAAATATACATAAAAAAAATCAATGCAGCCTCTTAAAGAACCATACGACATAATTGTCATCGGTGGCGGAGCTTCAGGGATGATGGCGGCTTTGGCTGCGCGTGCCAAGGGGAAAAGCGTGCTGATTCTGGAGAAAAACCGGTCGCTGGGCGAAAAATTAAAAATCACCGGCGGCGGACGATGCAATATCACCAACGCCGAATACGACATTCATGCGCTCTTAAAAAATTACGGTCAAGCGGCAGACTTCCTCTATTCGCCCTTTTCACAATTTGGCGTCAAAGATACGTTTGAATTTTTTGAATCACACGGATTGCCACTAGTGGTTCAGGCTCGCAAGCGGGCATTTCCAGCAAGCGAAAAAGCCTTAGATGTTTTTAATACACTAAAAAGAGAGCTGGACAAGACTGGCGTATTCTATAAACTCGGTTGCACAGTCAAAAAATTAAATCATAATAAAACCGAAATTGAGAGTATTGAAACAAATCAAGGCATATTCACCGCCAAATCATATATCTTAGCTACCGGCGGCCTATCGCATCCAGAAACTGGCTCAACCGGTGACGGCTTCAACTGGCTACGCGATCTTGGCCACACAGTTAAATCCCCCACACCGACCATCGTACCGCTTGCTGTATCTGATGAGTGGGTCAAATCTCTGGCCGGCGTTTCGCTTTCATTCATGAAGATCAGTTTTTATCTCGAAGAGAAGCGGCAATTTTCTCTAACCGGCAAAATTCTCTTCACTCACTTCGGCCTTTCCGGCCCTCTTATCTTAAACAGCGCCAGCAAGGTTAGTGGGCTTTTACAATCAGGACAAGTTCATGCTTTTATCGATTGCTTTCCAGACACAGAGATTGGTGATCTCGAAAGAAGAATTATAAACGTCTTCGACGCCAACAAAAACAAAATGCTTCAGACTGTTTTTAAAGAGATTGCACCGCTAGGCACCGCCGCCGCTATTCAAACAATCCTGACAGAAATCGATTTCACAACAAAAATCCACAGTGTCAGCAAAGAAAACAGGAAAAAGATCGTTCATCTCTTAAAAGCTCTGCCGGTTGAGATCACAAATCTCATGGGTTACGATCGCGCAGTTGTAGCCGACGGCGGAGTCTCACTCTCTGAAATAGACACCAAAACCATGCGATCTAAAATTCTTTCAAATCTATACATTACCGGCGATCTTCTGCATATTAATCGACCATCCGGCGGTTTTTCTCTTCAACTCTGCTGGACAACTGGCCATGTTGCTGGGGCCTGCGCCTAAAACCCGCTTTAAAGATTATTAAAAGATGATCTCAATACAATATTGATACCAAAAACAAAAAGCGACTTATATAAGTCGCTTTTTGTTAATTATTTAGATACCCTACCTACTTTTTATTCACCTTTTCTATTCTAGTAAGAAGATCACGATCTTGGATATTTTTTGTCTTTCTTCTAATTCCATCGACAACAAATGTTCGCTGAGTCTTCTTACCCTTATGTGTGGCATCAAGGTTAATACCAAAGGAAGGTTCCGGACTTCCTATATCAACCAGACTAAAAAGTACGACGATAGGCTGGCCGGCAACAGAACTTTGGTTACAAGACGATGTACCAATAACCGCACCAGACTCATTAAGTACTCCTTCAATCTTGTATCCCGTAGGTACCTGCATACATACATCTACGCTCCACGGATCAGTTGCATCAGACGACATTACAAAAGGATAGAGCATGCTTGTACCCTCCCAGACAGCATATTCCGGATACACCACATCAAGCTCTGAACCGGTTACTACTGTCATAGACCCAGCTTCATAAGTAGCTGATCCATCCTTTTTAATCGTCTTAAGGATTCGAATATTCTTTTCGATCAAAACTGTATTAGCCTGCGCATCATAAATATCGTCATCATCATTTTCCTTCTCGTTCCCATCGGTCTTTCTATTCTTCAATTTAAAGTTCTTGAACTTGCCGTTATAAACAGTATTTGAGCCTTCTGTAAACTTAGAGATCACCAAGAATTTGCCCGCATGGTCTTCTCCGGAAGTACAAGAACCATTCACATCAGTCGTACACTCGCCCACTTTGCCAATATTTGACTCATAAACAAGATCAAGATTTTTCTTATCAGGACGCTTGGAGTTAAATGCGGCCACAAAATCTGCATTTTCTCGATCGAACACCTTCACTACCGCTCCAGCAAGAGGCTACTTGCCATCAAGGCCTGGGTTGG
>CAZWJJ010000019.1:0-15009 GCA_964634555.1 uncultured Candidatus Saccharibacteria bacterium | reverse complement strand
CAAGACGCCCGATGAACTGCAAATAATCTCTTTGGCTAATAAAATAACAAACGATGTAAGGAAAAAATATGGTTTAGAGCCGTTGGATATTCCCCATAAAAATATCCATATAATTGAAAAAGAGAAGTGGCAGGAACTTAGTTTAGGCCTCGTCGCGTATTTTCAAACTAGAATGCAGGCCGTGGTGTCGTGCGAAGAGTCATCTAAGATCATGTTTATGGCAAGGATGGTTCATGAAATGTTGCATTTTAAGTCGTATAATGCGATTCAGGTTGTGGAAAATACAGAAGAAAATGGGCGAATAAGATTGGAACTTGATGAATACAGAGTCGGCCTTGAGGTGCATAATAGAGATGGCTCCGGAATAAAATTTTCTAATCTTAATGAAGCTGTAACCGAAGAATTAACTAAAAGATACAGCAAAAAATTTTTAAAACAGCCGATCTTTAGGGAAGAAAATCGAGAAAATAGCACTATACTAAAAGAACATCCGACAATTGAAGATACTGATGGCGTTAATTTAGTTGATGAAGATCTGCTTTATATGGAAAATAGAGGGGAGAATCGTTTCCGAGCGCGCAAATTTGCTTATCCTCATCAAAGGGAGGTTCTTAAGATTTTATGTCAAAAACTTTTGGAGAAAAATAGAGACAAATTTAAAGATAGTGATGAGGTTTTTGAAGTTTTTGCCAAGGGCATGATAACTGGAAATATTTTGCCCATGGGGCGATTAATCGAGAGTTCTTTTGGTGGCAGTACCCTGCGAAAAATCGGCGAGACTGAAGATCCTGTAGAGTTTAAAAAATTTATCGGCAGTCTTTAGATTTTAGAATATTGATAACAGACTTTTATCCCGACTTCGGTCGAGATTTTTAAATAAAAAGCCCCTACAATAAGGGGCTTTGGGAACAGTTGATCTATATTTGGTTATTATGATTGAAGTGCTGACATTATTTTATTGGCGAGGTCAATCATTTTTTGCTGTTGATCCGGTTGCCAGATTCGCAAACTTCGACCTTGGAAATCATTTTGTGAAGACGAGACTCTAATAACAAATGTTGGCGTTGCTTTCGCATTATTATCCTGAGAATTATAGTCACGCTCTAACTCACCTGAGAATTTGCTACCTTTAACAGCCCAGGTGTCTCTTCTTACGCCTTCTTTATACTGTAGGCGTTCTTTGACACGCCCAGTTTGAATTTGAACTCTCAGCTCGTCTTGGTCATGTAGTACAAAGGTGGGTATGTGTACATCATCATCTACCATCATGGCGGCGGCGATTTGTCTGCCGGTTATTTTCTTCACCTTGAAGAGGGTATCCAGCTTGCGGATCACTGGTTCGAAGTCGAATTCAAAACGATTAGCAGAGAACGGTTTTGTCTCGATCTCTACATGGCAGGATATCAGAGTGCGAGGAATATTGAGATACTTCGCAAGTTCTTCTTCCGGTCTATTACCGGCAGAATAAGTTCCATAAAGTCCGATAGCATACATATCTTGATCCTCGTCTAGTATTTCAATGTTTACAAACGTCTTAAAGAATGGAGTCCCCATTCCATCATAATCGTAACTTTTGTTGAATTTCGGATACTTTTTGAGAGCTCCTTCGGCCTCTTTCAACAGATTTTCGACAAGATTGCTTTGCCTGCCGATAATATTTTCTCCAAGGAGAAACATACCGACACCCAGGCTACCGTCTCTTGATCCGAGACTATCATTGATAGCATTGGCGGTTACTTCTTTTGTCACTCTCGAACTGTGAAGGTTACCATTAGCAAAGATATTGAGGGCCTTGGCAACGCTACTCCATCCCTTGAGTGGGATAAGATAACGATTTTCCTGCATCGAAATCTTAATGATCTCCATGATTCCTCCCTTTTGGTCACGTGAATGTCAAGGTGCAAAAACTCACGCCACTGTTCACTATTTTAAATTTAAAGATAATTATGTCAAGGACTAGTAGTGATTATAAGCCTTGAATTATTATGTGAGCCGGGATAACGAAATGTTTTTTTATTTTGCTATAATGAATAAGTCGTATTGGGTATAAAAAATAGTTAATTTATTAATATTTTCAAATAGATATGGAGAAAAATAAAAAAATAGAGTGGATATTGCGTTTGGGGGTAGCTGGGGAGTTTTTGGGCCATGGACTTTTGGCTACGGGAGGCAAGGCCGATTGGATTGGCTGGATTGGTCAGATGACTGGTCTGGATTCCCAGACTGCCGGAACAGTTTTGTTGATGATAGGCCTCTTTGATATACTGGTCGCTTTTATAGTGCTTATAAAACCTGTGCGACCGATTTTGGCCTGGGCTGCATTTTGGGGATTCTGGACAGCACTTGTTCGACCTTTAGTTGGTGTGGGCTGGCTTGATTTTATAGAGCGTTTTGCTAATTGGGCGGCACCTCTTGCGCTATATTATCTGATTGAAGATAAGGAGATAAGGGAATAAGATAGTTTTTTAATAAGGATTTAGGGTTGCGACAAAGCCTTGACAGAATAGTCTAAATGATATATATTGGTCATCGTAATTTCGATTTTTGTTCCTTGTAAATTTGCTGGTGAACCGAAAGAAGGGACGGTGCTGTAATGATTACGATAGGTAGTGTTCTTGAGAGGTTTCGGGGGAAGGTCTGGATATATATTAATTTTATCGCTACAAGCACTGTTAATTTCACGCCTCCCCATCTTGGGGAGACTGTCGACAGCTTCTTTCGGACAAGAGAGGGTCTCTATGTTTGGGATGAATTTAGGAAAGTTTTCAAGGAGTTCTTGAATGCTCCCCTGGTGCCTATTTCAACAGAACTGTCTTATTATTTCCTGAAAAATGAGGCCACAGATCTTGATATTGAGGGAGAGTTTCAGCGCAAGAAGATTCCGTTTATCTTCGAGAACCCTGCTCATTTTCTCGCTACTATGGCCGGACTAATTTTGAATCAATGGGGAGGGAAGCCAGGACCACTCCGAAATGATAGTATGGCCAGCCTCTTTTATGTTCGAGTTGCCGGCGAGATTCGCGTAGTTTTTGTTCAATGGCTATCTATCGATGACAAGTGGCGAATCCTTGTTTACAGGTGCTCAGAGGTCGAGTGGTCGTCTATCGGTACTAGAATTTTCTCTTGCAATCAATCACCACCCTGATTCGGGCTTCTTTGACCCCGGATTCTTTAAACTTTAGTTTATCGAATCCGGGGGTTTTGTTTTTATAGACTGTATCTATCTATTGCTTACAATCATTTTTAAGTGCTATAATTAGAAGATTATAAATAGGAAAAATTAATGCAAAAAATAAAAAATTCGATTTGGGTTGGGAGTTCTATTGTGGCGAGCCTTTCTTTGATATCTTTTTCACTGGTTACCAATGCTTATGGAGCTGGGTTGAATGTGGGAGCTAATGTTAATGTTCAGGTGGGTGTTGGCGGAGATAGAGATAAGGCATCAACATCTGTCGAAGTTGAAACTGACGAAGAGGGTTCGGGTATGGTCCAATTGGGAAGCGGAAAGTCAGTTAATGCAAATTCACGCCGTGGCAATGATAATGGTATTAGAGTAAGCGCGGAAAATAAAAATTCCGTTGATATTGAGAATGAAAACGATCAAGATGACAATGAGATTAAGGTTGACCAGCGATCAGCAAAAGATTCAACAACAACGATAGATGTCGCAGAGCGAGTTTCAAACAGAGGCCAACTTCGCAGTTTTTTGAATCATATCGTTAAGGGTGATGATCGCATTGCAGATGTTAATGTATCATCTACTACTGTTGAGACTCATTATAAATTGCCAGCCAGATTTTTGTGGGCGATACCGGCAAATATTACGGCCAATGTGACAATTAATGCCAATGGTTCTGTGGCAGTCACTTATCCATGGTACGCCTTTCTTTTTGCAACCAATAAGGGTGTCGAGGATCATTTGAATGCCTCATCATCAACCATAGTTAGCGGGCAGACAACGTTTTCGGCCAGTACACAAGCACATCTTCTGAATTCTCTGTTTACCGTACTGAAGGAGTCAAAGAATTAGTAGACATAGTGATTTTAGAAAATCCCGCCACAATTAGGCGGGATTTTTTTGACCAAATAAACTAAAAGCCCCATTTAACTGGGGCTGAGGTTTGATTATTTTTTATCTGTATTGACGAGAATTGGATTGCCAGTAAGGGCGGCAAGCCCGGCGGCACAGTTACCGTTGGGAAAAGCCGGCTCGAAACCTTGATCTCCCCAGTGTCCGGCAAAGAAACCGCCGGAAGGGCAACAGTCCCATCTTATGCATCCAACCACATTGCCTCCGATCTTTGTAGCCAGATCCATTCGGAAATGCGGATTTGCTTCTTGTTCCTTACCCTCCGGAGATGTCTTGTATGAATAGATAGCTACTCCATCGCCGGGCGTGATACCGGTTCCACATAGGGCGCAACGAATACTTTTTTCTTTGTAATAGTTGAAACAGCATTCAGGGCAAGGGCATTTTTCACTGTCTGCAGTTATTTGGCCATTTACATTTTTGATATTTTTATCGACATCAAAATTCATAATTGTGCCGTAAATATTTAGCGTAGCTTTACTTGGTCCAAGATGCCCGCATTTTGGAAAGAGAATATTAAGTTTGGTAAGCGGTTCATAAGAGATCGGAGCATTGAAGAATGTTTCTACTTTTTTCTCTTCTATATTATTCGTAGATGCCATAACCACCATCCTTTGGCCGGTTAGCCTATTTTTTAGTCGGGTTACTCTCTTTTTAATTCTATTTCGCAGACCCATCTGCAGTCGCCTCCTTTATTTGAAAGATCTAATCCTTTGCGGACTTTTATACCATATTTTAGAGCTTGAATACAAGTCGACGGTCATGTCGATGTTTGGTATTGACATGTAATATTTAATATGTAGAATAGTTAATAACGAGTAGCTTGAAAAATAAAAAGGAGGAATTCGTTATGATGAAGGGATATTTGGAATTGCCGAAGGGTTCTGTGAACTTTGCCCCCCCATCAGAAATGAAGCCACTTGTGCCATTTGTTGGCTACTTCCATTATGGTAAGTGCGAGACAGAGCAGACGGCAGTACGAATTGTTGGGATGCAGATAGAAGAAAAATTCCCAACATGGATGGCCATGAGTTTACGACGTTTGCTATGGGGTCTTGGCGAGGACTCATTTCTTGGTCGTATGGGTTCTTTTCTGGGCTTGACCACGTCGATGAATTCTTATCCCGGGACTATTCCTTATATGACAGAATATCAAAAGGAAGAGCCTGGCAGTGGTATGAGTTTTTATTTTTCGGGCCTCTTGTATCTCAAGGATTACAAGGTGATAGAGATTAAGAATATAAAGGGTGAAGATTACATTTTCCCATTGCAGAAGTTTTTCACCGATCTTGATCGTGGGCTGAAGTTTGAAGCTGAACTTAGAGCGAACGGCCAAATAGCCTAATTCTCTAATATCAACCCATTGTCTACGGACAGTGGTTTTTTTATTTTTCCACACCCTCATAATAATTAAAACCCCACTTATTAAAGTGGGGGGGGAATGGTTACTTTACGTCATCTCCGAATTCGGGCTCAACCCAATAGTCGAAGATAAATTCGTACTGACGACCATGATTATCATCGGGAGGCGTAGGCCTGACCATTATGAATGGATCGGGATTGCTACTTTCATAGTGGGATACGAAAAATTTTACCTTGTCTCCGAAGGTAGCCTCAATCTCGGCAACTTTCTCAAGGACAGTCTTCGGAATGAGACGCTCATATGGTCGACATTCCCATGATTTGGAGCCGGAAGAATAATATCCATCGGAATATTTATTTTCTTCTTTGTTGTAGCCCCATTGATACTCTTTAATGGCATCTTTTTTGCGCAGGGGACGCCAGTGCCAATCTTGTGACTTTTCGCGCCTGCGTTGGTCTATCAACCATAACTTAACTTCTCTGGTGTCATAGACTGGAATATTTTTATCGGCGAAAAACCAGATAAGTTGGTGGCGAATGAGTTCGGCTGGTACAAATCCGAGCTGGTCGGTGATCTCTTCATAGGATTTTTGTCCCTCAGAACTTATCTTTCGTTTCAAGATTCTTGTTCTGGGAAATGGAACTGGTTCCGGCTTTGGTTTGGGTGGCGGCAGCGGGGGAGGAGGTTGTTGAGGTGGCGGCTGTTGTTTTGTTTTTGGGTCTTCTTTCCTTGGTTATCGATCGGGCTCAGCTTTCAGCTCAGGGGATTTCTTTCGAAAAAGATTGCATAGGAAGCGAAACATTCTGTTCTCCTTTCAAGGTTCTAGTGTTGCGGTTAGTCGATAATTTACAGGATATCTCTCTAACTGTCAAGAGTTAATAATGCTTTATAATTAAGGTGCTTTACTCTTGATAAATTATATCAGTATGATATGGTGTCGAGTGACAGGTTGTTGTCCTTTGTAGTTTAATAAGGAGGCCTCAATGAATATAACGGATAGATGGTCTGCATGGCCGGTTTTCATTATTCTATCCTGTGTAGTGGCGACATATATTTATTTTTACCCAACAGTTTATGGCGATTATTGTAACTTTCTTTGGGGGAAATAATGAAACAGGTTGGGAAACTCTGCAGATGTAAGGTGTGTAAGCGGATGATCTTGATTATGTCTATATCATTTGGTACCCGTCATACAACAAATACTGAAGTAAAATGCTGGGATTGTCTTAGTGAGGAGGATAAGAAAAAGGCAATTGATTTTTTCCATTTTTCTGAGGAACAACTATTATCTGATTCTTAATCAGCTTTGTGCCTGCCGTCCATTATGGGCGGTTTTTTATAGAAGATATTCTGTTTATGCTATTATTAATTAATGAATTATAAACAATTATCCATATTTTTTTCAATTGCGTCGATTAGTTTAATGGCCTCATTTCTTCTCAGTTCCCTTATGGTCTATGCCGCCAGAGATGCAGATGAGGAGGCATGCTGGCAAAAGTGCGTATTGACCACTCATCAAGATATTGGACTGACAGCGCGAGCCAAACTTTGTGATAATGAATGTGTTGGAGCCGGGCCGGTTGTTTCTGCCGATGACACAAAATATGAACAGTTTGGCAAAAATACGCAGTGCATGCTCGGATGTTTGAGCGGTAAGCCATACGATCAATGCATAGTAAGCTGTAGTGCTAAAGAGACCGAAGCGATGGTGGTTAAGTCTTACGAAGCGATCTGTTTGCCGCAGTGCGATGCTTTTAAAAAGAATCCAGATGACGCTTTGCCATTTGGTCGATGTGTCCTTCAGTGCAATGATAATCTGGTAAAGAAATATGGCACGCCAATTGTAGCTCCAGTTACAGTTCCAACGGACGCCTTGAATGATTTAGCCACAAAATATCAAGCTAGATATTACAGTAAGTGCATGGATAGTTATAACAACTCAGATGCCGCGGCTTGTTGCAAGGACCTGTCGATAGCTGATACTCAATCGATGGCAAATAGGGGTGCTTTTGACACTCCAACTTCAGCGGAGTTGCCAGTGATTGTCGATGAAAATAAATGTAAGCCGGTGGAATATAAAAGACAGTGTTCGGATTTTGGAAAAAAGATTGCTGCTGAGCGCGGACAGAAGGATGGTTGCGAGCAATATTTGAATCAGTGTATTGAAAGCGGACATTATATTACATCTTCAGAACAAAGCAGACAAAATAGTTGTGAAAATAATTATGCCAATCAGCGTCCGATCTCACCCTTGCCTTTTGAGAAGTATATTAATTTCTGTATGAAATCTGCCGGTGTTCCTTCGGATCCTAGTGCGGCGAGGGATTTGGCGTATGGTTGTTGGAATCAGTACAAGCAGATGAATAGAGATTATGTGGCCAAGTGTATTTTGGGTATTGATAGATATGGAATAGGGACAGGTTTGCTTTTGAGGCTCAGTCAAATATTTCATTATCAAGCCTATACTGCTAAAAGTAAGCAGTGCACGGATAGCTTTTTAGGTGAGATAGATAAAATGGTGGGGAAGTAGTTTTTTAAAAGCTTGCTATATATTATACGCTATTTGTGTTATTGCGCGTCTTGCGAAGCAATCTCCATACATATGTGGTATGTGGGCGGAATAGATTGCTTGTCGCAGGCCTCTCGCAATAACGATAGCTTCACATCGATAAATAAAAAAGCGCAGAGGTTTGCTCTGCGCAAGGAAGATTGGTGCCGTAATTATCAGGCGGAGGTCTCATCTTTTTCTTTGTAGAAGTTTTCGTAGGCCTCGAGCCATCTGCCTTTGATGAAGAATTTGGGAATCGAAGATTTTTCCAGCAGGCCTTCTTGTTTTAGGACTTGATATTGCCAGAAGATATCTCCCTCACTGCCAACTACATTTTTTGCATACTTGTTTTGTAGATTTGATGGATAGGTGTATCGACTTCGGAATCCTCCCGAGACTGCTATGTAGGTATTCAGATCGAGTGCCGCAGTGATAAATTCAGTAATTTCGTTTATGCCCTCAGTTGTTCTGGCTGTTAATTTATTCAGCGAGAAGCCAAAGGTTTGACCTTCGGCTTTGTAGGGATGTTTCATTTGCCAGGAGCCAAAAATTGATTTTCCTCTGGATTCATCGATACTTTCTGGGGGTGGAAACACATGTTTGATACTACTTTTGTTGCGTATGCAATAAGATGTGTCGCCGTTCAACAAGAACGCATAATTTCGTGTTGGATTACTGATGGGATGATATGGCGGCACTATATTATGATCACCAAACAAGTCTTTCCAGAATCGAAAAATTCCCGACCCCACTCCTATTAGAATAACTGGATCTCCAAAAGCGTCCTCGGTGATTTTATGTATAAATGAAAGGCCGGTATTTTGGGAGACTTGATTGATCACCCTACTGATTGCTGATCCAACATTCTCTTCTTGAGATACCAAAATATTTATCTCGAGTCTATGAAGGCATTGGTCAAGGTCATTATCATCGAGTGAGCGTATATCTTTTGATATAATTTCAAACTGCATGAAATTTGGCCATTCATCTGTTCTGAGATTGTGGTTCTTTTTGGTTAGTATCATGAGGCCGCCAAAAACTGGTGTTTGTCTTTCAATGACAAAATTCATTGCATGATAAAGTGCCAGTTCTTTTATCTGCCGGATTTCATCTTTGTCAGCGCCAGTGAGTAGCAGTGTTTGGACTTGCCCCATATAGTCGAGATGAATTTCAGCCAGACTTCGCCCGGAGCTGTTTTTAACGAGGCAATGATCTTTGAGGCAATCAAGCTTCATTAAGCCCTCCTTTGTAAAAGAACATTGTTGTTCGAGCTGATAGAAATACTAACACGATATACCTTGGAGTGTCAATGTTTAATGCCTGTCGGTAAAATTTTTGAAATTAATCTTCCCTGTATGTTTTTCTCGTCTATTTACAAAACGGTATTTCGTTTCATTAAATATTTGGTCGGAGGTGAGAGTTAAAAGTTTCATTAATTTATTACTGATGTGGAGTGAGGGTAAATTAACTGTCATTGCTAGCGACTGTAGAGAGCGTGGCAATCTCAGTCAATTAACTATTAGAGATTGCTTCGTCGCAAGCTCCTCGCAATGACACAAATGCTGAATCGTGGATGCGGGCATTTATAATTTCAATTTGATATAATCAGCCTATGAAAATTATATTTTTTGAAGTTAGGTCGGAGGAAAGAGAGGCGTTGGAAAAAATTTTCAACGGCATGGAGGCGGAATTTTTGTCAGAAAGTTTAAATTCTGAGACGGCTTCAAGGGCTAGGGATGCGGAGATCATTTCGATTTTTGTTCATTCAAGGATTGATGCCGAGCTGATTGATTTATTGCCAAATTTAAAATTGATCGCCACACGGTCAACTGGCTTCGATCACATAGATCTGGTGAGCGCTAAAAAGAGAGGGATTGTTGTTTCTACTGTTCCGAGTTATGGAGCCCATACTGTTGCTGAATTTGCATTCGGTCTGATAATCTCGCTGTCGAGAAAAATTTTCGGCGCCGCCAAAAAACTTAAAGAAGATCAGCGTTTTGATGTTTCGGGTTTTGAAGGGTTTGATCTTTACGGTAAGACACTTGGTGTGATTGGCACTGGTCGAATTGGAAAGAATGTTGCGCGTATTGCCAAGGGTTTTGGTATGAAAGTCGTCGGGACGGATTTGATGCCTGATAACAGTTTCGCTGAAGAGATTGATCTTGAATATGTCCCACTAAATGTGGCGCTGGCTGTCTCTGATATCATTTCGATTCATCTGCCGTTGACTGATGAAACGTTACACATCATAAATAGCAAGAATATTTTGGAGATTAAAAGGGGTGCGATTATTATTAATACGGCGCGCGGAGAAATTTTAGAAACTGAAGCATTGATTAATGCCTTGAGGTCTGGCCAAATAAGCGGTGCCGGTCTGGATGTTTTAGAAGGCGAGCGTGATGGATCATTCGATGGTTCGTTGATCGAAATGCCGAACGTGATAGTGACTCCGCATATCGCTTTTTATTCTAAGGAGGCAGTTGAGGAGATTATAAAAATCAGTGCGGAGAATATTAAATCATTTATGAACGGCAATCCGCAAAATATTGTTAATCAGTAAAATGGACGGAAGATGGATAAAAAATTGGAGTGAGCTGGCTGTTTCAGAAAATAGAATTTCGGCGATGAGAATAGTTGAGAGCGGTCTCGATTCGATCGATACTCATCAAGTGATTTTGAATTCATTGAAGATCGACGGTCAAATTTTAACAGTCAAAGATCGAGAATATGATCTCTCAAAATTCAAGCATATTAAAGTTATTGGTTTCGGCAAAGCTTCTTGCGACGCGGCTCAGGCGTTGGAAAAAGTTTTGGGATCAAAAATAATGGAGGGTGTTGTGATTGGATTGAATAAAAAGATTTGCGAATATATAGACACATACAATGGCACACATCCGCGTCCATCGCCGGAGAATGCTGGGGTTGGAAAAAAAATTATTGAAATGATCAGTGATGGCGGAGAAGATGATCTGGTGATCGTAGTGGTTTCAGGCGGAGGTTCGGCTTTACTTTGTTATCCGGAGCTGGAGTGCGAGCAGGGGTTGAGGCTTTATGACGCGTCGATCAAAAAAGCGATGACGATCAGCGAGCTTAATACTGTCCGCAAACATATTTCCGGTTTGAAGGGTGGAGGGTTGGCTAAACTTCTGTATCCGGCGACAGTTATCTCGTTAATTTTTTCCGATGTGCCGGGCGATAAATTTTCTGATGTGGCATCCGGGCCGACATACAAAGATGAGACGACGATCATGGATGCTAAAGCGATCATCGATAAATTTGATCTGGGGAATTTTGAACTGAACGAAACGCCAAAGGAGGATAAATATTTTGAAAGAGTTAATAATATAATTTTAGTGTCGAATAAAACTGCGGTTGATGCCATGAGTAAGAAGGCGAATGAGTTGGGATTTTCTTTTAAAATAGTTTCCTATGATATTTATGATCCGATCGAAAATGTTGTCGGTCGGTTTGTTTCTGAATCGAAAAATAACGTGACGATTTTGGGCGCCGGCGAACCAAAAATGACAATCAAAGATCGTGGCGGATCGGGCGGGAGAAATTTATTTTTGGGAATGTTGGCGGTCGGCAAACTTCCGCCGTCATCGGTTTTTGTGAGCCTGGCATCAGATGGTTTGGACAATAGTTCAGGAGCTGGGGCCATCGTGGATAATCTCACAGAGCAGAAACTTTTCTCATCTGTAATTAATGTTCAAGAATATATTTCCCGATACGATGCTTACGTGTTTTTTGAAAAATTAAAAGATAGTATGATAGTTACAGGTCCGACGGGAGCGAATGTTTCCGATCTGATGTTTTTAATTTCACGAGATGACAAAAATTGATAAAATTGTTGCCGAGAAAATTCTTGATTCGCGCGGAAATGAGACTATAAAAGTTTCGGCTTTTGCCGGTGGTCATGTCGGTGCTTTTTCTGTGCCGGCTGGTGCGAGTACTGGCGCGCACGAAGCCCATGTTTTGTTAGTGGCCGAAGCTATAGAAAAAGTAAATGGCGTGATTGCTCAGAAATTGATCGGTATGGATGTCGAAAATCAAGCAGCAATCGACAGTGTGTTAATCGGTTTGGATGGGTCGGTTAATAAAGAAAAGTTGGGAGGTAATTCTATGATTGGCGCGAGTATTGCGGTTGCTAAATTAGCCGCGGCAAATAGGGGTAAACAGACATTTGAATATTTGCGGACTTTGTTGGAGATCGGTTCAAGCCGGAAAGTACCATATCTTTATATGAATTTGATCAATGGTGGGATGCACGCCAAGAATGGTCTGGCGTTCCAAGAGTATCATGTTGTGCCGATTGTTGATGATGTTGCGCTGGCAATTGAGATGGGTAAAAAGATTTGGATTTCTCTCGGAGAGATTATTTCTGAGCAGTTTGGTGAGTCATCTTTCGTTTTGGGTGATGAGGGTGGTTTTGCGCCAAAGATATTCGACATTAGAAAACCGGTCGAGCTTTTGATGGCTGCAATATTTAAAAATAGTTTTCAGGATCAGGTTAGGTTGGCGTTGGATGTCGCCGCGTCATCTTTTTATAATGATGGCGAGTATTTGATCGCCGGAGAGAAAATTACCGGCGGAGAGTTGATGAAAATTTACAACTCTTTGATTGGCGAGTTTAATTTAATTTCGATTGAAGATCCTTTTTATGAGGAGGATTTTGAAAATTTTGCCGCCTTAAGATCTAAACACCCGAATCTTTTGGTGGTGGGTGATGATCTTACAACTACCAATCAAGCGCGATTGAGTCGGGCGATAAATGAAAAAAGCATAAATGCCATGATTATCAAGCCGAATCAGATAGGAACTTTGACGGAAACCTTGCAAACTATGAAGTTGGCCAGAGACAATGGCGTGGAATTAATAGTCAGTCATCGAAGCGGTGAGACTGATGATGATTTTATAGCCGATCTTTGCTATGCATTCGGTTGTTTTGGTTTAAAATCCGGCGCACCGCAAAAGAGTGAACGGGCGGTTAAATATGCCAGATTAGCAGAAATTTCAGCTGAAAAATAAAATGAGAAAATCAAAAGCGCAGATAGTAGCGACAATTGGGCCGGCCGTTGGCAACAAAACCATGATCGGCCTATTGATCGAGTCTGGAGCTGATATTATTCGACTCAATTTTTCGTGGGGGAAACATGAGGATCATGCTGAATATATAAAATTTATCCGTGAATGCGCCGCTACACAAGATAGAGAGATCAAAATTATTCAGGATTTGTCGGGGCCAAGAGTTCAAACCGGTGCTGGACATGGTTTTGATTTAGATAAGTCGATTCTAACCGATAAAGATCTTTATGATCTGGAGTTTGGTTTGAGATCTGGTGTTGATTATATTGCTCAATCATTTGTCGGCGGGGCCGGTGATGTTCTAGAGCTTAAAAAAAAGATCTTTGCTTTTGGGTATAATACTCCCGTTATAGCTAAGATTGAGAGACAACAGGCGGTTGCCGAGATAGGAGAGATCATTAAAGTTGCCGATTCAATTATGGTTGCGCGCGGTGATCTTGGTAATGAAGTGCCAGTCGAACAGATCCCGCTGATCGAGAAAGATATCATTTCTCTATGTAAAAAGGCAGGCAAGCCTGTAATTGTTGCAACTCAGATGCTTTTCTCGATGGTTGAAAGTGCTATACCAACTCGCGCCGATATTACGGATATTGAATTTGCTATTCTTTGCGGCGCCGATGCGGTTATGCTTTCGGATGAAACGGCTATCGGCAAATATCCGATCGAGGCTGTTCAGATGATGGAGAAGGCCGTTGTTGAAGCTGAAAAGCGACTTATAGCGGAGGGTAAATTTAAAATAAATTCACTTTAGAGGGAAGCAACAACTAGTATGACTATTTTTCCTCTAGTTTCTTGAGGATTCTCAGCATGAGATCGTTTTGATTTTCAAGATGAGTCAAAATGGCTCCGATCTCGCGTTCAGCTTTTACATTTATTTCAAAGTCGGCTTCGGATCGCGCGGCGTCGTGGCGATCGTTGAGATTTTGCCCAATCATAATTAGTGGCATAAGTAGGATTTGAATCATGTTAGAGATAAAAAGCCAGAGAACAAAAGCGGGGTAGGGATCGAATTGCAATTGTGCTGGTGCGAAAATATTCCAGCTCAGCCAAAATATTGTCCAAGAAAAAATGATGAAAAAGAATCCCATTGTTCCAACGTGCGATGTGATCCAGACAGCAAATTTTTCAATTTTACTTAGGTTTTCTTTGTGTTCAATATAGACGTTTCTTATCGGCTTGCGCAGTTTTTTTAGTTCCTCAAAATTTTCCATGTTTTTATTATATCAGGAATTATTAAAAATAGCTGTATTTGTTTTTTTATTACCAACGTATAGAGAGGAAAAAAGAAAAATGACCAGCTGTCATTACGAGGAGCTTGCGACGAAGATCTATTCGCCCACATACGTAATGAGATTGCTTCGCAGGGCTCGCAATGACAATGATACTGTAATACACAAACTGTCATTGCGAGGAATGAAATGACGAAGCAATCTCTAGTAGTTAATTGATGGAGATTGCCATGCTTCCTGCGGTTGTTCGCAATGACATTGGGTAGCGTTTAGCATGCATGTAAGTGGTCAATACCCTTTTTGAGTATATAATGAAGAATATATTGTTTTTATTGGAATAAAATATTATTTAAGAATATATGAAAAAGAACAAAGCTTTGATTGTTATGATTTTGTTGTCTAGCTTTAATTATGCCAGGGCGATGAGCCTTTCTGTGCCAAGCCTTAGCAGTCCGACTCTTAATTCAGTAAATCCGTCGGTTAATCCAATTGTCAATTCGACTTCAACAACCCCCGATTCAAGTTCTGGCTCTGCCACTTCGACAATTCCAAAGAAGCAATGCTTGATCGGTGCATTAAAGGTTAGAAATGATTCAGTTGTTGCGGCCAAGTCTCAATATAATATTGCCAGAAGCAATGCTGTAACATCCAGGAATAGCGCTTTGGTACTTTCAAAAACTAATAGTGATGCCGC
>CAZWJJ010000018.1:0-15559 GCA_964634555.1 uncultured Candidatus Saccharibacteria bacterium | reverse complement strand
AAAAGACTTGTGTGTCACGATTCCAGCAAGGTAAATTTCTGGCATAGTTATTTGCCTTCGATAACCCTGACGAATCCTTTCGTCAATCATCTTAATGATCTTAACAACACCAGTCACAACCTTAATATGCAGATCACGATTCTCCTCCATAGAAAGCTCCATGCATGACCTCCTTTTAGCTACAAATTTCAGATAACTATCTGCTAATAGATTAACACATTATAAATATACTGGCAAGTTAACAAAAACCCGCCATTTAATGGCGGGTTTTTTACTAAAGCGACTATAACTTAAAATGTCATAAATGACTGCTCTGATGAAGTTGCCTGATTTTGAGCTGCATCTGATGAACCTACAACATAATGATATGTTGTACTTGCGACTAGATCAGTCAGTCCAACTGAATGATCTAGGGTAAGGGTTGTATTAGAGACAGTCATAGCAGACGCCAAACTAAGCGGTGTTGATGTTCCATAATAGACCCTACTTGTCGCAGATTCATTAGTCATCCAACTAATCGTTGTGGATGTAGATGTAACCCCTGAGGCTGATATAGATGAAATTATCGGGGCTGTTATATCTGCTGGAGCTTGAGTAGAAAATGCTTGCTCAGTTCCTGTGGCAGTATTGCCGGCTGTATCACTAGATGAAACAACAAAGAAATAGTTCGTACTTGCAGAAAGATTACTCAATGCAACAGAATGAGTTGTTGAGTATGAACTATCTGATACCGTTGCCGCAGTCAAAAGATTAACCGGAGAGGATGTACTGTAATAGACCTTACTATTGGCATTTTCATTAGTTGTCCAGACTACTGATACTCCAGATGTTGTTATGTTATTTGTTGAAACTAAAGAAATAACCGGTGCCACAGTATCTGGGGCGGCAGAAGTGGTAAATGATTGCTGGCTCGATGTTGCTACATTACCGGCCTTATCTACAGCAGTAACAAAGTAGTAGTAATTAGTACTTGTGGCCAAATTATTGAGAGTGAATCCAAAACTAGTGGCTCTCTCATCAGTTCTAACAGAAGAAGAGTTAGAAATAGTAATCGGGGATGATGTTCCAAAATAAAGAACACCCTTAGCCGGCTCATTGGTCATCCATACTACAGAGACCGAAGTCATCTTGATATTTACAGCATTAAGTCCTGAAATTACAGGCGGCACAATATCAGAAGTTGGAGGAGTGGTTGTCCCCATACCAAGTTTTTTGGCAATACCTGGAGGTATTATCTGGCAAGCTGGAACCGTTGGCTTTTCATCATCATGCTTTCTAAGCCACCCCGGAGCAATTAGATGTCCTGGCGGAACGATAACACAGATACGACCCCTACCCTCTTTTTGCTCGTCTCCTTTTTTTTCATCATCCTCCTTCTCTTTAATTATATTATTATCGTTAAGAAACTCATTTAACTTAGCCAAGGTTTTAGGTCCAACTCTACCAACTTGATCAAGGCCATATTTCTTTTGAAATCTTTTCACTGCCAAAGCCGTAAGTTTACCGTAAAATCCGCTTATTAAACCCTCAGGATATATATCCGAGTCAGCGGCTAAAGCAGCCTGCAAAATCCTAACCTGATCCCCCTTTGAACCCTCACCCAAACTACCGGCCAGCTTCAATGTCTCACTTATGCTTTGTGCCGTTGATGCGATCTGCCCCTGAGCTTTCCTAAGATCTTCAAGCTGGGCAACCAAGAGCCTTATCTGCTCCTGCAGTTTGTTTATTATTTCGTCCGTTGTGCTTCCCGCCGCGAATGTAGTCGCAGAGAGTCCCAGGCCAAGCAAGATGGCTCCTGCGAGAAATGATAGTTTTTTTATTTTCATAAACATTACGCATGCGGTCGCATGCTTAAAATTAATAAAAGATTAATAATATACAAATTTTACTACATCACTACACTATTGGCAAAAAATATATGTTAATTACTCCCAATAACAAAAAACCGTATCAATGGTAATACAGTTTTTGTTGCTAAATATTTCTAAAATATTCTCCCAAATAGTTGCTTGAAAAATTTGCCCAATGCATTAAATCGATCACCAATAGAAGTAAAGACTGAGGCTGTATTCTGTATTCTAGGGCTAGAAGTGGCTGTTGCAATCAAGTTAGTAGTTGAAGCAACTACGGATCTGATCGCCGTTACATTTCTGTTAATGTTTCCAGTCAGTAAAGTAGAAGGTCTAAAATTATTTTGGGCTCGCCTCAAAACTTGAGCGACAAATGGTCTAACTGGTGGTGGATTAACAGGAATCGTTACCGGCGGCAAAACAACTACTGGATTAGAGACCACTACCGGTCCATTACTGCTAGCACCAAGCGGATTAACAGTCGATTCTATAGATGATGGAGATGAGGTGGAATTATCAACAGGTTCAACTGGAGGTGGAGGCACGACAGGCGCAACTATATTTAGTACATCAGAAACACTTCCAGAGTAGTTCAAATCATCCACTGTAGCAGTTACATTATAACTACCAATTCCGATCGGAGCCGTGGTTGATTCATTATAAGTTACAACCACATTAAGACCTGCGGGGATAGTGATTATATCTACCGACTTCGGATTACCATCGAATGTCTGACTCAAATTAGAAAGAACGACAGTAGTGGTGGCCTTTCCAATATTGAAAGACCTTATAATATCGGCAGCTGGATTGAAATTATTACTGCCTGCTTGACTTGAAGTAATAGAACAACTGCCAGCACCTAAAATAGAAACAGTGCTTCCTGCTACCGAACAAGTACCGGTCGCCGAGAAAGTTGCCAAGAGTCCAGAGGTAGAAGAGGCTGAAACCTCAAAGGGCGCCTCGCCATAAACCCCATCAGAGAGTGCACCAAAGTCGAGTGTCTGATCAGCCTTATTTATCGTAAATGTTGCACCAGTATAGTTAATGCTGTAATTCGAATTAAGAGCTAGAGTGCTTTGAGTGATAGCATAAGTCCCAACATTTTCTCCAAGATCTCTAGCTAAAGATCCACTAAACGCATCGCCATCCCGAAGTGCCGGCGTGGAACTATATGTAAGCTCTGGATCAGACTGGCCATAAACCTTGCTCTTATTTCCCGCATTCACATCTATAACCAACTCGCCGATAGTAAATACGCCGGGCGTGAAAGTTAGAGTATAATTATCGCTAAGCGAAAGCGTCCCCTGTGTTATATCGTATTTCCCCACATCCTCACCGACAGCTCTAATGATAGATCCGGAAAAATTATCCGATCCAACAAGTGAACCCGTCACCTGATAGGTTAAAACTGGATCAGTGCCGCTAAAAATCTTAGATTTATTGTCAGCTGTAACTGCTATAGCCTTCTTGTTTATTGAGAAGGATTGAGGCACATCAGAGGCAGAATAAAAGTTATCATTTCCTGACTGATGAGCTGTGATAGTACATGTACCATTACCGATTATATGAACAGTTGAACCAGAAACAGAGCAAACATCATCAGAAGCAGTAAAAGCAACTTCCAGTCCAGAAGTGGCAGTAGCCAACACAGAAAAATCCGCATCGCCATAAGTTTTGGCAGAAAGACCAGTGAATATTATGGACTGTGAAGCCTTAGAAGCTGTCACTGACTGAGTTGTAGTAGCGGCAGAATTATAAGTCGAGTTGCCAGATTGATTGAAATTTACATTACAACTTCCGATACCGCTTGTCATTGTTATTGTCGTACTACTTGTACCACTACCGGAGCATGAACCAGATGAAGTAATAGCCACAGCCAAACCAGAAGTGGAGGTTGCAGAAACAGAAAAAGATGAACTGTACGCGGCACTACCGGGAGCAGAAGATGTAACAGTAATCGTCTGATCCAACTTAGTATACGTAACACTAATAGTTATGCCATCGACATATGCATGATGCTTCTGACTGGTATCAATATTGTTAGCAGAAATTATAACACCGAAGGAAGAACTATTTATTTCAGCTGAAGTCCATGTCCTGCCCCATGTAGTTGTGGCACTGCCGTAGGTTTTAGCAGTAAGAGAAGTCGGCCAAAAGGTCGAGGTATCGGCTAAAGATGTCGAAGTAGCCCCGGAAGCAACCAGAGATAAAGCCTCATCATGCACTGTACCAGAAGCCGCTGACTCCCTGGTAACATTTACCTGGATACCCGTTATAGTTACACCATTTGGAATAGAAAAACCATAACCCGTAGATTTCAGAAACTGACTTATCTCCGGCTTATTCAAAAAGACATCCGACCTATTGCCATCTACTGTTAAAACATTAGAGGTGCTAGTCCATGAGGCACTCTTGCCATTTGAAGAATCATTAAAGGCAACAGATGGATTGTTAGGGCCTAAGCTATCGCCTAAAACCGAACTGGATGCAAATAACAAAGTAGCCAGCAAGCCGACCTTAGTAATACTCAAAAAAGACACTCGGGATATGTGGGTCTCGTTTTTATTCATAAAATCTGAGATTAAATTTATTTAAGCTATTATAAATAAGTATGACATCAATCAATGATGATATCAAGCTCGGATAATTACCTCTCAGAATTAGGCAGGAGTGATACAAATCTGCCTTTGCTTTTTTGATAGCAATTTGATAATATTCTCCTGTCATTCCTCGGTAGCTCAGTGGTAGAGTCCCGCTAAGCGGGATTAACGAGTTGATAAGATGCCATGCCACGTATATATAATTGAAAACATTCAAGGAAAGAGGTATATTGGTCAGACTAAATACATACCTGGCAGATTACTAAGACACAATAATGGCTTAGTCTTCTCTACCAAAAATAAGGGGTCTTGGAGATTAGTTTATCAAGAAAGCTTTTCTACTAGATCCGAGTCAATTAAGCGAGAGAAAGAGATTAAGAAATATAAGGGAGGTAATGCGTTGAGAGATATTTTGAAAAATTATATTCCTCGGTAGCTCAGTGGTAGAGCAGCTCGCTGTTAACGAGTTGGTCGTAGGTTCGAATCCTACCCGGGGAGCAAATAAAAATCAAAAAACACTATGAAAACACTTAGGTGCGATATATGCACATATGAAGCACGAGGCGAAACATTCGAAAAGTGGATGGAGGCGCTCAAACCTCATTATTCGCAAATGCATGCGGATTTTATGAAACAAAAAGAAAATCAGCCACAGGAAGAACAGATAGCAGGAATGCAAAAATGGATGAAAGAAAATAAAGAACGTTTTGACGCCCAATCATTAGGGCAATAAAAATAAAAGGCCTCCCTTGTGAGGTCTTTTGTTTTAAAAATTAGAAAAAGACTGCATGATATTATGATATGCTATAATTAAGAAAATTTAACTATATATTATGAAAAAGAGATTTTTGTTTGTCTTTTTATTCGCTACATTTTTTTCTATAATATCACTCGCGCAGAAGAGACAGATCTCAAAAATATTCGAGTTGGTGTTTTCGATAACTCTCCGCGCATATACACTGATACCAACGGCACAGTTAAGGGTTTTTTCGCTGATATTTTAAACTACATTGCCGATAAGGAAGGATGGAAAATAACCTATGTAAATGGCACATTTGATGAGGATCTTGCGCGACTACAAAAAGGTGAAATTGACATGCTCGTTGATGTAGCTGTAACTGACGACCGCAAGCAAATATTCGATTTTAATACCCAAACAGCCCTCCTTAGCTGGTCTATTATCTATGCAAAAAGTGGAGTAAATTTTGCGTCATTTAAAGACCTTGATGGTAAAAGTATCGCGATCATTAAATCAAGCGTCCACTATACAGGCCCGTTGGGATTGAAGAATGTTCTTACTTCATTTGGAATAAACGCTACTATTGTCGATGTACCCACCATGTCAGATGCACTAAAGATGATCGAGGCTGGGACAGTTGATGCCGGAGTGGTCAATTGGCACTTTGGTATTGCCAACGAAGATAAATATAAAGTTTCTCGAACAGGACTTATTTTCAATCCCAATGAAAATAATTTTGCATTTACAAAAGGAAGTCCAAAAAGCGCCTATCTTATTAGTGTAATGGACTATTACCTAAGAGCACTTAAAGACGATCCTAACAGTATTTATTATGACTCACTAAAGACGAATTTTGGGAAATCTATCGGCCAAGTCGAAGTTATTCCTTCATGGCTTAAATATCTTATTATCGGCATAATCTCTTTCGGTATTTTTGCCATCATTGTGTTTTTACTAATGCGACAATACCAGCGGACATTAAAGCGGCAGATTGAAGAAAAAGTGCGAGATATTCGTGAGAGCGAGGAAAAATATTCAGCTGTAGTCAATCAAGCTCATGATGCAATTATCATCGTTCAGGACGGTATAGTGAAATATGTAAACAAGGCGATAAATATTGTCGGCTATAATAATGAAGAGTGACTCGAAAAATCATTTATGCCGCTCATCGCCCCAGAAGAACAAGAGCGTGTTGGAAAAAATTATGCGGCCCGCATCGCAGGAAGTGTGGCAGACAATGTATATGAAACAAAGTTAATGCATAAAAATGGCGCAATAGTTGATGTAGAAGTTTCAAGCGGTTTGATCTCCTATGGAAGCAAGCCCGCGGTGCTTGTAATTGTCCGTGATATTTCCGATCGCAAAAAAGAGGCAGAAAAAATTGCAAATCTTGAAAAAGCCAAATCTGATTTCGTCTCAATCGCTGCGCATCAACTCCGAACTCCTATTGGCGCAATAAAAAATGCTTTGGGAGAAGTACTCGAGGGAGATTTGAATATTACACCAGATCAAAAAGAGTTTTTAGACATCGTGAAGGACGGCTCACAACAGATGGATGAGTTGGTCGAATTTCTTCTAAAAATTTCACGAGCCGAGGCAGGTACGGTGAAATTTGCTCTCTCACCGATAAGTTTAAGCGATCTGACCGATGATGTCTTGAAAGAGTTCAGTGGCGTAGCGGAGAAAAAAAATATTAATTTTACAGTAGTCAAAGATCCAGACCCCTTACCGTACGTATTTATGGATAAAAACGCTGTAATGCAGGTTATTTCAAACCTTGTATCTAATGCAATCAACTATTCACCCAATAAAAGCAACATCTCTCTGCTTATTAAACAAATAGATGATGTTATTGAATATTCAGTAAAAGATTCAGGCATCGGTATTGCAGAGAAAGATCGTCCAAAAATTTTCCAACATTTCTATCGTACTGATGCCGCAAAAGAGACTGTTGCTACAGGCACCGGCCTCGGTCTTGCGCTTGTAAAATCACTCGTTGAAGCATGGGGTGGGAAAGTTTGGTTTGATTCTATTGAGAGGCAAGGAACCACCTTCCATATTACAATCCCAATAGTCGGCAAAAAAGAGGCGCAAGGAGGAATTCTGTAAGGAAAATAAAATTGACACACCCAATCTTTGGATTACAATCTTAGGATAAGCCCTTTAACTCCTTAAATGGCCCATTTAAAACGAAGGAAGGTGTAGAATAGTGGTAGATCAAAAGATCAAAATCTCTAAAGAAGAAATCCATAAACTCCTACAAGAGAGCAAATATCTTTATGATCTAATTGCTAAATACACAGCAGAGGTTGACGACCATCTTGAAGACTGTAAGGATTGTTGCGAGAAAGTTGTGGGCCTTGCTGAGCACATTCCCCGATTAAGAAAAAGAATGATCGTCGATTTCCCGGATCCCAATAGCTATCACGAGAGACTAAATCAATTGAAGCAATTAAAGCGCGGACAATGTTTGCCTTGTGGTTGCGAAGTCCTTAGTCCAGCATGGACTCGAGATGATGCCATAACCGCTTTTTACAAATCTTTGGCTGAGATAATGCAGACACCGGAAAAAGAGGCTAAAAAGATTACTGGGGAATTTAAATTACAAGATCTACCTCTTAATATAATATCTCTCCGCCGGTTGCGCGATAAATTTTGGATTCCAGACGGTTCACATGGATCGGCAGAGAAACGAGATTTAGAAGAGGGTAATCATGTCTTGCAACTACCTGAGACAATAAACGAATTCATTGATAAAATCCTCAATATTCGTTCCGGAGTTTGTTTAGTCGCCTGCTATCATCATTGGCCATAACCGCAACTTAAGCTGGTGCGTTTTTAATTTAAAAATGGTAGAATACTAACATTAAAAAAATAATTTTATATCAATGTTAAATCTCATTTTACTTTCACTAGCTGGCACAGTTATCTCAGTAATAACAGGTACCATCTGGTATTCAAATTCCACACCGATGGGCAAGCTTCATATGAAATATTTAGGCTTTGATAAACTCTCTGAGGACGAAAAACGAAGGAAAATCGAGGAAGGCAAACAGATGATGGCTAAAATGTATTCGGCACAGATGCTCCTTTCACTTATCTCATCATTTGCAGTAGTTTTTATGGTAATAACGAGTCTAAAAAATGGTCTCAATCTGCCGATGGCAATGGGCTTTGTAGCCTTCAACTGGCTCTGCTTCACAGTGCCATCAATTGGCACAGGCATTCTATGGAGTAATACCGACCACAAGCTCGCTTCAGCAAAATTCGCTTCGGATTCTCTCTATCAACTCGTTACACTGCTCCTCATTGCTCTATTGGCAAGCTTCTTTGCTTAAAAAAATAGGAGATAAAACAGTCTTTACATTCTTAAGTCATTATTGTAATCTCTGATAAGAATCGGCTGATTGGCCAAAAATTGAACTTTAAAAGGAGGATACAAATGCTAATTCTTTCTGTAGGCGCGCTGGTCGTTTATTATGGATCATTCGCCATGACCCTTCACAAAAAGAATTTTCAGCCTGTTGTTTTTGAGATCGTCTGTTGGTCAATCACATTCACATTGTTTCTCTCTTTTGAAGTTCTAATTCATAGTGGCCATATCAGATAAAAATCCACACTCGGCATAAAATTAATTATTTATCTTAGTAGTCATATTATAAACCCCTTCGCGGGGGTTTTATCTTTTTAACTTTGTAAATCGATCCCCAAAATGATAAACTCTGTTGACATATATCAAAATAAAAAAACAAATGACAGAAAAAATTAAAGTCCCCTACCACAAACAAAGCAAAGAGCACACCTGCGGACCGGCATCGATGAAAATGATCCTACAATATCAAGGTATCATCAAGAGTGAGGAAGAACTCGAAGCAGAAATGAATACGACCGAGACAGAAGGAACATCATACGAAAATCTAATCACACTCGCCCAAAAATCCGGCATGGAAGTGGAAGCAAAATCAATGTCCGAACTTTCTGATGTCTATGAATTTATTGATAAAGATATTCCAGTGATTGTTAATTACAAAGAACAAGAGGCTGACGAGGGTCATTATGCGATTATCACAGGCTATACGGATTCCGAAGTGACCCTTAACGACCCCTGGCACGGCGAAATTAAAATCAACAATGAAGAATTTATCCAAAGGTGGAAAAACAATTCTGAAACAGTCCTGCGCTGGATGATGGCCGTGCATAAAAAAAGCCCCGAGATCATCGAGGCAAGTTCTTAGTTTATTGCTGACATAGAAGAAGCGAATAGACCCCGCAAAATACGGGCCGAGCCGAGGAGAGCAAGAAAAGGATTGAATACTTTGTGGCTCTACCATGACCCGTGTAAGCGAAGCGAACTTAGTGTCTCTGGGCCTTGCCTAGAATGAATGTCCAATGTCCTTTATTTTTTAGATTGCTTGGTTTTCTGACCAGATAGTGCAGGGTAATCGACTCTAAATATATTCATTGGCCCTTGCACATCCGTACAATGGACTTCTGAAATATTCAAAACTTCCTTAATTATCTTTTCAGGTTCATCAAACAGATGCGGTGAATGATTCTTAATATAATCCAGAGCACCCAGAGCATACGCAGATCCTGAACCTATCGAGGCATAACATGAATTTGTTATTTCGACTCCGAAATCATCACCAATTGAATAAAGTGAGTTTCTATAAGCCAAAAGAAATTGACTTTCCACCGATTCCACCGCATCAGATATTTTTACACAACCTCCAGCCCTAAGCGCTTTCCTAATCATGGGGATAACCTTGGTAACGACAAAATTCAGACCAGCAAAAGGATCTTTCTGATTTGATTTATCTTCCGGCAATTTCAGGCCATAAAGAAGCTGTAAGTGTCTAAAAAATCCTGCAAATGCAATCAAGGCATCAGGTCCACGTATCTGCTTAATCTTAATAACCTTGGGATCCCGCCTGATGAAAATTTCTTGATTTTCATATGCGGCTGAATCGGCCCCCACTACCATAAAATTCTTACCAACTACTCCAACAATGCAAGTCATACCACTCGCTCCTCCCCTTTTTAACTTTTATTTCAATGGACAATCTATGCTCAAACTATCAAAACAAGGCGCTGATGTAAATGATCATACTAAAATTGTCCGTCGTTGACATAATATATACTGCGTGCTACTATACAAGAGGATCCGTGAACCTTAACATCAATGAGAGGTAGAGGAATGTCAAATGAGAATGAATCCGGGCAACAAAACCTAGTCCCAACTCTCGATCAGGCAATAGAAGATTCCAAGGATAAAACATGGCTCATGATGGACAGTCTCAAGGCCGGTGATCGACTCGATATATTCACATGGGATCATATCTATTATATGCAAATAGTCGATCCCAAATCCAAGCAAGTGATTCTCAAGAGCAACAGCCCCATGCTTCCCCGGGATGAATACGCGGCGTGGGTTAATGGAACTTCCCTCTCCGGACGAGGCACCATGGTAAAAATGGGTGGTATCACATGCGGGCTATGTCTTGTCTTAACGATAAAAGGGATCGGCGAGGTCATTCTGTCTGCAACCCAAGAAGTTCGAATCAATGACTCAATCGTCCTGCCGGTCAATCCGGCACTAACCAGCAGCCTCAACTAAGGAGAAAAAATGGAGATTTTCTTCGAAGGAGTCAGTAAGGTGATATATAGTTTCTTTGACGGAATAGGCAACCTGCTCATAAAAATAAACGAGGTGCATTTCACCTCTATTTGTAAAATCATTTTTCTGGTCTGTAGCGTGACCATGTCGATTCTGGCTATCATGGGAGCAAATGATAATTGCATGATTGCGATCGGAATCATTGCGATCATGTCCATAGCGGCCATAGGTTGTGCCCAATTGCCAAGACCGTAATGATTCCATAATCATAATCGCCCCGACAAGCTCGGGGCTTTTTTATATCAAAATCACTCCACATACCACTAAACAAACGTCATTACCATGAGTTTAAGACGAAGCGATCTCAGCTCAATATTACAATCAGACCGGAAGATAACTTGGAGATCCAACCTCCAAGTAAGTTGGTTATCAATCTCCGGAGTCCAACAACTTAATTGACACGATTCACAAATTAATGAAATTTATCTCTGGATCGACTTGAACTTTTACAATCAGATGACAAGGAGGCATTCATAAATGTCTGAAAAACTGACCGATAAACTAAAATCAAATCTATCCCTGATCGAACGCACTCAAATGATTCTCTCTCTATTTCCCGGCATAATGTTTGGCTTCGGCCCTTCGAACATGCAAGCTATGCTGGAAAGACTTGATTGTCCTTACTGCCAAAAGATAGTCAAAACATGGGAAGAATATTTCCTAACCGAAAGCCTGTTGAAGATAAGAATCGAAGAATTTCAGAAACCAGCCCAAGATAAAATCAACAGGCTTAAAAAAATTCCGCTCATTGGAGAGAGATTGGTTAAACTACTTGGACTTGAATTACCCAATCCAAATCAGGAGAATTGGCACATTGGATTCAAGTCGAAACTCGATAAACTAATGTCAGATCTTGATGGATCACATCTAAAAGATGACCGACATTGGTTAGATCCCGTAAATATTAAGCTAAGCAAAGAGTTCACATCAGCCTATTTAAAACGTGATTCATGGGAACATATCGAAGGAGGCAAAAAAGATGAGTGATGAAGAAGAGTTCATGGAGCGCAGAAAAAAGGAGTTAACCTGGACTGGGCTTTCAAATGAGACTATCGAATCAATAATAGAAATGGATGAAGTAATGAAAGATTGTCCTCCTATGCCTAAAGAACTTCTTGATGCAATTATAAAGAAAAGCATCGAAAAAACAATCGCCCGACGCAAAGCCGAGTATAACAAGATGAATTTTTGGCAGAGGCAAAGATATTCTTGGCGACGCTTCTATGGAGAATTATCGAGCATGCCAAGTAGCATTATCTCAATGTTCAAAAGAGCCTATCGCAAACTTATGAAAAAATGATTGCCCCCAGCCCGCAAATAACGCGGGCTTTTTATTATTTACCACTCCCCCCATTTTTTATTGGCGAGAAGTTTGTTACGACGAAGCACTCTCCAAAATAGTTAATTGACGGAGATTGTCATACTCCCTACGGTCGCTCGCAATGACATTGGATAGCGTTTAGCATGCGTTCATTTGAGAATTGGACTATAATAAACTATTAGGATAGAATGTAGCGAGTGCCAAATCGGGCAAATAAAATTTTATTATTTATTAAAAGATATAGCTTTTATGAGCAAAAGTAAATTAATCTTAGTTTTAATTGCGATAGTAGTTGTGATTGCCGGCATCTTATATTTCACAAGTGGTAAAAAGGTCGGTGGACAATCTTCGGTGGATGGTACACCAGTAGCAACAGTTAATGGTGTTCCGATCACCAAATCAACTTTTGATACTCAGCTTGCAATGGCTTTAACAACCTACAAGAATCAAGGGGTTGATGTAACAAATGCCGATAAATTGGCAGAAATTAAAAAACAGGTTTTAACAGACTTTATTAATAACGAACTCCTAGCTCAGGGGGCAATACAAGCAAAGGTGTCCGTTACCCCTGATGAAGTTGAGAAGCAGTACCAAACTATCCAAACCCAGATTGGCGGTGCTGATAAACTCAAGGCTCAGCTATCAGCTGTTAATCTGACCGATACTGATCTTCGAGCAAATATTGCCAAGCAGTTAGTAATTCAAAAATATCTTAGACAGAATATTGATGTTAAATCAGTCACAGTCAGTGATGCTGAAATCTCAAAATTCTATGCTGACAACACTAAAGGTCAAACCAATGTACCAACACTAAAACAAGTTAGTGATCAGATTAAGCAACAGCTTTTAGGGCAAAAACAGCAGGCACTCGTTGCGGCTTTCATTGAATCACTGAAATCAAAGGCTCAGATCACAACCTCGTCTCTCTAGTTAAAACTCTCCAAAATTAAAAGCCGGCACAATTGTGCCGGCTTTTAATTTTTAAAAATCCATATCCAGATCTATCTTGTGCTATAATTAAACCAGTAGTCAAGTTTAAAGTTATGTCAGAAGTAACAAGAAAAAATCCTAGAGTGAAACTAAGAGAGTTGCTCGAGCAGTACGAGAGACATTTGTCTGTAGGCTCGACAATTTTTGCCTTTATCGTAGACAGTTTTACGCTCGTACGAGTTGACATGTTTCTAACGAATTTTCTCCTTTTTGCCTATCTTATAATGGTTGGTATCGGCATCACATTGATCCACATGCGCGATGAAGGCACGCTAAAAAAAATAAGTGAGGAGGCATATAGATGGATCTTGATCGCCACTCATTTTTCATTCGGAGGCTTATTTGGAAGATTTTTAATATATTATTCTCGTAGCGGCTCGTTGTATGCCAGTTGGCCATTGCTTTTAATTTTTCTAGGATTTCTTATAGGCAATGAATTCGCACATAAACATCAAGCCCGACTTGTTCTTCAGGTTAATTTCTTCTTCTTAGCTATTTTTTCATACATGATCTTTTTTGTACCGTTACTGGCTGGCCAAATGGGTGCTCGACTGTTCATATTATCCGGACTAATCAGCCTGTCAATCATCTATTTTTTTATTGCCGTATTAGCAACAGCTGTACCAAAAAGAGTCGAAGATAAAAATCAAACATTATTCACCAGTACGGCCCTAATCTTAATTATTATAAATATTTTGTATTTTAGAAATATTATCCCGCCAATTCCCCTTGCTTTGCGAGAAGTCGAGGTCTATCACTCTGTAGCCAAAACGTCGACAGGCTACGATGTGATCGGAGAAAATAAAACTTTCTATGATTATTTTCATCCCTATGAAACAGTGCATATTATCAGCGGTGATCCGGTATATATTTATTCTGCTGTCTTTGCTCCGACAAATTTTGACGCTTCAGTCGTTCATGTATGGCAAGTGTATGATCCAGACAATAATAGCTGGGTTGATACTGCCAGAATACAGTTTCCAATTGTCGGTGGGCAAGATTATGGCTATCGTGGATACTCGCTAAAAAATAACGTAACGCCGGGCTTGTGGAGAGTAAATATTGAAACAGTTCGTGGTCAAATTATAGGCACTATTAAATTTAATATCCAGGTTGTCTCCAATGAACCGGCATTAACTACCTATCATTTGTAACTATTTTCCAAATCGCTTATTCAGAAGTCTGAGCGTCATTGGACCAACAACTCCAGTCGAAATTCCAAGATATTTTTGTTGAAAAATAACTAACGAATCTTGAGTGCATTCGCCAAACTTACCGCTTATCGGGCAATCAGAAAATGTTCTAGGAATCGGTGGATAAATCCCATCTTCCCTCAACGCCATTTGCAATGCCAGAACATCAACTGAATGAGTAGATGAGAGCGAAAGCTGTTTTTTAAATTTATATGGCAAAATAGATGTTGAAACCGATAATTTTTCCGACAATGTTGAAGACGCGTAGCGGTCCAAAATGGCCATATATGTTTGAAAGGCAAACTCATTCAACGCGAGAGACTGAAGAGATTTAAATCTTAAAAATGGTTCATACATGTATGCGTACTCTACTAACACTGAGGCTCCATCGCGTTCATTATCTACGCCGACAGCAATAAGATTTTGATCTTCTACTATAATATTCGATTCACCAGGCAAATCACTACCGGGCTCGAAAAATAGCAGGCGTTTCTTTAGATATTTTGCGAATTCAAAACTGTCCGTGGCGTTGCTAAACTGATGCTCAGGAACATATATCGCAAAACCGCTGTGATCTCCCGGATCAACCGTATCCCTTTTTCTGGGATAATCATTGAAATGAAGGTGCAAAACAAGATCCACATTGTGATCGTTAGCATATTTGTTGATGGCTGTAAGATACGCGATTGTAGCCGGTGGAGCGACATTATGAGACACACCATCAACAGCTTTTATCTCTCCACCAGCAATTGAGGATTTAAAATCGATATGTTTTGCATTCTCAAATACTAAAATTTCTGTCGAGCTGGATTTCACATAATCTTTAAACCACTTACTATATTGTCCATCTGGCGCCCGAGAAATAGATACATCAAAATTTTTATCCTTCTTCAAGTAATTATATAAATCGTAACCAAGCTTCAACGTCAGATCGGCTTCTTTAACTCCGCGAAACTCTGCTCCTGAAGCAAAAAGATCGTGTCCGGGTACAATCAAAATTTTGGTTGTTGCATGACAAAATTGCGTCCCAATAAAAAAATAAAATATAATAAGAAAAGTTACCCGCTTCATCTAACCTTAATTATATCGTAAGTATACGTTTTAATGTATAATAAACCTATATTAAAAAATTAAAATTTATTGAAACATTTTAAATATCAAACACAATGAACTAAACTTTTATTTTTTT
>CAZWJJ010000017.1:0-15591 GCA_964634555.1 uncultured Candidatus Saccharibacteria bacterium | reverse complement strand
TTTCAACAACCGTCGTCGGAAACAAAGAAAAAAAATTAAAATCCAGAATCGAACCGGCTGCCACCGGCACACGCATTGCGAGTCCATCAAATTTATCTTTCATACCCGGAATGGCCTTAGCGGCCGCAAGTGTCGCCCCAGAAGTTGTTGGAACAATATTCACACCTGCAGCTCTTCCCCTTCTGAAATCCTTATGAAGCGCCGGCATCGGACCATCAACAAGACTCTGTTCAGCGGTATATCCATGAACAGTTGTAACCATTGAATATTTAATTCCCGGATTTTGATAGAGAATGGCGGCCAGAGGAGTTATGGAGTTGGTAGTGCAAGAAGCATTGCTGGTGATCTTTGAGGCACCACAAGCGGCGACATTAACATTCGGAGTCGATGTTGGAGTCTGATCATCTTTGGCGGGGGCGGAAAGCACAACTCTCTTGGCACCGGCATCAAGATGAGCCTTGGCCTTGTCGTATGAAGTGAATCTTCCTGTTGACTCAACGACGATATCAATTCCCAATTCGCCCCATGGTAATTTGGTCGCATCCGGCTCTTGAATAAATTTAATCGGCTTGCCGTTCACGATCAATGATCCATTATCTATGCCGATCTCGCCGTTAAATTTTCCATAAACCGAATCAAATTTAAGAAGATAAGCCAGATTTTGAAGATCACCAAGATCATTTATGGCCACAATATCAAGCCCATCCGATGCCAGAGCAACCTTTAAAAACTGCCTGCCGATTCTACCGAACCCGTTAATTGCCACTTTTATTTTTTTTATGTCAGCCATAAATTTAATTATTTTAACTATTTAAAATTACTCCAAAATAATAGCATAGAAAAAGCCCCGGCGCATACCGGGGCCAAAGCTACTTTAGTCGATTAAAGATATTTGGTATCTAGGTTATTAGGAGTAAAAAGAAGAGTCTTCTGGTTCAGAGTTCCCACGAGTAAATCCAAATGCTTGACGAGATCTGGCACCTTTTCCTTAATAACTTCAGCTCCGAACCTCGCTAGAGATTCGGCCTGCTCAATAGCAAGCTGTCTTTCTGTCGCTGGAGTCTCAGTATCGCCCCTATAAGGAGCCGACACCATGAAGATAGCGCCCTGTTTCTTAAGCTTCTTATCTCCATCGAGAGTCTTCAAGATCAAATTGCCCGCAACAGCTATAGGCTTGCTTAAATCGTAACTATAAGGTCCGATAATCAAAGCCTTATTCGGCAGATGAAGCCAGGGGTATCCCCGACCAAGAGCAAGAACCTGCTCACGGTGATCCATTTCAATAATCGGCCTGTCAGCGCGCCTAACCTCTGCAATGTGCTTAATATTTCCCATTGCCAAATGTAGAAGATCCTTAACCATTGGCAATTTCATATCGGGATAAAGACCATGTATCATCTTCTCGACTTCAGCCTGATCTATATGTTCATCAAGCGTCGACAGATCGAGAATCTTCTTATCGTTAGAGTTGTGAAAAACCAAGGTATCCAGATCAGTCTCAACTCCAACGCGAATCGGATAAACACTGACATGCCCGCTTCCATAAACCCTCTCAAACTGATTTCGAAGACCGACAGTAAAAGCCTTAGCCTTTTCGGTATCATACTTAAATCCCGCGCATCCACGATGTTGATCACCTCTTGACCAGTGGTACGTCACAAGCACAAGACAGTCTCGCTGTCTACTAGCGGAATATTTAACCCAATCGCTGATCAGACCAGCAAAACGCTTTTCGCCAAGATCAAACTGGCCACCAATTGTCCTGTAAGGCTGTATGATCCCCGGCGGAATTCCTGTAATGACTGGCAAGTTAATTCTGCCATCCATACACTTTAAGGCCGCAATCTCAGTAGGGTGAGAAATACGATAATCGTATCTAGCCCACTCTGCATCCGGACTGCAATAGATCTCACTCTGTGACCTATTGTGATCCAGAAGAAACTGCTTCAATTTAACTACGTTACTCATCTGATCTTCAATGCGGTTCATACCGCCTCCTTTTTATTATATTAACCATTTATCGACCTACTAATCGGATATTTTAAACTATTTGCCCGATTTGTCAATTTGTATACTTCCTCCACCTTAGATTGTTTCGTCGCAAGCTCCTTGTAATGACACTTTAACGTTTAATCAACCAGCAAATTCAATCTGTTATCATCGTCTATTTCCAAAAAACCGGATCGGATCTCAAATGGGATCTTATTATGATCTTTAGTTAAGATATGCGCTGTGCATTTTTCTAAAACGCTAACGATCGGCCGGTGGCCATTCAAAACAGTAATATCGCCTGCCCTTGTCTTAACACTCAAGCCTGCGACATCATCCTGATATTCAATTCCATTCAAAGAGAATATTTTTAACAGCATAAAATATTGATTGCTAATTTTCGCCGAGAGCTCCCTTCATATAGAAGAAATCTTCCGGCTGATCATCGTATTTACCATTCAGAATCGCCTCGAAATCAGTAACAGTCTGCTCTAATGGAACATATTTTCCGGATCGACCAGTGAATGTCTCAGCCACAAAGAACGGCTGTGACAGGAATTTCTGAACTTTTCTGGCACGAGTTACAGTTAATTTATCGGCATCTGAAAGTTCTTCCATACCCAGAACGGCAATGATATCTTGCAACTCTCTATATCTTTGCAAAATCTTCTGAACCTCTCGCGCCACTGTGTAATGTTTCTCTCCGACAATCTTCGGATCGAGGGCTGTAGATGATGAAGCCAGCGGATCAACTGCTGGATAAATACCGATTTCAGTTAAAGCTCGCGATAGCACGATAGTTGAATCAAGATGAGCAAATGTTGTAGCTGGCGCCGGATCAGTAATATCGTCAGCTGGAACATAAATCGCCTGCACAGAGGTGATCGATCCGTTCTTTGTTGAAGTAATTCTTTCTTGCAACCTACCCATCTCTTCAGCTAAAGTCGGCTGATAGCCCACCGCCGATGGCAATCTGCCAAGCAATGTTGAAACCTCCGATCCAGCCTGCGAAAATCGGAAAATATTATCTATAAAAAGCAAAACATCCTTTTTTTCTTCATCGCGGAAATATTCAGCCATTGTCAAAGCTGTCAAAGCAACTCGCAAACGTGCACCAGGAACTTCATTCATCTGGCCAAAAACCAAAGCTGTCTTATTCAAAACCCCGGAATCTTTCATTTCGTTATAAAGATCGTTGCCTTCACGAGTTCTTTCGCCCACACCGGCAAATACCGAGGCACCGCCGGACTGTTCAGCCACATTTCGGATCAACTCCATCAGCAAAACTGTTTTACCTACACCAGCACCGCCAAAAAGTCCGACCTTTCCACCCTTAATAAAAGGCGCCAAAAGATCGATGACCTTCAATCCAGTCTGAAAAATTTCAACCTTTGGCGATTGCTCGCTCAAGCTCGGAGCTTGGCGATGAATCGGCCACCTTTTACTAAATATTGTTTCATTTTTGCCTTCGATCAGATTTCCAGCAACATCAAAAAGTTTGCCCAGCACCTCTTGCCCGACCGGAACACTAATCGGCGCCCCCGAATCATGCACAACTTCGCCTCGAGACAGACCATCAGTCGAAGATAAAGAAACTGCACGGATCAATCCCGGCTCCATATGCCTTGCAACTTCAAGTAAAATTTTTCTGCCCTCCTTTTCAATCGTCAGAGCATTACTCATACTTGGCAAAGCAACATAATCCGGAAACTGCACATCAACGACCGATCCGATGATCTGAACAATCTTACCTATTTTCTTTCCTGTTTTATGTGTCGTTGTCATAATGTTGATTTTAACTTTATAATGCACTCTGAGTCGAAGTAATCTCAATTAGTTCTCTTGTAATATTTGATTGTCTTACCTTGTTATAATCCAAAGAAAGCTTACCGGCGACGTCATCCGCGTTATCCGATGCCGTCTTCATAGCGACCCTTCGAGCGGAGTGTTCGGAAGCATTAGCCTCAAGCATTAAATGATAAAACTGCATTTTTATCAAGTGCGGAATAAGGTCATTTAAAATCTCCTCCTTCGACGGCTCGAATATATAATCAATCTTTTTACTCTCAGAAGTGTCTGTAAAATTCCTAAGCTCTGAATATTTTCCATGCTCGGGGACTATCTCCTTAACTGTGCGTTTAATCACCTCAAAATTTACTGGCAAAATCTGTCGAGTTAAAGCAACTTGGGTAATAGTGGTTTTGAAATGCATTGAAACAGTTACAACCTTGTCCCACGATCCATTCAAATAGCCTTGCAAAATATATTCGGACACTTCGGCCATCTGTTCGGGCCTGGCCATATTTCCAAAATTTAAAAATTTATTTTCAACAGCATAACCGTTCTTCTCGCAAAAATTTAAAGCCTTTTTACCTATCGTGCAAAATTTTAATCTCTCTGGATCGCTCTTAAAATCATTCATCAATTGGGCCACAATTCTAAATAATTGATTATTAAAAGAGCCGACCAGTCCGCGATCGGATGATACCAAAACCACCAAAGTATTCTTTATCTCTCTTTCATGAAGTATTAGCACAGATTTTATCTTGTGCTCATTTAAACGAGCAAGCATTCCAAGAGCGTGGAAAGAATACGGCCTGGAGTTTATGGCCAGCTCCTGCGCCTTTCTCATTTTAGTCGCGGCAACAACCTCCATCGCGCGGGTTATTTTACCGATATTATTTACGGCACGGAGGCGATTTTTAATTGTCTGCAATGACTCCATTTAACTGAAACTATTGAATCGGCTTTTTGGCCATATTCTTGTAATTCTCAATTGCATCTTTTAATTTCTTCTCAGTCATCTCATCAATTGCGCCAGTCTTAATGATCTGATCAATAATATCTGATCGATGCAAATTTTCCATGTATGAAATGAACTCATTCTCAAAAGTCTTAACTTGTACGGGTGATAAATCATCAAGAAATCCATTCAAGGCTGCATACAAAACCAGAACCTGCTTTTCAAAACTCATAGGAGAGCCATCGACTTGTTTGAGAATTTCAGTCAATAATTCTCCGCGCTTGATTTTTTGTTTTGTCGATTCATCCAGATCCGAAGCAAACTGCAAGAAAGCCTGCAATTCTCGGAACTGGGCCAAATCGAGTCGCAACTTGCCGGCAACTTTTTTCATCGCTTTTGTCTGTGCGGCTGATCCGACTCGAGAGACTGAAAGTCCAACATTTATAGCCGGACGAATACCTCTAAAGAATAGGGCTGATTCCAGATAGATCTGCCCATCGGTAATAGAAATTACATTTGTCGGCACATAAGCTGAAACATCGCCCAATTTGGTTTCAATTATAGGCATGGCAGTCAATGACCCTCCGCCATGCGCCTTATCCAAACGCGCCGCCCTCTCAAGCAATCTGGCGTGGAGATAAAATACGTCGCCAGGATAGGCTTCTCGACCCGGCGGTCTTCGCAAAAGCAAGGACAACTGTCGATAAGCATCAGCATGCTTTGAAAGGTCGTCATAAACCACCAAGGCATCTTGACCATTGTCTCTAAAATATTCACCTATGGCACAACCGGTATACGGAGCTAAATATTGCATAGCCGCCGGATCAGAGGCTGAGGCTGATACCACGATCGTGTAAGCCATGGCGCCGTTCTCCTCCAACATCTTCACGATCTTTGCCAGCTTGGAACTTTTCTGGCCAATAGCAACATAGATACAAACAACTCTTGACCCGCCCTCTTTACCTTGATTTATAATTGTATCGAGTGCGATCGCCGTCTTTCCAGTTTGTCTATCTCCAATTATCAACTCTCGTTGTCCGCGGCCAATTGGAATCATTGCATCAATCGATTTTATACCCGTATGCAAAGGAACGGTTACTGATTCTCTGGCCAAAACTGAAGGCGCTGGACGTTCAAGTTCGTAAAATGTAGCCTTTGATGAATCCCCAAAAATGGCGCCTTTGCCATCGATCGAGTGGCCGAGAGCATTAACAACTCTACCGACCATCTCCTCGCCCACCGGAAGAGATAGAACCTTACCAGTACTTTTAACCTTATCACCGGTACGGACTTTTTCAGACTCACCCAAAATCACCGCGCCGATGAACCCCTGCTCCAAATTAAGAGCTAGAGCGGGAACATCGCCCTTCTCAGTTTCAATCTGTATCAACTCCTGACTCAACACAGAACTCAAACCGGAAATCCTGGCGATGCCGTCCGATGTTTCAACAACCCTGCCGACTGTTTCAAGCGCGGTCTCGTCCTTAAATACGCCGATGTCTCTCTTTAATTTTTCTACAATATCATAGTTCATCGTAATTACTAATTAGAAATTAAATATTAGCCATTCCAAACATCTTTCTGAACCGCCGAGCCAAACTAAAATCAAGCTCTTTTTCTCCATCTAATTCTATCCTCACACCGGCAACAAGCGACTGATTCAAACGCTTTTTTACAAGATCGTTCTTCTCAAATTGGCTTAGAAACTTTTTTTCTACTTCGGGATCCAAGTCTCTCGCTGTTTCAAGAACAACAACCCTCCCTCCTGTACTTCTTACAACTTTTTTTTCAAACAGATCCACTATGACATCAATCCTAGACTCATCGCCATTTTTCTTAAGCGTGCGCCAAAAATTTTTGAATATTTTTTCCGCGTCTTCCGGCTTAGAGAAATTTAAAACTTCGTATAATGATTTTGCGTATAATGCCGGGCTGTATCTCATCTTATACTTTTAACTTTTTTAAAGCCGACATAGCATCGTTTGCAAGTTTACCATCAATCTCTTTTGGATTAAGACCAACCGCAGCGAAAATTGCTTTTTCAACAATCTCTCTGGAGTTGCGCTCCAAATTTTCCATCTCTCTTTGTATTAGACGACGACCAAGCTCTTCAGTCTTTTTCTTCATAAGCTCCGCTTCAATCTCGCCCTCTTTCCTTATTTTTTCTTTATGAGCCTGGCCAAATTTATTCGCCTCCTCAATAATTACTAAAGCAGCTTTTTCACCCTTAACTATCTCCGCTTGTTTTAAGGACTCTGCCTCTTGTAATCTTTTATCTGCCAACCTGGCATTTTCTATACCAGCTTCTATCTTGTGCCGCCTATCTTTTAGAAGTTTTATAAAAGGCTTATAAAATAGATAGGTCAAAAGAAAAACTAAGACAAAAAAGTTCACCCCTTGAGCAACAAGAAGCCGCCAATTTATTCCCAAATTAGTAAAAAGGGATTCCACGAATTTATTTTAGACGAACTTTATAATCAAAGACACAACCAATCCGTAAATAGCGATAGCTTCAGCAAATGCCAGAGCAAGGATCATGACTGTTTGAACCTTAGATGCAGCCTCAGGATTTCTTCCCACTGCCTCCGCCGCTTTGGAACCTATTATACCAATAGCAACTGCCGGACCAATGGTTCCCAATCCCATAATAAACGCCATCGCTATCATTTTAATTACATCTGGAGTCATTTTTTCTTACTTTAAATTAATAATTTTTAACAATTAAATCATTCTAACATCAGATCAGTGCTCACCGTGAGCCTGAACAGACATGTTGATAAATACTAGCGTCAATACGGAAAAAATCAAGGCCTGTATGAAGCCAACAAAAATCTCCATCGCCACAAAAGGGATCGGAAGAGCATACGGCGCCAAGATACCAATAACAACAAGCAATACCTCGCCGGCAAAAACATTTCCAAATAATCTAAAAGCCAGAGAGATCATTTTTACAAATTCAGAGACAAGTTCTAAAATTCCGACAAAAAACATCACCGGACTTTCGAAATTAAAAAACTTTTTTAAATGTTCCTTTATACCGATCGCCGCCACGCCAAGCACATTAACAGCCAGGATAGCAATAATACCGAGAGCTAAAGTAAAGTTCAGATCGCTCGACGGCGCCCGCAAAAGCGGCGTAAAACTTGCCTGGCCGGTTTCAGCTGAAATTTCATTTATACCCAAAGCACCCAAACCCGGCACCAAACCCGACCAATTAGAAAAAAGAACGAAAAAAAATATCGTCCCGACCAAGGGAAGATATTTTTCCGTAACGTGCCTGTCACCTAAAATGGAGTCCATAAAATCCATTATTCCCTCGAATATAATTTCAATCACGGACTGAAATTTGCCCGGAATAAGCGACAATCTGCCTCTCAAAAAAAGCGCGAAGATCGCGAGTCCCAAAAGAACTAGGACAGACATAATCAAAGAGTTAGTTACTGGAAAGTTGCCTATAGAAAATATCTTTTCCGCCTGAATTGAGATCTGTTCCATGGCTAATAAATATATAGGTAAATTGGAAATTTTTCAAGCAAAATTAAACCGCCCCATATGGAGCGGAAGATGTTTTACCTCAAGACGACAAGATTGATATGACCGAAACTATTAATGATCGGGGTCGGCCAATTTCTAAGGGCAAAACTTCTTTCAGGACATTTTCGTCCAAAATGCCCGAAATAGTTCCGGGCATGATGAACAACTTCCCTTCTCGACATACAGAATACTACCTTCGGCGGTAACTCCCATTTGCGAGTATCATTGTTCCATTCACGAAGTGACGGCTGTCGAGAAAACTGCGCGTAGATCACACCTTCCCTCAAAACAAAATCAATGAAATTGACATCCATTTCATCACCAGACATATATTATTCCCTCCTTAGACCTTAAATACTATATAACAGTATTAATTATTAGTCAAATATAGGAGCTTATTCTTTTTATGCTGGTCGAATGTTACTGCGTAATGCATCGTGCCATTACTATCAGAAAGATAATAATAGTAAGGCGAGGCCGTCGGGTGAAGAGCGGCATCAAGAGCGTCCAGCCCTGGATTAGAAATTGCACCGGGCGGTAAACCCTTATATTTATAAGTATTGTACGGCGAATCAATATTCAAATCCGCACCTGTTAGTTGAGCGCTCGTTTTATTTAATAGGTACAAAAATGAAGAATCCACCTGTAAAAGCATGCCGGCATCAAAACGCTTCCATAAAATTCCGGATATAATTTTTCTGGTAATCGTTGTCCGCGCCTCCTTTTCCAATATCGAAGCCATGATCACTATCTGTTTTCTTGTATATTTAGAGGCAATTATCTCCGGCTTAATATCCGCAATCTTGGCCTGAAAATTATCGTGAAGTTTAGTGATAATATTTTTCCCATCGTAAGCTATTGGAAAAATATATGTGTCCGGAAAAAGTTCCCCCTCCAAAGGTAGGGCTGTTTGTAGAAAATTATCTCTATTAAATTGTGGCAATTTTCCATCAATAAGATCGGCAATATCTCTATTAGTAAAACCCTCGGGAATAGTTATCTTAATTGCCCTACCCTTATAGCTTGTATCAGTAACATTAGCGACGATATTAAACAGATCCTGAGCCACATCAAATCGATATTCACCAGCGATAATATTTTTAGTTGATCCAAAAATATAAACAAAAATTTTAAAAACCGGCACAGAACGAATTATTTTTTTATCTTTGAGATACTGTCCAGCTTCTTCTATCGACAACCCCTTCTGGATATCAATATATCTGCCCTGAGGAAAATCTGCCGGCGCAGAAATTAATAGTTTATAGACGATCAAAATGGCTACAAAAAAAATCGCCCCGGCGATAATTATAAATCGAGAGTATGATCGTTTTAAATTTATCTCATCCGCCGGAGGCATCTCATTTATACAGGAAGATTAATAGGGGCCTCTCCACGCTTAGATTCGGCACGGCTAAATGTTGGCGTTGCCGCAACAGTACCAGGAAAATGATACAGCGTAGCAAGTTCCTCGGTATTCAAAACAAAGGGCACTCTTTCATATGGAGGATAAAACCAGCCCCTGTGGCAATAAGTTTCAAAAAATTCATCCTTCAATTTTACAATCTTAGTTCCAAATGGATCCTCCCATGGATCGTATTTAGTCAATCTTGTCGGTCTAAAACCATTTAAGTTCAGTGAATTATACTGTTTAACCGATGACAAAAGTCCACCTATGTTGGCCGGATTAAATTTCCCTTTTTCCGCTAAATATAAAATTCTTAAGCCGCAATCAAAACCAAGCTTAGATATCTGTCTTTCAACTGCCTCAGCGACAATTCTTTCACCTGGTGAAAGCAAAGTCTCATTAGATAAAACAGCGCTATCTTTCAACTTATCTCTTTTTAAGAGTTTATCAAGAAGTGATTTGGAATCACCGACCCAATCCTGATAAGTAAACCATGTGCCAGGTTTCAAAAATCTCTTTTCCGCCGCCATGATATTTATCTGGAACCAAAGCTGTTCGCCCTGACTCAATGAACCCATAAACTCCAAAGTAGCTGTAATTGGATCGATTTTAAACTCCTCTTTAGGGTCCTTATCCAAACCAAAATCGACATAGGTCTTTATTGGATAAGCATCCGGCTTGGTTAAAACAAAATCCGATCCAAAAATATCCCAGCCTGTTTTTTTATCAAGAAATGGCACACCAAAAACATAATCTGGAACCTCATGAATCTCACAGCTCGGATATTGAGAATAAATATGAGATTCAACTGTCACACGCGAACCCTTCAATATCCTAATAAAAAAATGAATACCGCCATTAATCGAAACAATCTCAAGCGATGACCATGGCCTGACCTTGCCGAGATAGTTTGCCTCGTAAAAATTTATGCCGGGTGCAGAGTGAAAAGCACCTAAAACAACCTCCATAGCCTTTGGGGATTTATATGTCTCCTTGGGTAATTTTACCTCAAGAACAATCCACTGAAATTTAGAAACTGCATCAGCAACAAGATATCTTTTCCACGCCCGCAAGGCGAACAAAACCAAACCTATAAATAAAATAAAAAACCAGACACTCATAAAAGCCACGAGTGTTCGGCTTATAGAACCTGTTAAGAAGTCGATAATCTCAGACTGGATAATATCAAGCATGTATATTTATTATACAGTAATTATAAATTGTCTTCTAGTTAAAAAGCCGTCCTTGTCGGATCGGCTTTTTAAATTAATATGACCAGCTTATATTTATGCAATCGAATATTTCCCCTCTTTATCTTTCTTAAAATGCTTGCTGTTTTGCAAATTTACAAGAACAGTATTTTCTTTAACATATCGCTCGCGCAAAACCTTCTTTAATATTTCATCTTTCGTCTGCGGACCATCTTTTTGAATTATGGCCTGAATTATATCGCGGACATTTCCTCTCTCGTATCCCCACTTAGACAAGGCGTATAAACCCCGGCCAACCAACACAAATCGCTTATCCTTTATCAGCTCGTTATGACATGTGGCAACGTTCGCCTCCTTGCCAAAAGTTTTTGTAATAGCCTTAGCGACCTCTTCGAAGTGCATCGGCGAACCATGGCGCCTTAATATCAAATAAGCCAAGTCTCGAATACCCCGTGTCTTAATATTTGGAGAATGAGAAATACCCCACTCACCTAAAGAATTTTTATCGATCTTCTTGGATAATGTGAGCCATCTCCTTGCCAACTCTTCATTTCGAGCCTCTTTGTTTATATGTTTAAGGTGATCAAAAAATCTAGCAATCATCTCACTCTCGGAAATCAAGTCATCCTCGGACAAACTCTTGTAAAGCGCTCGCAAAGACTCCTCAACCTTCTCTGTCATTGCATGATCTAAACTCCAGCGATGTTTGAAATCCTCATCCTCTTTTAACTTCTCAAACTCCTCGCCAAGTATCAAAAAGAAATTTACATGATTCTGAAAATTCTTATCCTTCGAAATGTGCTCCAAAAAATCCTGCTCATGAACTATGCCGCCAAACTCACCCATGAACTTCTTGAGCTCTTCAAAAACATTTTTATAATTGCTAAATATATCAGATTTTCTAATAGCACCCAGAGCAGAGTTTTCAATCTGTCTTACCCTCTCCCTAGTGATCTTATACGCCTTGCCGATTGCCTCCAAAGTCATCTTTGGAAGATCTTCATCGAGGCCGAATCGCTTCTTTAATACGCTCTTAGAGCGCTCCGGCAGAACTGATAAAAAGCTCTTGGTAACCTTCTGGGGATTAAAAGATAATTTATTTGTTTTTGCCATATATATGTTCTAACATTTGCCAATTATTAAGTCAATAGTTGATGTCAAGAGACAATATTTACGAGTTTATTTTTTACCACAATTACTCTTTTTATAACCTGTCCATTTAACCACTTTTTTACAATCGGCCTTTGTAAAACAAGGTTTTTTAACTCTTCATCCTCAAAATTTTCGGTGACGTCAACAAAATCCCGTACCCTACTATTAATCTGTATTGTGATTTTTATTGTCCCACTCTGCTTGTGGTCTAATTTATATTCTGGCCACTGTGATAAATGGATAGATTTTTTATTTCCGATGATCGACCAAAGCTCTTCTGTAATATGCGGAGCAAACGGCGCAAGCAAGTTCAAAAAACTCTGATAATAAATTTTAGGAATTTTTTCCATTTTTTCAAGTTCGTTCATTAAGATCATCATCGAGCTGATCGCCGTATTGAACTTCATCTCCTCAATATCTTCACCAACCTTTTTTATTGTCTGATTTAAAATGATCGAAATCTTTTCATTTTCAAATCTCTTTTCCTTAGTTATCTTTTCGACGGCGCGCCAAACCCTCTCCAAGAATCTGCGCGAGCCAGCAACACTATCCGTGTTCCAAGCGATCGCTTCACTAAAGGGACCCATAAACATTTCATAAACGCGCAGAGTATCAGCGCCGAGCAGATTCACTATCGAATCGGGGTTTATGACATTTCCCTTGGACTTAGACATCTTCTCCCCGCCGGCAGCCAGAATTAAACCATGCGAAGTGCGTTTCTGATATGGCTCGGAGGTTGGCACAGCACCAATATCAAAAAGAAACTTATGCCAAAATCTTGAATAAAGAAGATGTAGAGTAGTATGCTCCATGCCGCCATTGTACCAATCCACCCCGCCAGCTCCCGAACCTAGCCAATATTTTAGTTTATTTTTATCAGCAAAAGCTTTTTTATTTTTTGGATCAATGTATCTCAAAAAATACCAGCTCGAACCAGCCCAATTAGGCATTGTATCTGTCTCACGCTTGGCGGGACTTTTGCAAACTGGGCATTTAACATTCACCCACTTATCAACCTTCGCCAATGGAGACTCTCCGGTATCCGTGGGCTTATAGTTTTCCACCTTCGGCAATTTAACCGGCAGATCCTTTTCCGGCACAGGCACTATTCCGCATTCCTTACAATGGATCACTGGTATCGGCTCACCCCAATATCTTTGCCTTGAAAATACCCAATCGCGAAGTTTGAAAGTTGTTTTCATTTCTCCGCCGACAAATTCAGTAATTTTCTTCTTAGCCTCTTCGGATAACAGTCCATCAAATTTACCGGAATTTGTCAGTACGCCGCCCTCTGTGACAACATGAATTGATGGCAAATCATACTTCTCTGCAAACTCTTTATCCCGCTCATCGTGCGCCGGCACAGCCATTATTATGCCTGTGCCATAATTAGAAAGAACATAATCAGCGATGAAAACTGGGATCTCTTTTTGATTCGCCGGATTAATTGCCATTATCCCCATCAGTTTAACACCCGTCTTTTCTTTGCCTTCGGCCAATCTTTCAATATCTGTCTTTTTTCTAGCTTCATCGGCATACTTTTTCACTTCATCATAATTTTCAATCTTCAGCTCTTGATTTCTGATCATTTCATGATCAGGAGCAAACACCAAATATGTAGCGCCGAAGATCGTATCCGGCCGAGTCGTAAACACCTTAACTTTTGTCTCTTGATCCTTTATTGCAAATGTAATCTCCGCGCCTTCACTGCGGCCAATCCAATTTCTCTGTTGGGTTTTAATCTTCGGTAAATAATCAACCAGATCCAGATCTCTATCAAGACGATCAGCGTATTTGGTTATAGCCATCATCCACTGCTCTTTTTCACGCTTGTCAGTCCCACCGCCACATCTTTCGCATTTATTATCTATTACCTCTTCATTTGCTAAACCAATCTTGCAGGAGATACACCAATTTATAGGCATCTTCTTTTTATATGCCAGTCCATTCTTCAATAATTGTAAAAATATCCATTGCGTCCATTTGTAATATTCTGAATTCGAAGTATCGATCTCACGATCCCAATCAAAAGAAAATCCGCCTTCCATTAATTGTCTGCGAAAGGTATCAGTATTCTTTTTAGTAATTATAGCTGGCTGAATACCGGTCTTAATCGCATAATTTTCAGTTGGCAAGCCAAAGGCATCCCAGCCAATCGGATACAAAACATTGAATCCCTGCATGCGTCGCTTTCTAGAGATTATATCCATTGCCGTATTGCTTCGAATATGGCCTACATGCAGACCCTCGCCAGACGGATATGGAAATTCAATCAAACAATAATATTTCGGCTTCTTAGATCTGTCTTTAGCCTTATAAATACCGTCCTTAGCCCATTTTTTTTGCCACTTCTTTTCTATTTTGGAGTGATCGTACGCCACGATTTTATTTTTCATATTTATAAACTACAACATCTTAGCGATTATATCAAATACCGATCAAAAATTGACATTCGCGGCCAATCTTATATGATAAATAAAGAAATAAAAGTTCGTTGAAAAACAAGGAGGCATAAATGCCGAAGGCTGTAACCTATGAACATATAGAGGGAACCTGCCACATTCCGCATTGCAGGGCTAACATAAGAGAAAGTGCGGTGCAGATTTCTGTCCGTTTTAATCACGGAAAAATGCTTGAACCATACTCAACTTCGGATATCTGCTACACTGTCTGCACAAAAACCACTTGTCAAATTAAGGGCCTAAAACTTGCAGAAGAAGAACTAGAAAAGGCTATCAAAAAAGATAATGCGAAAATAAAAGAAATCATCATCACCCTCTATCGCTTTGATAAGGGAGATGAAATGGCCGACCCCGTTATGGGAACATGTTCGGAATGCCGAAATGATATCCATAAACGCAGATCAATTAATATTCGAGCTCGATTAAACTACAGAGGCTCGTCTGTCCCCGGCCGAACTGTATTTATAAATCACCCCATCTGCCTCAAGAAAGATTGCAAAGTGCGAGGTATGACCTCGGTCCATGGAATGATCAATAGAATTTTGATCGAACATGATCCAATAGAAATAGAGATCCGCTTCAAACAACGTGATCATTAATTGCCCCGCCCCAATGCTGATGCATTGGGGTTTTACTATTACCCAAATATCTACTGCGGGATTTTCAAATGAGAAAAACTAAAATCTGCTGAAGCATCGGTTTTTTTATGCGGGTTAAAAATATTTTGCGGATCAAAGATCTTCTTGATATCCTTAAAAATCTTAAAGACCTCATCACCAAACATCCGCCTTATATATTGGCCACGAATCAAACCGTCATTATGCTCTCCAGAAATGGAGCCATGATATTTAAAAACCAGATCATAAACTTCTTCCATTGATGGCTGAATCTTTTCTCTCTCTTTCTCATCTTTTAAATCCATCAAAGGAATAATATGAAAATTTCCGTCGCCAACATGGCCGGCAATTGTATAAAGCAACTTATAACGATCCAATATTTCGTAAAGTTTAGGCAAAAATTCCGGCAGATATTCTGGCCTGACGACCAAATCATCAATATATGGAGCGGTCTGTTTGCCGATTACCTTATGCCGTA
>CAZWJJ010000016.1:0-18287 GCA_964634555.1 uncultured Candidatus Saccharibacteria bacterium | reverse complement strand
TCAATAATATCTTTATGGTTGGTTAAGCCCGCCATAAACTATTCGACCGGAGAGATAATATTTTCCGGCGGTATTCCTGGAGGATTTAATTCTGGTAGCGGGCCGATTTTAAGTTTTGGATTAAAAGCAAAGAAGACTGGACATGTCGTTATAAAAACTGACGATATTTCCGTATTATTAAATGATGGCCAAGGGACACCGTTGACATCAATATTAAACCCAGTTCTTAATTTGAACATTTTACCTGCTGTACCTGTCAGTAAAAATTCCGATCCAGTAAAAACTCAGACCAATGTTTACACTCCGCCAGTAGATAATATACGGCCGGAGCATTTTATTCCTCTAGTTAGTCGATATCCAACTATAAGTAATAATCAATATTTTGTATCGTTCTCGACAGTTGATAAAGATTCCGGAGTTGCTAGATATGAGGTTAAGGAAACACCGGAGTTTTTACCTTTTGGTGAGACGAGATGGGCGCCGGCTGTCAGTCCATATGTGCTTCAATATCAATATTGGATGACTAAGGTTACAGTGCGAGCATATGACCAACAGGGTAATTTTATTGACAGCGAAACATATAAGCCTATTGATTCAATGCTCGCTGTCTTTATAGCACTCGGTGTTATATTGGTCATCTATATAATTCGTAAGTTATCCACTAAGGCGCCAATAAAGAAAAAGAAGAAGATGTTATAATATCAAGGTATTTATGAAATTTTTCGTGGCTAGAAGTTGGCGCATAATTTCTCTCACTCTTACCGCTGTTTTAATTTTCCCGTCGTTAACCCATGCGCAGGCCAAGATGTATATTGCTCCGGCTTCGGGGACATATAAGGTCGGGGATTCATTTTCTGTTTTATTTGATCTTGATACTGGTGGCAAGGTGATAAATGTAGCATCTGCGAAATTAAATTTTGATAAATCAAGATTAGCTATAAAAGATATTGGTTATTCTCGATCGCTTTTAACACTTTGGACCGAAGAGCCGAAATTTTCAAACTCTGCCGGAACAATAAGTTTCTCTGGCGGTCTTCCTAATCCTGGATATAACGGGTCGTCAGGTGCAGTGCTTAGGGTTACATTTATTGCCAAGGCTCCCGGGACCGCCCCTGTGCTTTTTTCTAGCGGCTCAATGCTAGCAAACGATGGTACGGGAACCAACATTCTTGAAAACCTAGATGGTGCGATTTTTAATATTACGGGAACCGGAATATATAATCCATCAGCAGTAACAAGTAGTACCACACAGGCTGTTGGAGGTATTTCTAAGCCGATCAGTGCGCCGGCCCTTACATTGGAAAATCCACCTCAGATAAATGAGGGGGATGTGATCAGTGTTCAGGGTTTAGCTCTTCCGAACAGTAAGCTTATTTTTTATATTCAAAAAGATTCGGATAATCCGATTAGTGAAGTTGGTTTTGCGGGTCCGGACGGTAGATTTGAGCATACTTTCTATGCAAGAATCACACCGGGCAATTATCGAGTATGGGGTAGAAATGTGGCATCAGATGGAACTATTTCTGATGCGTCTGACCCCCTTAATGTGATGGCTGTGGAATCATTGCCGTTTAGGATTGTAAATATTGCTGTTGCATATTTCTCTGTTATTCTTGCTTTGTTATCGATATTTTTTATATTATTGATCCTCTTTTTTATATTTTGGATTAAGCATAGAAAAGATCGGCGAGCCCAAGGTGTAGAGATTTCTGAGGCGGAAAGGTCTTTGCATTCTGGATTCGATAATCTTAAGGCCGGGTTGGAAAGATATGTCGATTATTTAAGCATGGCCAAGACGCCAAAAAATTTAAAGACGCGAGATGCTAAGGTTAAAAAGGGTGTGAGGACTGATCTGGATATAATTGAGAAAAAGATCAATAAAGAGATTGATGATATAAGAGAATAGTTGATAGATAAAATTAAAAACACCCCATCAGAAGAGGGGTGTTTTTAATTTGAGAAGCTTATGCTCTCCTTACGTTTACGGCTGCAGGACCCTTTGGACTCTGCTCTGTATCGAATGATACAGCATCACCCTCACGGAGTTCAGTGAACTGAACACCATTAAGAGAGTTGGCATGAAAGAAAAGATCTTTCCCCAAACCCTCGGCGGTGATAAAACCGAAACCTTTGTCTGTGAGCTTTTTGATAGCGCCAGTCATTGATTTTGATCGTTAACTATTTAATTATTTAAAAAAGATTCGAACCAGATCCCTTTTGTATAGCAAGAATAACAATGTTGACTTGTAAAGTCAAGTCAATGTCTGTCATTGCGAGCGATAGCGAAGCAGTCTACGTTGCTGTTTTTTGGCGATTAGAGATTGCTTCGTCGTAAACTCCTCGCAATGACAGTGAAAAAGTCTCAGGTTATTTCATTACAGACTCCTCGTATGACATATGTAGTTTACAGACCAAGAGATCCTAAGAATTCAGACAGTTCTTGATTTTTAATCTCTCTATATTTTCCCACCCCAATATTTCCGAGTTGTATATTCATGATTCTTGTTCGCTTAAGATCAGTTATGTTATAACCCAGCGCCGCGCACATTCTTCTGATCTGATGTTTCTTACCTTCTGTTAAGATTATTTTAAAACTATTTTTTCCGATTATTTCAATCTTGCAGGGCTTTGTTATATATCCTTCAATATTAACGCCTCGTTCCATTAAGAATTTAAATCTGGCATTGATCGGTTTATTAACGGAAATCAGATATTCTTTTTCGTGAACATAGATGGGGTTTAATAGCCGGTCCGTAATTCTGCCGTCATTGGTTAAAATAATTAATCCGTAGGAATCTTTATCGAGGCGGCCAACTGGAAAAACATCTTTCAGTGGAAAAATTTCGGTGATGTCGCTTTCATTTTTGGAGGTTGAATGCGTTATGATCCCGCGCGGTTTATTGTATGCAAAGTATTGATACGATTTTTCTTTTTTTGATTGTTTTAATTCAATGATATCAGTTTCATTTACTTTATCGCCCAAAAGAGCAATACGGCCATTGATAATAACTTTGCCATCCTCGATTAATTCATCTGCCCCCTTGCGCGTCGAATAACCCTTATGAGCGAGGTACTTATTGATCCTCATTGGATAGAGAGGTGCGGATTGCTTGGGATTGGTTTTCATGTTTTGGTTATTGAATGTCAGACTGAATTATGGCTATAAGAAAGTTGGGTTTTCGAATCCTGACGTAGGCCAAGCAGTTGGCTTACTGTGTACGCTGTGCGCCCACCAGGATTCGAACCTGGGACCCTTCGCTTAAGAGGCGATTGCTCTACCAACTGAGCTATGGGCGCATTGCTTGATATTTGCAGAAGTATAATAACATTTTTCAGAAAATTTTCAAACTTTTTAATTTATACCAAACTTGACTTTGACATATCTATAAATTTATGCAGAATTATAATGATAGTTCGTTCATTGAAAATATATTGAAATATCTCAATAAAATAAGGAGGTAGCTGTGAAGATTCACAAAGCCAGACTTGGCAGGTTAGGTAAATGTAGTATCTGTAAGAAAAGTAGAATTAGAATTACCGAAGTCGAGGGCAGCGATGGCCTTTCTAAGGGCCATTGCGATAAATGTTTGAAGGAAAATTCTTCTACATCTGCCAGAGGCCAATGTAAGGAGTGTGAATCACCAGATGAAATATTGGTTGATTCACCGATTGGAAAGATATGTAAAAAATGTGGAGACGAAATTTTTGAACCAACCGGAGTGGGACTGTGAAATTTCAACACCAGCGGACATTGTTACTGGGTCCGACTTCGTGTCTTGAATCTTGTCACCAACAAGTAATTGCCTCGAAGGATAATAGAAATGCTCTATTTTTCTCGAAATATTCTCCGGAAACACAAGAGAGATTCATGATTTGCAAATGCGGCGATTATACCGAGTCAACCAAATATAGTAAAGATTATGAGGAGTTTCTCTTGTCTCCAAATGGCGACAGCTTGGCTATGGCGAAAGCTATTTCTAAGTTTGAATCCGGCAAGGGTGTCAGTTGTACTGGTTACGAGATTTATATCAATGGGCGAATTGCTTTTCATTCTGATATTACTAATTTGTGGGATATTACCTGGTTGTCGAATGATGAGTTGGCCTGGATTGGATATTGTGAAGATGATAGAAGTCAGCATAAATATGTAAATGGACGCGATCTGGGAAAAACTGATGATATTTATTTTAAAGCTGTTAATTTAAAATCTCAGAACCATTATCCAGAAAGAGATCAAATGCCACGACAGATTAAATATGCTGATGAGTGTGTATATTTACTGTACAGAAATACCTGTGGTCCATATTTCGATCAGATTCTTGGAGATTTTGTTATACCGCGTGGCAGCATGGGGTTTAACAAGGATTTATCTAAGGTTGGATATGTAGGTTATAAGAATGGTTTGATGGGGAAGTTTTGCTTTAAATTTGCTGATCTACAAACAGCGGGTCATCGTCGGGTTATTAATTTCTTCGAGCGTTATTTTGGTCTTGTTGGCGGGTATATTGCTGATTTTCTGGATCTGTTATGGCGAATTTTTATAAAGCCATTTCATCCGAATCTCTTTAGTTTTAGATCATCTATTCCGTGCGATAACCATCGGCCATGGAAAAGGGCCTATTACAGAGTCGATAAGGTAATGTATACAGAATTAGGAAAACTTGCCGTTTTGGCTTGGCCCAATAAAAAAAGGTGTGTTGTCTCCATTGATGAAGAGGATGGCCCATTGTTTGATGAGATTTATAATATGGTTTACGATTCAGAGCAAAAAGAACTCTCCTATATAGCGATCGATGGTTGGGAGGCCTTTCGTGTGAGTGTTAAATGTTAATTGAGAGGTGAAGGAGATTGATCCCGACAAGTGTCGGGATTTTTTAATTAGACAAACGAGCGATTTTAGTTTAGATTTATATAAGATCTTTTGCCCGGGTGGCGAAATTGGTAGACGCTACAGACTTAAAATCTGTCGACCGTAAAAGGTCATGCCGGTTCGATTCCGGCCCCGGGCACCGCCGTCTTAAGTTACGGCCCGATAGCCAAGTGGTAAGGCAGAGGTCTGCAAAACCTCTATGCGGGAGTTCAATTCTCCCTCGGGCCTCATTAACTATTTGTTCCCTGTATCAAGTTGTCGATCTTCTGTCTATTTTTTTCACCGAGATCTATTTCAAAATCGAATATAGGGCAGTGCGCCATATATTTAGTTTTTTCTTTTACAAATTCACGAAATTCACTTCTTTTTCTTTTGGCAAAACTTAGAGCTGAGTTTTCGTACTTATCCGGAAAAACAGTGAATAAAATGGCGACATCTCTTTTGTCTCTGGAGACGCTAATTCCTGTTACGGTCAATAAACCCTGGCCAGTCGATTCTCTTTCGAGAAATTCGGCTGCTAAGGCCATGTAAAGTTCTGCTATTCGATTTTCTCTCTTTTCACTGTCTGCCATTTATTTTTGAACAATATCAAAGACTTCAATAGTATCGTCCGCAGCGATTGTTATCTTGCTTTCGATCAGAGCGCCGAACTGATTACCCTTGATAACTTCTTTTGTTTTTAGTTTTTGCTGTTGGAGATCAACAATCGTACCCCTGCCGATCTCATTTGATTGTCGGAGAATTTTGCATTTGCGTCCAAGTATGATTGTGCCCTCCAAAACGCTTCCGCCAACAACTTGTCTGTCTCTAGTCTTGCTGAAGATTTTTAATATTTTTGCCCTCCCGATAGTTTCTTCAATCTCGATTTTCGGTGTTCGATTTTCGATCTCTTTAATTATGATCGGATTAATGTCGTAGATTATATTGAAAATTTGCGGCACAAGTTTGAGCTTTTCGGCCAGATCTTTAGATGTGTTGTCGATTTTAACATTGAAACCGATAATTAGCGGATTTTGGCTACCAGATGCCGTCTTGATATCGTTTTCATTTATATTACCAACACCCTTAACAATAAATTTAATTTTTGCGTCAGTAGTTTCGAGTTTTAAAAGTTCTTTTTCGATCGCCTCTAAACTCCCAGATACATCAGCCTTAAGAACAACCGGTATAACTACACGTGCGTTTTCAAAGCGAGAGTTATCTCTTTGAGTGGAAAAATTAGTAATTGATTCCTCGGCAAGAGTCTCTGCTTCCTTTTTTGTTTTTGCTGACTGAAATTTTACTCCCGCCTGTGCAATCTCCTTAAAACCTATAACTTTTACTGGAGATGGTGCGAAGACCTCATTAACATTTTGGCCGGCGGAATTTTCCATATATCTGACAGGCGTAATATTTTTGCCTATGACAATAAAAGAACCCTTTTTTAAAGATCCATCACGCAGGATAAGGGTTGCGGAGCCGCCTTTTTTTGGATCGAGATTTGATTCAATAACGAAACCTTCGGCGTTTTTATCTGGATCAGTTTTTAGTTCGCCTAGTTCAGCGACAAGAAGCATGACGTCAAGCAGATCCGAAACACCCTCGCCGGTCTTTGCCGAAATCGGTACAAATGGAACATTACCGCCAAATCCTTCAAGATAAATTCCGGCCGCCGCCAGATCAATCTTAACTTTTTCAACATTCGCATTTGGTTTATCGATCTTATTTATCGCGACAATGTATGGAACTTCGGCCTCTTGAATAGTTTTGAAGGCTTCAAGTGTCTGCACCTTAACACCATCATCTGCGGCTACGACTAGCACTACGATATCGGCGACTTCAGCACCGCGTGATCGCATTTTTGAAAATGCCTCATGTCCCGGAGTGTCTAAAAAGGTAATCTTTTTTTGGGTGCCCGATTCAGTTTTATGCAAGACCTCATAAGCGCCGAGGTGTTGGGTTATTCCTCCCACTTCTTTATCAACTGTATTTGATTTTCGAATATAATCCAGTAGTGTTGACTTGCCATGATCAATATGACCCATTACTGCGATGATGGGCGAACGCTCCTGTAAATTGTTTTTTTCTTTTGTCATGGCGGTTGTTAACCATTATGGTTCTGTGCTTCTAAAATTGCTCTGCGCTCCTCATCTGAAAGTTCATAATCAGAGCCGTGTTTTTCTATTGGTTTAGCATAGATGCCGACTCGGTCCCGGCTGTACAAGCTTGAGATAACAACGCCATTACCTTCATCATTTAAAAAAGCTGTGGCAAAACTTTGATTACTTCCGGAATCCCTGAATGGATTAAAACGAACAGTCTTGACGCCTCGTATGTGGTGGCGCATTTTTGCGCGGATTACATTTATCTCTGCTATAATTTCAGCTTTTGATCGCAAGAGCATTTCCAGCTCCTCATTTGTTTTAAGGATAAGATCTTCGAGATCATGGCCCGACTTTCCACGCAGAAGTTTTCTCAATCTGAACTCCAAAATTATGGCCCAGACCAGCAAAACAATAGCGATAGACAGTATTATGTAAATTAAATTCTCATTCATAATCAATGATGAAAAATTATACTACATTATTTTATAATTTACAATCGGACTGTTTTGTAGTATTTTCAAAGCATGAAAAGCGGGCAAAAAATAGTTTACATGGATCATGCCGCGGCGACACCTTTGGACCCGCGCGTGCTTAAGTCCATGGAGAAATATTTGACTTCCGAATTTGGAAATCCGAACTCAATTCACTCGATGGGTATTGAAGCGCGACGAGCTGTGGAAAATTCACGCAAGAGAATTGCCGATATTTTGAAATGCCGATCATCTGAAATAGTTTTTACCAGTGGCGGTACAGAAGGGGATAATTTAGCGATAGTCGGTATTGCTAGAAAGGTTAGAGAAAAATTCGGCAAGCGCTTTAATCACATTATTGTTTCTGCTATTGAACATCATGCAATATTGTCGCCGTGCAAACAGCTTGAAGGCGAGGGTTTTGAGATCAGCTATTTGCCGGTTTCTCAATATGGCCTTGTCTCGGCGGAAGAGTTAAAAAAAATAATTCGACCCGATACTTTTTTAGTTTCGGTTATGTATGTAAATAATGAGGTTGGGATGATCCAGCCGATCATCGAGATCGCTAAAACTATTCGCCATGTGCGTAAGATGGGTGGCGAAAATCAGTCACTTAATTTTCCGTTATTGCATACTGATGCTTGTCAGGCGCCGGGGGTTTTGCCATTGAATGTCGCCAAGCTTGGTGTTGATCTAATGACTTTGAGCGGAGCAAAAATGTATGGACCAAAAGGAGTCGGCTGTTTGTATATTAAAACCAGCGTTGATATTACGCCACTTATTTTTGGTGGAGGGCAGGAGAGAGGTTTGCGATCGGGTACGGAAAATGTCGCGGGAATTGTCGGCATGGCCAAGGCTTTGGAAATAAGCGATTCTATGAGAGAAAAGGAGAATACTCGGCTCGGTAAATTGAGAAACTATTTCGCCGAGCAGATTACTAAGAAAATTACAGGGGTAGAGATTATTGGATCAATGGAGAATGACAAGAGATCAGCTAATAATTTGTCGATTTATTTTCCTGATGTTGAAAATGAACAGTTGGTTATCGAGCTTGATGCCATAGGTGTAAAAATCTCTGCCGGTAGCGCTTGTGATGCGAACGAATCGACCGGCTCGCACGTTATAAAAGCGATGTTTAACGATGCGAAAAAAAATCGTGGAACTGTTAGATTTACATTTGGCCGATCGACAACAAAATCACAGATTGATTATGTTGTAAAAGCTTTACCGGAAATAGTTAAAAGAATAAAGAATTAATTTTTACAATAAAAAAAGCCAGGGGGATTCCCTGGCTTACCAATTGGCTCGGACATCGATCAGTTTTACACCGACAGGACTTCACCCGTCGCCGATCGATTCGACACCGCTCTTCCGAGTGACCGTGTTTTTATCTATAAATTTTGGTCACCGGCTTGAAGTTAAAGATCTTGGAGTGTTGATGCGTATCCGTCACTTTTTTAGGGTCGCAACTGACACTCCTGGTTTGGCGGGAGAAGGCCGTCCGATTGGAGATTGTTCGAGCTCTCCTTAGGCCGCTCCCGCTGCGCGTAGATCACGACGGGGACGAAACCCCGGCACTATTCTACCGCGCCTCGCATATTTCACAGTTCACAGAAGGATGGTCGCCCGCCGGCCTAGTTCAGTCAGACTGAACATTTACGACCGCGCGGGCGCCATCCCCATTATTCTCCCTTCTTGGCACACTCCTCGGCCATCGCCACGCAGTGCAGGTACCGATCAGTGTACCCGCCCTCTTTCTGCTTCTTGGCCAGCCTGCGCCAACCCCTAGCCGTTGTCGGTTCGGAATTGGCTCCGGGTTCAGTGAATGAAGTCAGTTTTCGAATGTCAATTTCGACTTCGTCGAGAGCACCATCGAACTTGACCGTCACTCGAAGGTTGTCTCTGATCTTGAGCACTTTGCCCTTGATCTTCAACTTCTTTCCTTTTTCCTCACTCTCGACATATACTGCACTCCCGATCTTCAGGTCTGGGATATGTTCCAGTGATTTGACGAATTCGTGGGCATGTTGATCACCGTTGTCAAGTCGGATGATGGCGATTGCGCCATCGATCTTCTTGATTCGTCCAACACCAGCCTTGCCCAGCACCCGATTACCCACAGAAAACGTCTTATTCAGCATGGGAAACCTCCTACCGGAAACTAACTGTGTATGTTTTCAAACATTCTGCAGATACTCTATCATGGGGTTATAAAATTGTCAAGTCATTTTGTTTTGCATTGTTCTAATTTTAAAAATAAGCCTATAAATAAGGACTTTTTAGCCATTTGTTTATTAGATCCAGTTGTTCTATAATCTAATCAATGGAAGAGTTGAACAAAACACAGGTCGTTCTATTAACGCTTTTTATAACCTTCGTAACTTCGGTAACGACTGGCATTGTTACTGTAACCTTGCTTCAGCAGGCGCCGCCAGCCATAACTCAGACCATAAATAGGGTTGTTGAGCATACCATTCAAACAGTTACGCCGGCACCTAAGACTGAAGTGACTAAGGTTATCATAGGTCAGGAAGATCAGATTATTAAAACTGCGGCATTGGCTAAACCAAGCATTGTCAGAATAGTTTTGCCAGTTGATTCATCGGCTGTAAGTGCGGCGACGTCCAGTAATATGGCGGCGCTAGCCTCTATTGATCCGAGTAAATTTAACGAAGTTGCTACCGGCTTTTTGGTTTCTGCTGATGGATTAGTTGCAACATCTCTCGATAAAATCCCAGATGAAACTATTAATTACAATGTTTTTGTCGGCGATAAGATGTATAACGCATTGTTAGTTGTGTCTGATAAAAATGATGGACTTGCCTTGTTGAAGATTGATCATGATAAAAATACTAAATTTGTGGTGCCGCAATTTTTGGCAGATCCTTTGATGCTTGGTCAGACTATAATTGTCCTTGGGCGTGATCTTGCGAGATATACTGTTTCAGTTGGGTTGGTGTCATCAATCAGGGACACAAGTGCCTCAGCATCGCCTTCTTTTAAAACCACGGTAAAAATAGATGATACAAATATAGGCGGACCACTGTTTACTAGCGATGGGCTAGTGGCAGGGATGAATTTAGAGGGTGGAAATTCTTTGCCGATCGATCTCATTAGATCGCATCTGACAGGAAATTCTTCGACAACAAAGACCTCCGTCTAGCCGAATGCGTATAATTTGACAAATTTTTCTGATATTTGTAGAATTCTGGCGTTAACGATTATTTCTAAACCAAAAAATTAACGATAAAATAATGTTGCCATTTAATAATTTTACAACTAAAGCTAAGGAGGCTGTTCGCAAGGCTCATGAGCTGGTCATAGAACGCGGGCAGAATCAGGTTAGCCCGCTTCATCTTTTGGTTGCCTTAATAATTCAGGAAGATAGTTTGGTTTTATCTATTTTAGACAGGCTTGAAGTTGATACAGTTTTACTTACGGATCATCTTATAGAGACGATCGAGACTGGTGATGGTTCGAATGTCGCCTCGCCAGCCTATCAGATATATTTGACGGCTGAACTGGTTAAGGTTTTAGATACAGCCGGAAAGGTGGCGACATTTTTGAAAGATGAGTTTATTTCCACAGAGCATCTTTTGGCGGCGCTTTTAGATGTTCAGAGTCCGGCCCGAGATATTTTGAATAAATTTAAGATCTCGAAAGATGATGTGATGAAAATCTTGCAGGAGATAAAGACTGGCAAGATTACAGACATGGTTGCCAAGAAAAAAGGCCATTCTCTCGAGCGTTACACTCGCAATCTGACCCGTCTCGCGCGCGAGGATAAGCTCGATCCGGTTATTGGCCGAGATGAGGAGATTAGGCGAGTAATGCAGATACTTTCTCGTAGAACTAAAAATAATCCCGTTTTGATTGGCGAACCAGGAACAGGAAAGACGGCCGTCGCAGAAGGTCTGGCAAATAGAATATCTAAAGGCGACGTGCCGGAAATTTTGAAAAATAAAGAGATTATCTCTCTTGATATGGGTTCGCTTGTTGCCGGAACAAAATATCGCGGTGAATTCGAGGAGAGATTGAAGGGTATTTTGAAGGATGTGGAAAAAGCCAATGGCAATATTATTCTTTTTATTGACGAGATCCATACGATAGTTGGTGCCGGAGCGGCAGAGGGTTCTATTGATGCATCAAATATGTTAAAGCCGGCTTTGGCGCGCGGTGAGCTTAGGGCTATTGGTGCGACAACCTTGAAGGAGTATCAAAAATATATCGAGAAGGATATGGCTTTAGCCAGAAGATTCCAGCCGGTTTATGTGGGCGAGCCGAGTATAGAAGATGCCATAACAATTCTTCGCGGTTTGAAAGATAAATATGAACTTCATCACGGAATTAAAATAAATGATGAGGCGATCGTCGCGGCGGTAAATTTAAGCGCGAGATATATTGGCGACAGATTTTTGCCCGATAAGGCGATCGATCTCATCGACGAGGCATCGGCATCATTACGGCTTTCTCTCGAGGACAAGCCGATGGCTCTTTTGGAAACTGATAAAAAAATAATTCGCCTGGAGGTTGAGAAGGAGGCGCTGAAGAAAAGTGAGAGTGCTGATAAGAAAACAGTTAAAGCGAGGATTAAGCAGATCGATAAGGAGGTTGGCGATCTTAAGGAAAAAACATCCGAGCTCGACAATCGGTGGAAGAGTGAAAAGAAAAATATTGTTGACACCCGTGGTATTAAGAAAGAGCTCGACGCTCTTCGTCTTGAAGCTGAAGCCGCTGAAATGCGAGCCGATCTTGGGCTAGTTGCAGAACTTCGATATGGTAGAATTCCGCAAAAAGAAAGAGAGCTAAAAGAGACTGAAATCAAGCTCAAGAAACTTCAGAGCACAAAGAGAATTTTGAAGGAAGAAGTTAATTCCGAAGATATTGCAAATATTGTCTCACGTTGGACTGGTATTCCGGTCTTTAGAATGCTTGAGGAAGAGGCTTTGAAATTGCGCAGAATGGAGGAAGAGCTTTCTAAGCGCGTTATTGGCCAAACCGATGCAGTTAAGAAAGTTTCGGGTGCTATCAGGCGATCACGCGCAGGTATTTCTGATCCTGATAAGCCGATCGGCTCGTTTATGTTTCTTGGTCCGTCGGGTGTCGGTAAAACTGAATTAGCCAAATCTCTCTCTGAATTTTTATTTAATGATGAGAGGGCGATTATTCGCATCGACATGTCAGAATTTATGGAAAAGCATTCTGTGTCAAAATTGATCGGTTCGCCGCCCGGATATGTCGGTTATGAAGAGAGCGGCAACTTAACGGAAATGGTTCGCCACAAGCCGTATTCAATAATTTTGTTCGATGAGATTGAGAAGGCTCATCCTGAAGTGTTTAATATTTTGCTTCAAGTTTTGGACAATGGCCGTCTGACTGATTCGAAGGGGCGAGTGGTGAACTTTAAGAACACCGTGATCATTTTAACTTCTAACGTCGGCTCTGATTATGTAAATAAGCTGGAAACTATCGGCTTCGGAAATAATATCGCCGGCGGAGAATATAATCAGATGAAAGATAAGATTCGCGATGTTCTTAAGGATCATTTCCGTCCGGAGTTTTTAAATCGTCTGGATGAGATAATTATTTTTGATACTCTGAATGACGAGACATTGAAGAATATCGTCAAAAATCAGCTTGAGATTGTTAGAAAGAGACTGGTTGATAAGGGTATGACTCTTGAAGTTAGTGATGAGGTTATCGTCGCCCTAGCAAGAGAGGGCTATAATCCTCATTATGGCGCGAGACCTCTTAAACGACTGATACAGACTAAGATATTGAACCCTATTTCTGAATTCTTGATCTCAAGTTCCGTGATTTCTGGATCTAAGATTGCTGTCTTTATGAAAAACGGAACAATAGAGGTGGGTATAGCTTCGAATGTTGCCAAACCGCGCCAATCTAAGATCGAAAAGAAGTAAGGGTATAACGGCTTATTGTCATTGCGAGGAATGAAATGACGAAGCAATCTCTAATAGTTAATTAACGGGATTGCCGCGCTTCCTGCGGTCGCTCGCAGTGACAATAGGTAGTCATTTTCCATTGACATAAATTACAAGAATGTTATATTCACACTGGTACTGGCACATTACTTTAATATAAAAAGGGAGTAAAAAATGTCGATCGACCCGGAAAGGCTGAAGGTTCTACTTAGCTCACCTCTTCTCGATGATATACTTTTAGCCGACCTCAGCAAGGTTAATCGAGATGAATTGCGCAAGACTCTCGGCTTGGATCAGATCGAATTTGAACTTCTGATTGATTATGAACAGACTCTGGAGCAGATGATCGTCGTCGGTCGTTACGACTGGTTCAACAGCAAAATCACGGCCGAGCACTTTCCCATAAAGGGAGAGGGTAAGATCTCTCGCAAGGTGGAAATTATCAAACTCAACTGGAACATGTGTTCGGATGAAGTGATCGCTGAACTCGACAAGATAGGCAAGCGCCCCGCCGCCATCGAAGATCTGCTGGCCTTCGGAGCGCAATATCCCGATATCCAGCGTCAGTTTCCTGTAGTTGCCCTCGGCTCCTCCGCGGAGGTCAGCAACTACCTCTACGCGGAGTGCCTCTACATGAACGGCTCCCGGCGGTGTCTAGACTTCTGCTGGTGGGACGACGTCGCCTGGTACCACTTTTATCGGTTCCTAGTTTTCGATAAGTAGGTTTTTGCCTCGCTAAATCATTATCCCGACTTTGGTCGGGATTTTTTAATATTACGATTAAGGAACAATATTATTGGGAGCTCTGCGAAGCAGTCTATAGTGTTATATTTGTAAAAAGAGATTGCTTCGTCGTAAACTCCTCGCAATGACAGTGAAAATCTTATTAGATTACGTCACAGACTCCTCGTAATAACGATTTAGAATATATTAGATGGCGTTTTGTTGACAATGAGATTGTTTTAAAATAACTTTATATTAGAAAAGTTCATTGTAGTGGACAGATATCAAAAGGGAGGCCATGATGTTTGGATTTTTGCATAAGGTTATTAATGTATGGTCAGATAGTCCGAATTGCCCGAGACTTCGCCTGATACAAGTTCGACGCGAAACTTCCATGCTTTATATATTGTTCGAATACTGGAATGAAAAATATAAGGTTTGGAGTAGGGGCGGAAAAATTGTGATCAATACCGGATCGATGAAGATTGTGGCTGGAAATTTCTTTGGTAGGGGAAACGGCGGATGGAATGATGTCGGTTTTGGACTCGTGACTTTTCCATTGGCGCTAATTTTATTGCCGATGATAACTCTAAAGAAACGGCAGTATGAGGCATTGGAAAGACAGCATGGTATGCACCGGATTCATATTGCATTTTTAGAGGCCTTGAAAAGTCAGTTAACGCATGATGTTAAAGATGATCTGGAGAAGGTTTTTAAAGTCCTGTGGCGAAGCCGTAACTATCACAGACATCAATGAGCGGTATCTTAACTCGCGGAATCACCGCGGGTTTTTTAATTGGAGTATTAGAGATTACTTCGTCATTTCATTCCTCGCAATGACAGGCCTAGAGTGTCATTGCGAGGAGCTAGCGACGAAGTAATCTCTAATAGTTAATTAACGGGACTGCCGCGCTCCCTGCGGTTGCTCGCAATAACAATGGGTTTGAAGCAAGTAATGAAATTATTATTTGACTATATATTATATTGTGGTAAAAGTTATACATGGATAGTTTAAGGCAAAAATTGCCGGATTCGCCCGGTGTCTATTTTTTTAAAAAAGGTAGGGCAATACTGTATATAGGCAAAGCGACTTCTTTGCGCGATCGCGTTAGAATTTATTTTAATCGTCGCCAGCTTGCCGGATCGAGAGGTGAGTTTATTGTTTCGATGGTCAATCAGGCCACCTCGATTACTTACAGAAAAACAGATTCAGTTTTGGAGGCCATTATACTCGAAGCCTTATTAATCAAAAAATATCAGCCGAAATTTAATTCGAAGGAGAAGGATAATCGAAGTTTTTACTACATAGCTGTTACCAGTGATAAGTATTCGAAAATTTTAATGATCCGTGGCAGAAATCTGGAAAATGGACAGAACGATCTGAAAATTTCTAAACTGTTCGGTCCGTTTCCATCCGGTCAGGAATTAAAGGAGGCGATGAGGGTGATTAGGAAAGTTTTTCCTTATCTCGACAGTTGCGAACCTAATTCTGGAAAGCCCTGCTTCAACAGACAGATCGGTCTTTGTCCAGGTGTTTGTACAGGGGAGATATCTGAATCTGATTATAAAAAACAAGTTGCAAGGATCGTTCTATTTTTGTCCGGAAAAAAGAAGACGATAATCAATTCGCTAAAAAAAGAGATGAATAAGCGGGCTGAAAATTTAGAATTTGAAGAGGCAGATAAATTGAAGAGGCAGATTTTCGCAGTAGAACATATCAATGACATAAGCTTAATAAAAAGGGAGTCAGCTTTGTCGTCCGGCTTGTCTCTTGGTCAAGATAAGATTTTTAGGATCGAGGCGTATGACGTCGCTCATTTAAGCGGACAAAATAATGTGGGTGTAATGATTGTGATTGAAAATGGGCAGATTGATAGGAATCAGTATAGAAAATTTAAGATTCGGGGAAATTATCCTGCTGATGATTTAAGGTCATTAAGAGAGATTTTGGAAAGGCGCCTTAATCATCCGGAATGGCGATTCCCTGATATGTTGGTAGTTGATGGTGGAAAATTACAGGTTGCGGTGGCGGAAGAGATTTTGAGACGGGATGGTATGAAAATCCTAGTTGTTGGGGTTGTAAAAGACGAACATCATCGGCCGAAGAATATTATTGGCGATCCTGAATTGATTAAAAAGTATGATCACGAGATACTATTGGCAAATCACGAGGCTCACAACTATGCCATTAAATATTTTAGAAAATTGGTGAATAAAATTAAATAAGGAAGCGCTGTTTGCCAGATATTCTAATATTTGTTAATTTGATTGAGTGCTCTGGTGGCGAAATAATTGGCAAGATTGACGCCGGGAAGAGTATGGGCAAGGTTTCTTAAAGGTTTATAAAAAATGCCGCGGTGGCGGAATGGTAGACGCAATAGACTCAAAATCTATCGAGGGCAACCTCATGAGAGTTCAAGTCTCTCCCGCGGCACAAATTAAGGGATAAATAGCATTACAAGTAAGTCGTTTTTATGCTTGACAAATAATAACATTATGATAGAGTAGTGCTAGATGATGATCCTTGCTATCACAGCAAAGGAGTTGAAAAAGGAGATGTTGTGAAGATTCATCGATGTGATGAGATCGTCGAAGTGATTCCTGAAGAAGTCTTCGGTCGTTGGTTGAAATATCACATGATCACGATCATGATAGGGATAGTTCTGGTCGCTGTTGTGCATTGGGTTATCAACTAACCCAACAAATTGAGAACAGGAGGATACAATGACCAGATGGCAATGGGCTATGGAGTGTATGAAGCCAGTTGCGGTCTGTGCCGTAATAGCTGTCGGATACCATTACACGAATGATTTTGTGTGTGCTCCAAGTTTTCTGATTGTTCTTTGGATTCTCACCAAAAACTAACTCGACTATAGGTCGGGAGAGAGAAGGGGATATGGGTGAATGGACGGCCAAGTGCCTGGCATCGCTTGCTATCTGTACAGCAGTTAGTGTGGGGTATTTTTATTCTCATGATTCTAGATGTACATTAGGACTTTTGGTCATCGTCTGGATTCTCAGAAACGATTAACTTTTTGTTAGGCCACGCCGGTCCCGTAAGGGCCGGCTTTTTATTAAGTGAAGAAAGAGTGGTTAATATCCTTTATTTTTGATTCATGCTAAAATTATTGGCATGAATGAAGATGATGTTAAAAATGGTCTAAGCAATTCAATATTTTGGATTGAGCTTGAGAAGATTAAACCGAATCCCTACCAGCCGCGCCATGAATTTGATCAAGCGCAGTTGAATGATCTGGCTGAATCTATCCGCCAGTATGGGGTTTTACAACCATTGGTTGCGACAAGGAAGGAGTTCCGCACTGAAGATGGCGGGTTGGGGGTTGAGTACGAGTTGATTGCAGGAGAGAGAAGATTGCGTGCCTCTAAAATTGCCGGAATCTCTCAGGTGCCGGTCGTTATTCGCACAGGTGAACAGAGTGATTTAGTGAAGCTTGAATTGGCGATCATTGAGAATATTCAAAGAGAGGATCTGAATTCAGTTGATCGCGCTAAGGCATTTAAACAACTGGTTGATAAGTTTAATTTCAAACATCATGAGATCGCGGCGAAGGTTGGTAAGAGTCGTGAATATGTTTCCAATAGTTTACGAATTCTTGATTTGCCTCCCGATATGCTTGAGGCGCTTTCGGCTAAGAAAATTACCGAGGGCCATACCCGCCCACTTTTAATGCTGATCGATAGGCCGGATGAGCAGATGACGCTATTCAAGGAGATAATGTATAAAAAACTCTCAGTTCGTGAGTCGGAAAACATAGCAAGGAAGATTGCGACAGAGAGAGTCAGGAAGAAGGAGTATCCGGATGATCCAGAAATCGATGAGATGGAATCGAAGCTGACTGAGAGGCTTGGTACTCGAGTCAATATCGAAAGAAGAGATTTTGGCGGGAGAGTGACAATTGACTTTTTTTCTAAAGATGATCTGAGAAATCTTTTGGAGTTGGTGTCATCTGGTAAGATTTCTAATATGACAGATCTGAAAAATGCTATGCAGAAAAATGGCAATATGGAAGATAATCAGGAGGTGATTGATGATCTGCCAAAATCAGAAATGGACCTCGATGATCCGGATCTTTATTCACTGAAGAATTTTTCTATTTGACATGGCGTATTTTTGTTATATTCTGGCAGAAGAGCTTTGATCTAAAAATACGTTAGAGGTAGGATTTAGTAAAATGCA
>CAZWJJ010000015.1:1101-18338 GCA_964634555.1 uncultured Candidatus Saccharibacteria bacterium | reverse complement strand
CACCGTGAATACTGCCGATCGCCGGAGAAAAAAGATCAACGCCAGTTTCCTTAACAAATTTCAACGCATCGGACACAGTGGTCAAATTTTCGTCCAAAACTGCAGCGCCTTCGGGAATTCCTTCCAAAATCTTTGACGAACTTCCGATATACCCTAACTCCCCCTCAATCAAAATATCCCTCTCTTCTATCTTAGAAACATGTCGAGCATATTCAACACACTTTTTTGTAATCGCAATATTTTCCTCCAACGATAATTTAGCACCATCAAAAATAACAGAATCAAAACCGGCATCAATCGCCTCTTTGACGCGATCATAAGAATATGTATGATCGGCATTTATAAATATCGGATAGTTATACTCCTCGCGAATACTATGAACCAAAAGAACCGCCTGAGAGACACCAATAAAATCGCGCTCACCCTCCGAAACACCGATAATGACCGGCACATCCAAACTCTTAGCCGCTCTAAAGATCGCCCAGAGCTGATCGATCGTGGAAATATTAAAATGCCCGACAGCTTTCTTCTTGTATTCCGTGTCTTTAATTGTCTCTCTTAAAGTAATCATTTTTATTATTCCTGCTGGCTATGTGTTTATATTCTATAACGACGATATGTTATAATCAAATATCTTAAGCGCGAGATTTTGTAAGGCTGATAATTATTTATATTAATTTCTAGGACGATGGATATCAAAAAATTTGATTTTGTGTCGATAGGAGATATTGTGACGGATGCTTTTATCAGACTTGGTGCAACCTCGGGCGCAGACACTCATAAAGATACTGAGAAACATCGCGATGAACTCTGTATCAGCTTTGGCGATAAAATTCCCTACGATTTTGTGAAAGTTGTATCCGCTGTCGGAAATTCCACCAATGCGGCAGTAGCGGCGGCCCGCCTAGGCCTAGCCTCAGCCAATATCACCAATCAAGGCAAAGATGATGTCGGTGAAAAAAATCTTCAGGCTCTAAGAGAGGATCATGTTTCAACCGATTATGTTTTTTCTCACGAAGGCATAATCAGTAACTATCACTATGTTCTCTGGTACGGACCAGAAAGAACGATCTTGGTCAAGCACGAGGCCTATCCCTACAAAATGCCAGATGATTTTACAACCAACTGGCTGTATCTAAGCTCACTTGGCGGTACTTCAGAAGCCTTTCATAGAGACATTGAAAACTATCTTGAAGCACATCCGGAAGTTAAACTAGCTTTTCAACCCGGAACATTTCAGATGACTCTCGGCGTAGAAAAACTCAAAAAAATCTATGCCCGTGCGGAAATATTTTTCTGCAATAAAGAAGAGGCACAAAGAATTTTAAACACTCAAGAAACCGACATTAAAAATTTACTGATGACTGTGAATAAATTGGGTCCAAAAATGGTTGTGATTACAGACGGCCCAAATGGCGCCTATGCCTACAATGAAAATAAATTTTACAGTATTCCGCTTTATCCCGATATCGCTCCGCCTCTCTCGCGAACCGGGGCCGGAGATGCTTTCGCCTCGACCATAGTCTCTGCACTTGCTCTTGGTAAAGACTTTGAAGATGCTCTGCTTTGGGGACCAATAAATTCAATGTCTGTTGTCCAAAAGATCGGTGCGCGGGAAGGCTTGTTGCATCGTTCTGATCTGGAAAAATATCTAGCCGAAGCACCGGAGAATTATAAACTGCGGGAAATTTAAAAAATCCAAATAAAACCTACATCTTTTCGGCCAAACAATGTCCCACAAAAACTTTTTCGAATTCGAAGCTAAAAATAATTTTGATCTCGGCTTTGCAATGGGCCAATCTTTTTCCAATGCCGCCAAAGAAACAATTTCGAGATCAAATGTTTTTGGAGACTGGAAAGTGAAGATAGAGCGCGCTGAAAAATTTCTAAAATTCAATCAGGAATATTTTCCCGAATATATTGAAGAAATGCGCGGCTATGCTCAAGGCGCCGGAGTAGACTTTTTAGATCTTTATACAATATCTCTTGAAGATGAGGTTAATCAAGATTATTCAGCGGAAAAATGTACTACCTTAATTACAAACAGTGGTAAATTGATCGCACATAATGAAGATTGGGAGAAATATTCGGAGGATAAAATATGCATAATATCCAAGCAGATCGCCGATCTGAAAATTCTCGAACTTTACTACTATAATACTCTCGGCGGAAATTCCGTCAGTATCAACTCCAACGGCTTTGTGAGCTGTATAAATTCATTAGTCTCAACAAAAACAAACACTGGCCTCTCAAAAAATGTCATTGCACGCTGGCTTTCGAACACTAAGGATCCAGATAAGGATTTTGAGAAATTAAGAGATCTTCCGCGCTCTTTAGGTTATAGCGGAAATATTATCCGCACAGATGGTAAAATATGGAACATTGAATACAATTCCAGCGATGAGGTAGTTACCCATCCAACATCGCCTTTCGTGCATACCAACCACTACTTGACTGCATTAAAAAATTTCGAGGGCAATACTAATATCAACGGCACCTTCAATAGATACAATGTTGCAACCGAAAAAATAAAAGATCAGATGGCCGACGAAGAACTCGAGACGCTAATGAATGATCAAATCGATGGTGCAACCTTAAGCATTATGAACGAACGCACCATCGCCAAAATTATAATCGACCTCAAAAACAGAGTTGCCAAAATCTGGCTTCGCCGAGAACCTGAACTGGGATTTATCAATTACGACCTAAGCAATATCTTCAAGCACTAATCAGTCCCTTATCCTTCAATACCCCATCTAAATAATTTTCAAAATCCTTATCCCTGACGTGACTATATATCTCCTTAATCTCATTAAGAGAAAATTTATCAATAAACGATCGGAACAAAAAAATCTCCTCATAACTAGTAGCAGGCGAACCGCCGGTAAAATTCCTCCCTTTTTTAAGAACAAGTATTTCCCCTAGCAATGCCCGCGCATACAACTCATCCGATACATTCTTATGATACTTCAATCTATTATATATCTCAGATAAATAATTAGTTGTTAATGGAGTGGTAGCAAAACTTCTTGTAACATCGACATCTTTGAACTTAAGTTCGTGATAAAACTTTTTATGATCAAAACCAAATATCATTAGAGCATTAATACTATCCTTACTCAATAAATCAGGATTATTTTCAATAATATTCTTTATCTCCGGACCAAATCTTTCTGTTATATACTCTTCTCTCTCTTCGGCAACCGCTCCCAAGAAAGATAACAGATCAGCTTTCATATTCCCTATGGCTTCTTCATAACTTAAATCTTCCCTAAAAATTTTATTTCCACTTTTTTTATAATTATCCTTCTCTTCGTAAGTCTTTTCTTGTAATGGAGAGCCATAGGGCAAATCAACGAAAGCAACCTTCTTGTCTGTACCATGCAAAATCTCGAGTAATCGGGTGTAATATGGATTACGCTCAAAACCATAAGATTTATTCAGTCCGGCCTTAGCCGACATTTCCCCTGTCGATACTTTATTTATAACTTGAAGTTTCGTCTGATCCCAACCAACAAGTTCTGGAAAAACAATATCCGCCTCGGCTAAATATTTTTGAACCCCTTCGATATCCTTAGCATATTCATGAGCGTTAAAAAATATATGCAACTTGACCGGAGGCGCCTCAATACCGTGCGCTTTCAAATATTCATTTATATTCCTACCGACTTTTTTCTCTTCGATTTTGGTTTCCTCTATTTGATTAGAAACATCAGCGGGAGATATCTGCTCCTTCATTTTCTTAGACTAATTTTCTTAACCGCTGTGACAATATCCTTGATCCCCATTCCGTAATGCTCCATTAATTCTTCCGGCTTACCGGACTGGCCAAATTGATCTCGAACGCCAATAAACTCCATCGGCACCGGATAATTTTGCGCCAAAACTTCCGCAACGGCCGAACCCATGCCACCGGCGATCTGATGCTCTTCGGCTGTAATCACTCGGCCAGCTCTTTTTGCAACAGAAATAACCGCCTCTACATCCAGCGGTTTAACAGTATGCAAATTTAAAACCAATACCGAGATCCCTTCGGCTTCCAAACTCTTAGCGGCCATCAAAGAATTATAGACAAGCGGGCCACAGGCGATAATCGCAACTGATGGATTTTCACTGTCCCATAATAAATTAGCCTTACCAAATTCAAACGGCGAATCGACTGTCGTCACAACTGTCGTCTTTTCGCGAGCCAATCGCAAATACGCCGGACCATCGTTGCTGGCAATTGCCAAAGTTGCCTTCTTCGCTTCAATAGAATCAGCTGGCACGACCACTCTCATTCTCGGCAGTGCCCTCATAATAGCAATATCCTCAAGTGCCTGATGTGAACCGCCGTCCGGCCCGACGGAAACCCCGGCATGAGAACCGGCGATCTTTACATTTCTATTGTTATAGCAGATCGTTGTCCTGATCTGTTCCCAATTCCGGCCGGGAGAAAAAACAGCGTAAGAACTCATGAATGGAATCTTACCCATCGCCGCCATACCCGAAGCCGTCGCAGCCAAATTCTGCTCCGCCACACCGATCTCAATAAATCTCTTAGGAAATTTTTCTGCAAAAGCCAGCATCTTGGTGGATTCGGTCAAGTCGGCGCAAAGTCCGACAACCTTTTCATTTTCTATACCAGCCTGAAGCAAGCCTTCGCCAAAACCATTGCGAATCGGCACCTTCTCTATATCGGCGTCAAATAGTTTTGGATTTAATTTTTGAGAATTCACTATCATTCTACTTCTTATACTTATACTAGCCCCTTATACTTATTGATGCTCACTGGCAATCCTCCCGCCCAAAGTCCGGAGTTCGTCAAGTGCGATCTTCCCCTCCTCTTTGGTCGGCGGTTTTCCGTGCCATTCAAACTTCTTTTCCGCAAAATCTACGCCCTTGCCGGGAATAGTATGAGCAATTATTATCGTCGGTTTCTCAAAAATGGCCTTAGCCTGATCTACAGCGCCCACGATCTCCGCAAAATTATGGCCATCGATCTCTATCACATGCCAGTTAAAGGCGCGCCATTTATCCGCCAACGGTTCAAGCGGCATAACATCTTCAGTAAAACCATCGATCTGAATATTATTTCTATCAATGATCGCAATTAAATTGTGCAGTTTATTTTTTCCCGCTAGCATAGCCGCTTCCCATGTCAACCCGGCCTCCTGTTCACCATCAGAGAGAAATGCGTAAATATATTGGCCATTAGATTCTTTGCCGTCCATTCTTTGCGCCAGAGCCATACCAACCGCCTGCGACAAACCCAATCCCAAAGGACCAGAACTATTTTCCAGCCATGGCAGATATTCACGATGAGGATGACCCTGTAATCTTGAGCCCAACTTACGCAGAGTCATCAACTCTTCAAGCGGAAAATATCCGGCATGGGCCATAGTAGCGTATAAAACAGGACAGATATGTCCATTTGAAAGCACTAAGCGATCGCGTTCCGCCCAAAGCGGATCTTTCGGATCATGTTTCAAAATGTGGAAATAAAATGCCGTAAAAATATCTGTCATACCCAGCGGGCCAGCAGTGTGGCCCGAACCAGCTTCAACCAGCATCTCAATTATAGATTTCCGAATCTCATTAGCCTGTGTCTCGAGCGCTTTTATTTTATCCTCATGCAATTCCGACATCAATTATTTTACAAACTATTTTTAAACTCTTTTATCGCTCGTGCAGGATCATCATTATTAAAAATCGCCGATCCAATCACTAAATTATCCGCACCGGCGTCCATAACCATCTTAGCATTTTCTAAATTAATTCCACCGTCGACGTTAATTGTAACACCAGGATATTTAGCCCGCAAATCCCGAATTTTAGCATAAATCCCCTCCTCTAACGGATGACCATAAAAACCGATATGACTAATACTCATGAGCTGAACAACATCTATATCATCAATAAATTTATCTAAAACATCAATCGGAGTTTCGTATTTCAGCACGATACCGGCTTCAACCCCTTCGACATCTTCGAGATAAGTGAGCATTCTATCAAGTTCTGCCTCAGTAGTTGATTCGTAATGAAAAAGTATTCGATCGGCGCCGGCATCAACCCACTTTTCCAAATTCTTTTCAGGATGTTTAGTCATTAAGTGAATCTCAGCCTTAACATTATCAGTCCGAATAAAATCTATATACTCGAGATCCTTCGGCGCTTCTTTAATATCAAAATATGGCCAACTCTCGACTGGCGTAAACAGCCCATCCATATTATCCAGATGAACCCACTCAGTTGAATTCTCCACCTGCTCAACCTTTTCCTCTACCTCATCAAAATCTTTGGCTATAATTGCCGGAATAATCATGGTCTAATTATTAATCTTAAGCGACTCGATCTTTTTAATTCTCCTTATATGCCTGTCTTCACCTGAAAACGCCGTATCAAGCCAAGTTTTCAAAGCTACCTTGGCCTCATCTTCACTCATAAAACGCGCGCCGAGAGATAAAACATTCGCATCGTTGTGCAGGCGGGCAAATTTTATCGAATCAAGATTTACGCCGTAATAAACATTTGCCCGCACATTAGGAAATCTATTTGCAACCATCGCCTCTCCCTGACCAGAACCGCCCAGCACGACCCCCAAAGAATTTTGCGGATCATTTGAAACCTCTTTCGCCGCCTTAGAAATAAAATCGGGATAATCATCCGCCTCATCAAGAGAATATGGACCCTCATCCTGAACAACATAACCGAGATCTTCAAGCAGATCGATCAGCTTGCCCTTCAATTCAAAACCCGCATGATCAGAGGCGATAAAAATCTTCTTCATTTGCATAGCTGAAATTATACTTTAATTCCTATAAATAAAAAAGCGCCGGGAATCCATCCGGCGCAACTCTGCTCTATTTTTATCTAATGCCTACTTCTTATCTTTCGGCTCGAAGGGTTTAAACTCTTCTTTGTAAGCTACGAGTTCTCTAATCCCATCGGCCGTAATTGAAACATGCGCAAACTCCTTGATAGCCAAAGAAACAACTGGCTGGACATTAGGCAAAACAATGACATCTGGCTCGAAGCGCTTACACCATCGCAAATGGTCTTGAGCGTTGTTTGGCCACCACGAACGATATTCTAATTCCCTGTCGGGAAACATCGCTTCGAGTTTGCTTTTTTCTGAATTATCCAACTCATGCCGATCCATCACAAAAACCACAATCTTGTTTTTCTCTTCCATTCCCACTGACCCCTTTCTTTAAAAATAGTTTACAAAGCATCTAACCCGCCTTCAAAAATAACATAACTGCACCAAAAAATATAGTCCATTACAGGACAATGTTTGTCATTGCGAGCGACCGTAAAGAGCGTGACAATCTCCGTCAATTAACCATTAGAGATTGCTTCGTCGCAAGCTTCTCACAATGACAGTGTTGGAGTGCCGGCGACGTTTAGGCATTACTACGTTTAAAGCGAAAATTCAGGCACATTTCCCTCAGTCTACATCGGCAATAAAAAAGCCCCCGCTAAGCGGAGGATAAAGATCAAAATGACTAATATTAAGGTCAGAGTGGCAAAATTCAAAAGACTAACTTACAAGAGAGACGGAGAAGTCGCGGTCGCACCAATCATTGCCGAGCCAGGAGCAGCTCCAGTGCCACCTGCGGTCATCGCGATAGAGGCAGAGCACATAGCGGTTGCCGTGCGGGCTCTTGATAACAGTCCCAAAAAAGTTAAGATAGGAAACAAAAAGTTTTTCATTATAAATCCATTTGAGAGTCTCATGGCCAGGCTCATTCCAAAGTGCTAAAAAAGTTTCAACGCCAAGGAGGATGTTACCCTTCTCCCCAAGGCGCTTGAGATTTTCTTCGCCGCTGATATAGGATTCACCTTCCTTAAGGCAATTTTCCAAATTAACTTTAGTGAAATCAACTTTGACCAGAGCCTCGGCACGCTTATCACATTCACCCTCAAGAATCTTCCAGCCTTCGCCCATGAAAACTACAGGATCAAAATCCTTAACTGTAGCAAGAACTCGAGAGATGTCCTGTTTTGCCTTACTCATGCATCAGCACCATCCTTTTTATATGAGGTTGATACTAACTCTCTTGTATATTTTCAACGATTTCTGATTTAGTTTTAGCATTTCAAACGATCATCTGTCAATAGCTAATAGTTATAGAAAACAGAGAGTGCTTGCACCGCGTAGCTCATAACGCGGTGCGGAGCGAAGTGGTGGACCCAGGGAGAATCGGACTCCCGCCTCAGCAATGCGAATGCTATGTAATACCACTTTACTATGGCCCGATGAATATCGGAATATTATCACTAATTTTATTTTTATTATAGAATAGCCTAGTATGGCTGTATCAAAAATAAAACATATCGCCTTGGATTTCGACAACACTCTGGCTTATTTTGAAAACGGACTCAATGGTATGTTTCAAATATTTTCTGAACTGTCGATCCCGGATGATATAATCCGTGAATCGTATCAAGAAACCAAAAAAGACGGCGGATTCAACCTTGGAAAATTTTTAAATAAAATCAATCTCAATACCGGTGCAACTATGAAAGAACATGAGGTCATCGATAAATTTCAGAATTGGCTTAAAAGTTCACTAAAATCTTATCCCGATGTAAATGATTTTCTGATCAAGGCAGCCATATCCGGCATTCCTTTTTCGATAATTACTGTCGGCGATGAAAGCTTTCAGAAGTTAAAGATCGAGACACTCGGTCTAAAACCAGCCGGCTTGTATGTGGTCAAAAATGTTGGCGATAAACCTGAGATTTTGCAAAAAATGTTAGGGAATGGCATATGTCCAATAGTTTATATAGATGATAAATTCAGCGAACTCGATGCAATCCGAAAAAATTTTTCTAAAGATGATGTTACAACAATCAAAATCTACCGGCCAGACAGTCCTTACAATGATCAGGAGCCAAAATATGAACATCGAGTTATCTCATCGTTAAACGAGCTGGATTTTTTATAAATAATATATTATCATTTTTTAACAGAAGATTTTGCCGGGCCTATAGTTCATCGGTAGAACGCATCCATGGCATGGATGAGGGCGGGGTTCAATTCCCCGTAGGTCCACCAAAGAAGTATTTTGACCATCAAGTTGTCGGCTTATCTCGTAAATAAGCCCCAACTGGGCGGTTCCAAACCCTGATTTTTTATCGTAGGTAATTCCTGCGGGAAGAATGAGTTTTTGGAACCGCTTTTTGGTTTCTACATCAAGGTCTCTCCAGGTGCGTGGCAAATCTGAAATAAAGTTGGTTGCGTATATTGTGGCGGTCTCAAGGTCTAATTTATCAATGTTGTTTTCTCTCATTGTTATTTGCGCAGCGGCAATTTCGTTGTCAGTACTCTCTATCATCTCTTTGCCAAACTCTTCGCTAATGGTGTTCTTGCGAATCATCTCCACGTAATCAATCTTTTTCTGTTTGAGCTGTTGAATATCTGCACTTTGACGTTTAATAGAATCCTCCAGGGCGGCTCCATTGCTTTTCCATACATCAAGCACAACCTCTCTGAACAATTCCAAGAACTCTGATTTTGGTGTAACCGTACCAAGCCACGCAACGAAATCATCGTGCATTTTGCTTTGAGATATGTTCTTGCAGTAAAGCGGGCAATTTTTGTTATGGCAGTGATAGTAAGAATAGACACCTCCATTACCGCGCGGATGGCTGCCACTCAAGCCAATCTTACAAGAAGAGCACTTCACGTCTCTTGTGAGTGGAAAGTCTGGGTGATTCTTGGCTCGCTTTGCAACAGTAATTTTTAATTTACCCTTACGAATGAGCTGTATCTGGTTGAACTCTTCGGGGCTTATCATCCGCTCGTGTTTGCCCTCTACTTCCTTTCCAGTGAAGGGATTTACGATAATGCCCGCGTAAAACTTATTGGCAAAGATGTTATCAATACTTTGACGTGAGATTTTACCGCCTTTACGATTTGTAATTCCTAATTTATGAGCAATCTCTTGTAACTCAAGAGTGCTTTTAATTTTTTGTTCCAAGCAAGTTCGTAAAAGTTTCTGAACAAAAGGGAATCTCGCAGGGTCTGGTTTGTCAGCTTCCGTTTTTTTGAGGTCACGACTTTTGAACCGTGCACAAAGGTAGCCAACGGGCGGATGCCAGGGATACAATCCTTGATTAACTTTTTCGCTCATTCCATCTGCACACTGCTGTTTACGAATAGCGTTGTCATACTCGGAGAACGCCGCTGCCATTACCTCAAAGACTTTCTCTTGTGGTTTGTTGCCGATTGCTTCCGTAACAGAATGTAAGTTGGTTCCATAGCCAGCTAAAATCTTTCGGACAGCAAGATGGTCTTCAGTGTTACGAGCAAAGCGACTTACGCGAAGCACAATAAACGCCTCAACCTTACCTTTGTTCTTTCTACAAAACTGGATTGCTGCTAAAAACGCTTTTCTGTTATTGAGGGACATATCCTTTGCAGATTGTCCTTCTTCACGAAATACCTCAACTACCTCAAACCCTAAACGTTCTGCATATCTACGACATTCCGATTCCTGAAACTCAAGACTTGTGCCATCAACCTGCTCCTCTGATGACACACGAATGTAGATAATTGCCCAGGGTTTTGTAGTTGCGATACTCATATTGGTTTATTCAAAACTAAAGAATCAACAGCATTACGTAAGTCTGTATCGCTGATGTGGAGATAACGTCTCGTGGTCTCCAATTTCTTGTGTCCAAGAAGCTGCTGAATCTGCAAAAGACCAATTCCTTTGTTATTCAAAAGTGAAGTAGCGAAGATATTGCGGAGAGAGTGGACCCCAGCCCTAACCTTCTTGATGCCCGCCGCTGCAAGATATGTTTTTACGAGGTGATAGACGGCGCCAGAACTCAAGCCGTTGTCTTTGCGGCTGACAAAAAGTTTATCTGTTTCTACTTCTGGGCGAGCTTTCAAATACTTCTCAAGAACAGCAACAACATCTTTATTGAGTGGGATAGTGCGTTCTTTGTCTCCCTTGCCCCGAACTTTGATTACACTGGAGCCGTTATTTAGGGTTACGTTTTGTATAGTCAATCCAACCAATTCGGAGAGTCTGATACCTGTACCAAGCAGTAGTGTGACTATCGCCAAATCACGGAATTGATAATAAGGCGTGGCAACTCTTTTTACCGCATCAAGGAGTGCTTGATATTCCTCTTGCGTGAGGTAGCAAGGTTCTCGTTCAGGAATCTTTGGAGACTCAATATCGGCTGCTGGATTGTGTTCCAAAATCTCCTCGTGTACCAAGTATTTGAAGAAAGATTTAATGGACGATAATTTGCGTGACCGTGTTATGGCAGCATTAGGTTTGTTGATGCCATTCTGCGCAAGCGAGGAGAGAAACTTCCTAATATCTTCTTTGGTAATCTTCTGCAATTCTTCTATGCCAAGAGAGTGCGCAAAATCAGCGAACTTCGATAAGTCGTGTTGATATGCCTTAACTGTACGCGGAGAAACCGCACGCTCCACAGTTAGGTAATGTAAGAATTGTTCGATTAAAGTTTCCATAGTATTAACAGTTCCAAGTTCCTATCTGCGAACAGATTTCAAAGTAAGGCACTAACATTCTTAGTACGATGCAAGCCACAAAGACCCAGAACGCCAGTATCACAATTTCCCTAAGGAACCGTAGAATTTTCTTCCAAGCAGGAGAGCTTGCCTTGAGAGGGTTTTCCTTGTGGAAGATTACTTGCATTACACTTTCCGACTCTAATTTTGGTTGATTGTTTTCCATAGTATTTATTTTTTTAATTCGAGTTCGACCCCATAGTCTATGAGCGAATCAAAATCTTTTTTTCTGATGCGCCATTGTCTTCCCACACGAAAGAAGCCAGCGATTTTTTGCGACTTCAACCACCGCAAAGCAGTTGCTTCAGAAATTCGCAACAACTCGGCGACTTCTTTGATGGTGAGAAAATCTGTTTGTGAAATCTCCATAACGTTTAATAGCTGTTTAATTCGATAAGATGAGGGCTGTTGTAGTTTGTTTATCCACTTGACCGTACTTTTGAGTTCGCCTATAATTAAATTGTTAGAGACGAAGAGAGTTTGAGTTTTTAATTGAATACAACAGCTATTTAATTCAATAAGCCCGACGGGGCTGTTTTTGTTATTAGGGACTACTATGTAATCAGTCGGTCTGTATCCACGGGTAATGGTCTATTTCCCTCCAGGAAAGATGGACACGGGTATTACCTATACCGCACAGAACTGCACCAGCGAGCTAACGGGGTGACACCCGCTCTCTTCACAGTTGTTTTTGTGATAAATGGGATTGGGTAGTGCCAGTTTTCTTTTCGACCTCGCGCGGGCTGGGCGGGACACCCTCTGGTAATTCTGTTTTTTTAGTTGAAACTTTCTTCCCTTTGACTAACGAAAGGATAAAGAGATTCCAGCTCATACCTGACTTTCGTCTTTTATCTTTCAATTTCTCCCACGTAGCATCAGCAATTCGCAGCGTTTTGTTCTTATAGTGTTGGTCTCTCATAGTTTTTAAGATGATTTAGTAAGTTCGACCTTTAATGGCGTTAGCCATTGCATAACCCCACCACCCACGAGCCGTTGTCCTCGATACCTCGGTATCTGTTTACCAGTACCTGTATGGGTATCAGTCTTGGTCTATGACCCAGAACCAGTCCGTATAAGGTCTTTCAAAGAACAAGAATGACACCGAGTACAACTGAGGAATCCGTTATCTTGGCTTGCTTGCTACCTGCTTTTTTCGTCCGCAGGCTCTCCTGTAGGGAGTGGGGTGGACGTGAGCCGTTGGCTCACTTCGAGAGATGGTGAGCCGTCACCTCCCGAAGTCAGACAATGGCTTTTCCGCCAATGGTTAAAAGCTAAATTCGCACCAACATAAAGCTCGTCACGTATCGCTTCAATTTGTTCGTCCGTATAATTCTTGGCTTCATTGCCCAAGAGTTTTTTGCAGCGTTCGAGCGTGAGCATAGAAAAAACCCGCTAATGGCTTGGCGGGGCTTCTGCTTTGAGGCGACCCGCAAAGCCACTAACGGGCTTTGTGCGTAGCAGAAGCTTTGACCACCACCAGCAAGTCAAAATCAGTGCTACGAGTTATTCGTAGAAAATTGTAGCTGGATACAATTTTATTTTGACTAACGATGGCAGTTACTTCTGCTACTTGATAGGCGTCGTTGTCTCTCGACGACTATGTAACTGTTGATTTAATTTTACTTTGAACAAGAAAAGTGGGTCAATGGCACCCAAGTTATGTCCTGTTATCTCAATGATACTGGTGTCCTGTGGATAATTTTTTGCAAAAATGAGCTTTGAACAATTTTGACATTCGCTGTCCTGACGAGCTATGATGGATTATGCAGTGCAATAGCAAGGCACAAGGATTACCTTTTTATGTCCAAAAAGAAGTTTTTTACCGTAAAGGAGATTGCTGATAGCTTTCAAATCCACGAGAGGACTGTTTATCGTGCAATCAAAGCTAAAAAATTGAAAGCGACTAAAATCGGAGCCTGGCGTATCTCAATGGAAGACATCGAGGATTTTATTAAACGCAGCACCAACACTCACAATGCAAAAAGAAGCTAAAGCACGAATAAAAATAAACGACCTGCTTCAGAAATCTGGCTGGAGATTTTTTGACGACGAAAATGGCAAGGCAAACATCTCACTTGAACCAAACGTAAAGCTCACCAAAAAAGCGGTTGATTGTTTGGGAAACGATTTTGAAAAAACCAACAATGGCTTCATTGATTTTCTATTGCTTGATGAAAAAGGTTTTCCCTACGTAGTACTTGAGGCGAAATCTGAAGACAAAGACCCGCTTGATGGCAAAGAACAGGCACGTAAATATGCTCAATCCCTCAATGTGCGTTTTGTTATTCTCTCAAACGGTAACCTGCATTACTTCTGAGATTTGGAGCGTGGTAACTCTTCCGTCATAGTTCACTTTCCCAAATCAGATTCTCTTCAACATTTTGAGCAGTTCAAGCCAAATCCTCAACGCCTTGCAGAGGAAAAAGTTGAGGATGATTACATTGTTCTAACCCAAAAATCAGACTATCGCAGTGACCCTCGTTGGTCTGATGATACGCAACGACAAAATCTGATTGATGCGGAGACACTCAAGTTTCTGCGTCCGTATCAGCTCCGAGCGATTAAATCTCTTCAAGAGTCTGCCGCAAAAGGCAGTGACCGATACCTTTTTGAGATGGCAACAGGGACAGGTAAAACTCTCGTCTCTGCCGCAGTTATTAAGTTATTTTTGAAGTCGGGAAATGCCAAGCGTATTTTGTTCCTTGTTGACCGTTTGGAATTGGAAGACCAAGCAGCCAAGAACTTCAAAAAATGGCTTTCAAAGGATTACACCACAGTCATCTACAAAGAAAATAAAGGTGACTGGCGCAAAGCAGAGATTGTGGTTTCCACTGTCCAAAGCCTATCTTTCAATAACAAGTACCAGAAATTGTTTTCACCGACTGATTTTGACTTGCTCATTTCAGATGAAGCACACCGCTCTATCGGCGGGAATAGCCGTGCAGTTTTTGAATACTTTGTTGGATATAAGCTCGGACTTACGGCGACGCCAAGAAATTATCTCAAGGGAATTGACCCCTTAAAGTTAAACTCAAAAGACCCACGAGCCTGGGAGCGTCGCCAGCTTTTTGATACCTATAAGACTTTTGGCTGTGAATCTGGTGAGCCCACATTCCGATACACACTTCTTGATGGCGTTAAAGATAATTATCTGGTAAATCCTGTTGTGGCAGATGCACGAACTGAAGTTACTACCGAACTTCTATCAGAAAAGGGGTACGCAATGATGGTAGAGGACGAAAATGACAAAGAGGAAGAACAGACCTTCTTTCATACTGACTTTGAGCGTAAGTTCTTCTCCGACAAAACCAACCAGATTTTCTGCAAAACCTTTTTGGAGAACGCACTAAAAGACCCTATCACTGGAGAGATTGGTAAGGGCATTGTTTTCTGCGTAAGCCAGAGACACGCGTCCAAAGTTACCCAAATCCTAAATCAGTTTGCCGACCAGCTTTACCCAGGCAAATACAATTCTGATTTTGCCGTACAGATTACTTCAAACATCTCAAACGCCCAAGAGTTCACGATAAGTTTTGCCAATAACAATCTCAATGGGCATACAAAGTTTTTGGATGGTTACCGCTCAAGCAAGACACGTGTTTGTGTGACCGTAGGAATGATGACTACTGGCTATGACTGCCAAGACATTTTGAATATCGGCTTAATGCGCCCGATTTTTTCTCCAACGGACTTTATTCAGATAAAAGGACGTGGTACTCGTAAGTACACATTTACTCACCAAGAAAAAGAAGATGGCGAGATTCAAGAAGCAAGAACTCCTAAAGATAAGTTCAAACTCTTTGATTTCTTTGCCAACTGTGAATACTTCGAGGAAAAGTATGACTACGATGAAGTTTTGAAACTACCCCCAAAAACAGGGGCAGGTAGCGAGGGTGGCGATGGAGTTCAAGTTGATGAAATAAGCATCACTAAACTTGACCCACTCAAAACGTTCACTGAAAAAGCAGTAGGTATTGAAGGGATGAAAATTGACCGCAAACTTTTTGAGAGATTTGAAGCTGCTGTAAAGGATGATTCTTTCATAAAGCAAAAGTACGAAGAAGGAGACCTGGAAACTATCGAAGAATACGTAAAGGACAACATTTTCGATAAGCCCGAAGATTTCTTTAGCCTCGAAAAGTTGCGCAAATCGGTGAAGGCTGACCGCAGGATTAGCTTGCGTGAGTTTATTGAGAAAGTTTTCGGTGGCATTTCCAATTTCAAATCAAAAGACGAATTACTGGAAGATGAGTTTGAGAAGTTCGTTGCTATCAATAAGCCAGAAAATCAGTTTGTCTTGCCGATTAAAAATTATCTCAAGGCATACATCACTGATAACGAGATTCGCGACATTATCGAAAAGGGTGAATACACTCGTCTTGCTACAAATCCCAAGCTCACAATGTCTGACCTTAATGAGCTGAACGGATGGGTGGAAAAAGTCCCTGAATATGTGAAGGACTATGTGTCCCTTAATGCCTATATGTAATTATGTTGACCACTGAAATAAAAAAGAAAATTGATTCGGCACGAGACATTCTTGTCGGCAAGGTGCCAGACCCGAAAGCCCAAGTGGAGCAAATCACCACTGCACTTATCTACAAGTTTATGGACGATATGGATAAGCAAGCCTCATCTTTGCCTAAAGGTAAGGCATCGTTTTTTACCAATGGCTTTGAAAAATACGCCTGGGGCAAAATGATGGATGCAAAACTTGGCGGGCAAGAGCGCTTGAACCTCTATATTGAAGGTATTGCCAAGATGTCGAAGAACCCACACTTACCGCAACTTTTCCGTGATGTTTTCAAAGATGCTTTTTTGCCATACCGCGACCCAGAAACACTTAATCTCTTTTTGAAGGACATAAATACCTTCTCCTATGACCATAGTGAAGATTTAGGAGATGCTTTTGAATATCTACTTTCTATTCTCGGCTCACAAGGTGATGCTGGGCAATTCCGAACGCCGCGTCATATCATTGATTTTATTGTTGAAGTTGTTGACCCTAAAAAAGATGAGAGCATTCTTGACCCCGCTTGTGGTACCGCAGGATTCCTTATTTCCGCCTACAAACATATTTTGAAATCGAATAAGAATAAACGGCTCACGCCAGACGAAAAGAAACGCTTAATGGGTAACCTTGCTGGTTATGACATTTCGCCCGATATGGTGAAGCTCTCATTGGTGAATATGTACCTTCACGGCTTTCCAAGTCCCAGAATCCAAGAATACGACACACTGACAAGTGAAGAGAAATGGGATGAACGCTATGACGTAATGATGGCAAATCCACCCTTTATGACCCCGAAGGGCGGTATTCGTCCACACAAACGCTTTATGGTGCAGGCAAATCGCTCGGAAGTTCTTTTTGTTGATTACATTACTGAACATCTGAACAATAAGGGGCGTGCGGGCATCATTGTGCCAGAAGGAATCATTTTCACTGCACAGACTGCCTATAAGCAACTCCGCAAGCAACTGGTAGAAGATGGACTTTATGCGGTTGTGTCTTTACCCGCTGGCGTCTTTAATCCCTATTCGGGGGTAAAGACCAGTATTTTATTTTTCGACAACGAGCTTTCAAAACAATCAAAAGAAATACTTTTCATTAAAGTTTTGAATGACGGCTATGATTTGGGTGCCCAGCGAAAACGAGTGGATAGAAATGATTTGCCCCACGCCGTTGAAGTATTGAATG